>CAYZXN010000405.1:0-21085 GCA_964482425.1 uncultured Syntrophobacteraceae bacterium | reverse complement strand
GGATTGTCGGCATGGAGGGCAACGGCCCTTTGCAGGGACAGGCCAAGGCAAGTGGGGTGTTAATTTTCGGTCATGACCTGGTTGCAGTGGACGCCACTGCTAGTAGGTTAATGAAAATCGAACCGGAAAAGATCCAGTATTTAGCTTACGCTGGAGAATTCTTGGGTAATTTGGACTACGAGAGGATCGAGCAAATCGGCGAGCGTCTGGAAAAACTGAAGCAGGATTTTCAGGTTATCGAAAAATTCCGGCACTTGAAGGTCTGACAGGCTGTATGGTGTTGGTTTTCGAACACTGCCAGCGGCTTGTTTGTGAAGATCGTTGTTACGATGTCGCGTTCGGGAAAAAAGAAGAGAATAAAAAAGGGGTCGAACGGAAATACCGTCCGACCCCTTGCTTTTCAGCGGTTTTTATTAGCTTGCTTGATCCTCGGCCGGAATCATGAGCTTCATCCCGACATAGATGTAGTTGGGATTTTTAACGATATCCTTGTTAGCCTCGAAGATCTTTTCCCACTTTGAAGTCGAGTTATAGAAACGTTCGGCGAGTTTACTCAGGGTATCGCCGAGCTTAACCACATATTGCTGATCTCCTTGAGTGGCTCGAGCCGGCTTCGTAGAAGCAGTTGCCGGAGCTAATGCTATTTCCGGCGCCGCTACCGTAGTTTTCGCCATCGGTTTAACTTTTTCTTCAATCGCCAAGGGTTTGATCTGCGAATCCGAGGATGCCAACTGTTCCCTGGTCACAGCAGGCGTTGCAACCAAATCCTCGCGCGGTTCAGCTTTAGCAACCACCGGAACCTTGGTTTTATAGAGGCGGTCGATGAATCCAGAGCTGTCGAGTTCTTTAATAAAAGTCAGATCGACAAACTGTTCGGGTTTCGCTGTTCTCGCGGCGGTTTCTTTAATGCCCATCTCGCGGAGCATGATTTGAATCCCTTTGATTGTGGGGTATGGCTTCTCTGGAATAAGAGATTGCACGATGGAGTCGTATGCTTCGTCCAGCGCTTCCATGTCGTCGGATCTTAAATGCTTGCTCAATACCGCTATGGACTCTTTGCGGTGAGTTTTCATGAAATGAATGCTTTCGACGAAGGCTTTTAAGATGCTTCGAACGAGTTCCGGTTGTGTTTTGATGACGTTTTGGCTGACAGCCAAGCCGGTGTGTTGATATTCAAGGCCGAGCATCTGTAAGTCGGCAAGGGTGTTGAAGCCCATCTTTTTGGCTTTGGCTGTCAATGGTACGGCAATCATCACGCCCTGTATTCTCCCTGCCTCAAGGGCGGAGAAGCGAGCCGGTTGACTGCCGATTTGAACGAAAGCAACGTCCTTGTCAGGCGTCAAGCCGTATTTCTCGAGAGCGTAACGAGTGGCAAAATCCGAAGATGCGCCTATGCGGCTCACGGCCACGGTTTTGCCTCTGAGTTGGTCCGGGCGCGTGATGTCGCGCGACACGATAAGCTTGTAGTCCATCGTATTTAGGAAGCCGGCGACCATGACGATGCCGGAGCCTTGCAGGTTACTTTGAAGAACGGACGATCCCGCAACCTGTGCAGCCACCACATCGCCTGAAATGAGGGTTTGAACGGTTCGGCTACCACCCTCAATGAACAGAAGCTGCGCATCGAGACCATTCCTCTTAAAAAAACCGTGTTCCTGGGCAACCCAAGCGGGCGCCTGGCTTGGTGAAATACCGCTGTAGCCGATCACAACTTTCCTCAAAGGTTGGCTTGAGCCGCCTTCTGCCGACTTAACTTCAGAGGGCGAGGCGCCGGCGATCAAACAGGATACGGCGGCTAGTGTCGCTATTTTTGAGTAAGCACGCTTTAAACGTTTCAACATTTTGCCTTCTCCTTCTCTACTTGATCCGTTGGAATCTACTCACGTTGGAGTCGCACCATCGCCGCTTTAAGGCTTGCTCTCATACGTTCTAATGAGCGAGCCAGTTCGCCGACCTCGTCGTTCGATTGAATTGCGACCGGTTTATCGAGTTGGCCCCGGCTAATTTCGTCTGCGCTGGCCTTCAAATCCAAAATAGGGCGGATTGCTTTGCCGGCTAAAAGGAGTGAAAGGCCGATACCTGCCGCAAGACACAGAGCGATCAAGCCAACGATAGTCAGAACTGTACTGCGAACATCTTCCCGAACCGTTTCCGCCCAAAGACCGACGTGAACCGTGCCCAACTGTCCCTCGAGGAGAGGAACGCGGGTATCGTAAACCGAGCGCCCACGAACGCTGGTCGTGCGTGAACCCATCACGCGCCTCTCAACGTTGGCGTCCTTTAATTCGGGCGGAAACGGCTGAAGGCTGCTCGCGATGATTTCACCTCTAGAGTCCTGAATATAGGCGTAGGCAACTCCATCAAGACGTCCATACTTGGCAATCAGAGCGTCGAGCTCCAAGCTGTTGCGACGAGATACATAGGCTGCCGAGGCATCGCTCAGGTTGGTGGCGATGGCCACCGCCCGCAAATCTACCTGTCGGTGCAAGGCATTGTTCGTCAGGTAAGAGACAATGCCGATCACCATGATTCCCAGCAAAAGAATCAAGGTGCTGAAGGAAGCGCCGATTTTCCACGCCAGACCGGCTCCTTGCCAGGGCAGGCTCAACGGCTTACCACCCTTGGTAGCTTCGATTGAAATGCTTTCTTGTGACATCTTTCCTCCGGGATCAGCGCCAATTGGCTAGAATCTTTTAACGTTCGACATTTCATGATAGGCGGATTCTTCAAACTTCTGCCTGAGTTTGTCATTACCGATCTCCTTGCCGATCTGGCCGATCAGCTCCTCCAGCTTGGATTCCGGAAACCGATCTTGTGTTTCACCCAAAGATTCGATTTGATCGCGTACAACAAGGGACGCCATGGGACCTAGGATATCAGTCAAGAGCATAATGATTTGTCCCAAAACCTGGGCTGGTACCATGTCTCCCCCGGATCTTCCGGAAGATGCGACAAGCTCAACGAGAGCGGACTTATGTAAGTTGAAGATCACCTTGGCTGCGTAAGCATAGGGAATGCGCAGGCTCTCGGCAATCTCTTGTACGGAGCGACTGCCGTCTATCTTGCTCAGAACGCGCCAGCCTACGTGAGGAACCGTGACAGGGCCATTTTGTTCCTCACCTAGATCCGCAATGCGAAAAATCGTTTTACCCGAAGGTATAACCTCGAGGATGTTTTCCCATTCACGACTCATCGCTTTCACTTCGTCAAGAATTTCGGCGGATGATTTCTTTATCGTGGCGGTGGGCGAAACGCCGTTCGGCAATAGAGCGAAGGTGCCTTCTCCCCAGGTGACCGGATAGAGAAGCGCCTTTTCGCCGTCGCCGATGGGGCATGTGGCGTGCACGATGCGGCCCTCTACGAGGTAAACTTCGACGTTCTCTTTGCCGCGGGAGAGTTTAAGAACTCCAGACTTTTTTCCGCCGGTAGCGAGCATCAGTATATCGTTAAGGCTTATTTGGGAGAGATTTCCTTGCATTGGTTATGTCTCGGTATTATGCGAAGGTTGAACGCTCTTACAAGGAACGGCGGAGGTTTGTATTTTCGTGAAGTGTTCTAGCCTGTTCTTCGATTTCGTCATGATCGTTAAGCGTGATCTTTAGAGTCTTAATGACGGCTAGGTTCTTGCTGATACCCACCATCTGTTCCAACGTCGATTTGATCTGCGCCTGCAGGAGATCGACTTCCTCGGTTGAAATGTTCTGCAGTTGCATCTGCAGTTCATCGTAAAGTCTGGTAATGCTACCGATTTGGCCGAGCGATTCAGTTTTTTGAGTAATCTCTTCGTAGAGCCGGGAAATGTCCTCGGTAAGATTTTGCAGTTCGTTTTTCATAAGGTGTTTGAGCCTTCTTTCTTTATTTTTCGGTCATGGGAGGCACGTTGTTTTTGGGCATTTCACGGCCGCCGCTTTTATCCTGATTGTGAGAACCTTTCTCGACGCTCGGCGTAATGCTTGCCGGTTCCGTGACAGCAGCTGGGCTTGACGTTCTTGCTGACGAGAAAAAATAAAAGCCCGAAAAGACTGCTGCCAGGAGAAAGAAGGCCCCAATCACGCCGAGCTTTAAACTTAGCGGATTTTGCCGTGAGTAGATGTCGTATTCGCCGTAGTCTTTGATTATTTTTTTTAACTCGCGGTCGATCTCGCCTTCCCTTCTCGGGACGGGAAGAGGCCGTTGGGAGGGATTAGCCACACTAGCGCTAGACGGCGGCTCCAAAAATATCTTTGCGGTCAACGTACCAGCGGTTGTCTTGCGGTCTGCTTGCGGCTTCGCCGTAACCCCAGTATCTGGGGAACTGACGAATTCACCATAGTTTTTAATAAGATCATCCAACAGTTGCTGGTCGAACTCTGATTTTGCCGGTAAGCGGTCCGCAGATGCAACCGAACCAGAGTGTTCTGCGCCTGCTGCAGTTGCGCCTATACCTTGGTTGAGTGCACTTGCGTCAATCAAATCCTCGCTAGCCATAGAGTTATGTTCTGCGAGCAGCGCTGGCTGCACTTGTGCGACTGGGTCGAAGCCCAGCTTCTGAGATTCGTCCGCCGTTGAGGAGTTGTCGCTGGTTTTATAATGTGAGGAAATATCCGAAAGCTCTGATGGGTTTACCAAAACGAAGCTCGTGGTGTGCTCACTTGAGTCAGCTTGAACGTTTACGCGAGCAAGCTCCGCGGCGGGCTCCGAAACTGGCGGCATGGCGGGGATCGTATCACGTAAAATTTGTCTCGTGTTTTGTTGCGCCAACCTAACGCCGAGCGGAAACTTAATTAGATTACTCGCTTGAGTCGTTTCTTGTGGATGTAACGAAGCGGAAGACGTTTCGGCCGTAATCATTTCGTGTAGTTCGATGTTGGTTTGTTCGAGCGTGTCGCCGACGATAGTGATGGATCGTTTGATTGCAGCGAGTGATGCAAGCCGGCAGTGCAATTCCGACAGGCGAAGTAACAGAGTCTTTGTCTTGTTTTCGGCGTCGGCTACTTCTTCTAAGCTGAAGTCTCCTAGCCTTTGCTGTAGTCCCTGGATGGAGACAACGATGTTACGCGGGGTGCCCATAGAGGGAGGAGTCTCCAGAGAGTGAACCGCCGATGTTGGATCTTCCTTTTTCGCCGACAACATTTCAACTCATAAAAACAAAGGTCGATTTTGGGGCGGACATGACACAGCTAAATCTTGTAAAGCAAAAGGATTGCCACCACAACGGCGGGTAAAAAGTGCACGTTTTCAGCTATGTACAGACAGCTTTGTCCCGGAAATCCTAGATAGTTCCCACAACTCTGTTCATCTCGAACAAAAATGTACGTGGTTAGTTCCACGTATGTTTGGGATTTTCTCAAAGAATTACTTTTTACACTGTAGTTGGCCAAACGCTAGAACAGGGAAGCGGTCGTGTGCACGTGGGCTTAAACGGTCAAGGCCAAAATACGTTTTCCGGTCTAGTGCAGAGAACGCATCGGTGACGTCAAATAACACTAACCTGGGCCGATCAGAACTGTAGAATTTCGAATTTTTCGAGCTTGCGGTAAAGGGTGCGGGTGGATATGCCAAGGGCCTCGGCGGCTTTGGCTTTGTTACCATTGGTCTGACGCAACGCGTCTTCGATGAGAATCTTCTCGCCTTCTTCTATGTTCTTGATGGCTCTGCTGCCGATTTCCTCGCGATGCCCCGTAGCATAGTGCTGCAGATTCATAGGCAAGTCGCTGATCGTGATATAATCGCTGTCGGAGACCATCGCGGCGCTTTCGATAACACTTTTGAGTTCTCGGATATTGCCCGGCCACGGATAGTTCAAGAATAACGCTTTTGCCGAGCTGCTGAGCTTTTTTAGGGGCTTCTGGAATTGGGTGCATGCTTGATAAACGAAGTTCGCAACCATTAGGATGATATCTTCTCTGCGTCCCCGTAGGGGAGGCAAGATAATCCGCGCGCTGTTTAGCCGAAAATAGAGATCTTTTCTAAATCCGGGTCCTTGAATCGCCTCTTCCAGTTCTTTGTTCGTCGCGGCAATTATTCGAACGTCACTGGTCTTGGGGGTGGATTCGCCGACTCTGTAGTACTGGCGCGTCTCGAGAAAGCGCAACAGCTTCAGTTGAATAGACGGGGCGAGCTCGCCAATCTCGTCTAAAAACAGCGTACCGCCCTCCGCCGCTTCAATAAATCCTTTTTTGTTTCTTTCGGCCCCGGTAAACGCGCCGCGCACATAACCAAAGAGCTCGCTCTCTACCAGCGTTTCAGGAATCGCCGTCATGTTGCATCCGACGAAAGGTTTGTCGGCACGCGCTCCGTTGGAGTGAATATATTGAGCCATGACTTCCTTGCCGGTACCGGTTTCACCGGTTATCAGCACCGTGATGTCGTGCATCGCGTATCGATTCGCCAGGTTGAGCACCTCGTGAAACTGAGGGGTGTCGCCGATCATTAGCGGTGCTTTGATTGAGTGGGGTGCGGTCGGCTCTGTTATCGTTGGGTTGGGGTTTCCCAGCAGGCTGTAAAGAGCCTGCGGGTTTTGCGGATTATAGCAAACCAACGTTAGTTGATTGCCCAGCTGAGAAACCCGATCCATGAACTTGTGCCATACGCTTCCACGACACAGTGTTACATCGGCAAAGATAAACTTGATTTGGTCAATGGAAAACGCGTTCAAAACACGCTCCGCTTCCTCGATAGATCCGCTCGCTTGGGTAAAACAATCGCGCGCTTCCAACAGCTTGGATATAGAGGAAAACGAAGAATCGAGGGAGTGAATGAGTAAAGCCAGCCGCTTGGACATTGATGGTTTATTCGTGAGACGGAGAATTAGGAAGCACGACCATGTCCTCCATAGACTCAGCAAGCAATTCGTGAGTGATATGAGGCTGCGCGCCTATGTAATTGCAGGCCGCGATGACATGCTCTGCAATAAACTTCGGGTGGAAGCCGGCGAATGGGACTTTATGCTTGATATAAAAGGAATCGAGCAGGTACTTCAACACTTCTTCTGAAAACTCCAAGCCATAGGACGTGCAGACGCGCTGGAATATCTCTTTATACTCATCCACCGTGGGCGGGCTAATTCTCATCTTGTAGTGAATCCGGCGTAGCTGCGCCGGATCCATCAGTTCCTCGGGTGGAAAATTGGTCGCAAAAATAACCAACTGGTCGAAGAGCAAGGCAAATTTTTTGCCGGTATGCAGCGTCAGGTAATCAAGTTTGCGCTCGAGCGGGAAAATCCACCGATTCAACAACTCGTGCGGCCGCACGCGCTGGCGTCCGAAATCATCGACAACAAAGATGCCGCCGATGACCTTCATCTGTAGGGGCGCCTCGTAGTATTTCGAATGAGGATCAAAATCCAAATCCAGCATTTCAAGTGTCAGTTCGCCGCCGGATATAATATAGGGTCTTCGACAGCGTACCCACCGTGGATCATATTCCATATGAGGCAAAAACATAGGATGATCGTGGTCATTGCTGTTCTCCGGGTTTGTACTGAATGGCACGTGAACCGACGGATCGAAAATTTTGATGATCTGTCCATCGGCTTCAATGGAGTAGGGAATGTACACCGGTTGCTCGAAGGCGCTTATTAAAGCTTCCGCTATGGCGGTCTTGCCGTTACCCGCAGCGCCGTATATCAGGATAGCTCTACCTGAATTGGATGCGGGGCCGAGCCGTCGAACAATATCCTCTGAAAGAACAAGGTGGGACATCGCCTTTTTGAGCTTATCGAAGCCGATGACCTCGTTCGTAATTGTTTGTTTCTGCACTTGCAGTTGATACGCCTCCAAAGTAACAGGTACGGGTCCAATATATTCGCACCGACGCAACGCCTCGTTCGCGCGCTCCTTGCCGGCGCCTGTAAGAGCGTACCTCATGATATTGTAGTTTTTCTCCGACGGTCCGCGGATTTCTACAAGCGCTTCTTTTTTTGCGAATGTGAGCAACTCCTCAACTACACCTCGCGTTAGTTTTATTTGCTCTGAAAGTTCCGGAATTGTTTGAAGGGCGGAGATGTACATGGTGCGGAGGAGACAATTTAGTAAAAAGTTGCCCTCCAGCCCCGTCTCGTCGACAGATTTGGGTATGGGCGGCGGCTCCTGAAGAATTGCCTCGAGGTTGTCGCGGCTGATGTATCCGAGCGCAACTAGATTGTCGCCGATACGGCCGCCAGCAATTTTCTGATGATAAAGGACGGTCTCAAGTTGGTCATCCGATATTATGCCCTTGGCCCTTAAAAGTTCACCTATTGCCATGGTCGTATTCTCACCGCTTTAAAAAAAAAGATTGTTTTTACACAAGGTAGCGACTATATTCTTGATATATTCTTCATAAAACCGTTTCATTATAAGTCATGAACATGACCTGTCAAGAAAACTTTTAGACAGGCGTGTGGTGTTGTAAAAAGGTGTCTGATGAGCTTGTTATCCTCTAGTTTAGGCTTGTGGTTGATGATCGGGTTGCTACTTTTGATGGTGCAGGGCTGCGCGTTACAAGTTGAAAAGTCTGCGAAGAGCCTCTCATCTTCCGGGCTGATTGCCACTCCGGCATCTCAGTATAGCACGCCGAGAGGGAGGTATTTGGGCCAGAGATACAAAGACAATCTCGAGCGGATGGTAGAAAGAATTGTTCGCAACCCTAGGACAGCCAAACTCCAATTTGCCAACAATATAGCCTCGGTTGGAGGCATCGGGTTCTTTACGCACTCTAGTGTCGCGGTACCCGATGATCGCTTCCTCGAAGTTGTCCTCGGAACCGCTGAAACTTTTGCAGAAAAAGGAGACCATAGTACTAAGATCGGTCGGATCTTTAGTTTGTATGGTAGGGAATTGTTGGCAATTTTATCAAGCGATATGGAGATTCTTGGCGACAAAGAGTTAGCCGGGTATGGACTGAATTTTACATGGCGAACGCTTAACCCGACTGCTGACGGCTCGCGTGTCGGCACTGAGCGCGCGATTGCCTACTTCCCGAAAGAAAGGGTCCGGGCATTCTTAAAGGACACTTTAAGTGAGAATCGTCTCTTGAGTGATGCCGTGATTTTTGCAGTGCAGGAAAATGGCCCGATGAATCTGGTTTCTTTTCGCGCACCGGAACAGCAGCCTGATTTTCGCCCGCCGATCCAAGAACAAGTTCTTCTCCCGGCACCGGTGAAAACGGAGCCGGAGACAAAACCGGTGACGCCCTTGATGCCAGTACAGCCGCCGAAAGAAACAGAGAAGCTGGAAGCCATCGTCAAGGAAGAGTCTACTGGCGAGATAGAGCAAGCGGCGATCACGCAAAAAGAAGCCGTGAGGAAAGTTAAGCCATTTGTCAAGGTTCAACCCGCCTTCGAGCCCGCACCGGCGCCCCGGCAGATTGCAGAAAACGCCGATTCTCAGGTGCGTGCGGAAGAGAAAACTACCGACGTCTCAACTGCAATGCCATCCATACAACCAGTTCTAAAAGAAACTAGCCCAGCTAAAAGGGAGAAGCTGCGGCCGCTCGTCAGGGACGATTCTCCTGTCGATAACGATAAAGCGGCTGCGACGCAGACGGAGGTAGTGGAAAAGTTTGATGATGCTGCAGAGCTATCCGTTGGAGCCACCGCCGCTGATGCGCCCGGACCAGCGGCGCAGCAGGTTGCTGAACTCTCGGAACTGCAGGTGCCTTTAAGAGAACAAATGAATGATTCTGCTATAGTAGAGGAGCCTCAGTCCATACCCCCTAATTTGGAAAAGACTGGTGCATTCGAAGACGTTCCGGTGCTGTCGATGGGCGATGCTGGTGCTGATCACACAGTTGTGGCAGCTCAAAAAGATATCCCGGCGGACGTTGGGATTCCCACTATCGCTTCCATAACTCAAACGCCCGTGCGTCATGACCTACTCGGTCAGTCGGGCAGTTTGCCAAGCGGACTTAATCAAAAAGGCGAAATCTCAAGCGGCACACCATTGCCTTCAAGCGCTAGCACTGTCACGGCCCTGCCGCCATTGGATTTTAAGGAGCCCGAGCCATCGCCGGAAAGAGTTGCGCCAGCTCCTACTACTCCTTCAATGGAACAAGCGCCGCAGGACGATCCGATTGTGGAAAAGCCATTTGTTATAGTTTCGGCGGTTGAAAAGACCCAACCGAGCCCGAAGCTCGTGGATGTTCCCCTGCCATTGCCTCCCTCGGCTCCAAGCATGTCGCATGTTGCGGGTACGCCTGCCAACGAACAGCTGGTGCTGCTTCGCGAAAGACCAACGGATGAAGCAGTCATGAATAGACCGCTAGTCAGGCCGTTGCCCAAATCGCTCGAAGGCTTTGTCATTCAAGTGGCTTTCAGTGATCGTTCCGAGGCGCAGCGGTGGGCGGATAATTTCGGTCAGCGTGGCTACGCTGTTTCCGTGACTGAAGCCGGGGCGGCCGGAGCGCTGCGCCTACGCATCGGCAATTTTCGTGTTCGTGATGATGCTGAGCGGCAGTTGCGAAGCCTTAAACAGGAGGGGCTGATCGGGATTATTCTAAACCTCCCGCAGGTCTACCGTCCTGAGGTCCGCTCTTCCTTGCCGTAGAGGGAGTTCTAAATATAATCGATCTAACCGGAAGCTGTAGCGAGGAGTTTGGTTTTCAAAATCTCGTTGACCTTCTGAGGGTTGGCCTTCCCCAGTGTCGCTTTCATAATTTGTCCAACTAAAAAGCCGAAGATTTTTTCATTGCCGGCGCGATATTCTGCCACCTGTTTGGCATGAGCGGCAAGGATCTGCTCGATCGCCGTCTCTATGCTTGCCGCGTCCGAGACCTGCTCCAACCCCTTTTCCTTGACGATTTCTCGCGGCGATCGATTGGCGTCTACCAGAGACGCGAAAACCGCTTTCGCTATTCTGCCGCTAATCTCGCCCTGGTCGACGAGTTGCACCAGCTCTCCGAGGTGTTTGGCCTGCACCGGCCAGTTTTCGATACGGAGTTGGTCATCTAGCTTTCTTTCTTTCAAAAGACGAAAGATATCGCCCATGACCCAGTTGCTGATCGCCTTGGCGTTGGGATGGATTCTAAACGCGGCTTCGAAATAGTCGGCCACGTCTCTGCGACTGGTTAGCAGCTCTGCGTGGTAAAGCGGAAGTTCATACTGTGACATGAACCGCGCTTTGCGTGCGTCGGGTAGTTCGGGAAGGGCTGCATTGATTCGGTTGATCCATGCCTCCTCGATTACGATCGGTAAAAGGTCAGGATCAGGAAAGTACCGATAATCGTGAGCCGACTCTTTGGAACGCATTGAGCGCGTCTGTTCTTTGTTCTCGTCCCACAAACGTGTTTCCTGGATCAACTTGTCGCCTGCCGACAGTGCTTCGATCTGTCGTTCTGACTCGTACTCAAGCGCCTTTTCAATGGCTCTGAACGAGTTTAAGTTCTTGATCTCCACCTTTGTCCCCAAAATGTCGGTTCCCCGAACCTTTACGGAGATATTGGCGTCGCAACGGAAGCTGCCCTCCTCCATGTTGCCGTCGCAAATTTCCAGATACTGGAGGATCCCTCTTAAGGTTCGGAGGTAGGTGACTGCCTCTCCCGGGTTACCCATATCCGGCTCACTGACGATTTCTAACAGCGGCACGCCGGCGCGATTGAGATCCACCAGGCTCGAACCGCTTTGGCCGTCATGGATAGTTTTCCCCGCATCTTCTTCAATGTGAATGCGAGTGAGCCGCACCCGGTTTGTCATGCCGTCCAAAGGAAAATCGATGTAGCCGCCGGCGCAGATAGGCAACTCGTACTGGCTGATCTGATATCCCTTGGGCAGATCGGGATAAAAATAGTTTTTTCTCGCCAAGCGGCTTGAGCGGGCGATTTCACAATGCATCGCCAGGCCGGCGCGGACAGCAAACTCAACCACTTTTTTGTTCAAAACCGGTAGAACACCTGGAAACCCCATGCAAACAGGGCAAGTGTTATAGTTCGGCATGCGGCCGAATTCGGTCGAGCAGCCGCAGAAGATTTTCGATTCGGTCATGAGCTGGGCGTGAGCCTCCAGCCCAATTACGCATTCGTATTTCACGATAATTTCGGCCTCGCCTTGTGCCACCCGGTCTGCTGTTCGTAAGCATAAGCGATACGCAAGACGGTGGGTTCGTCGAAATGTTTTCCGATGATCTGCATGCCTACAGGCAAACCCTTGCTGTCAAAACCACACGGCACCGATAAAGCCGGCACGCCTGCGAGGTTGATTGAAATGGTACAGATATCCGACAGATACATTTCCAACGGATTTTCTTTTTTCTCCCCCATCTTAAACGCGGTTGTCGGCGACGTCGGAGTTATAATGGCGTCACAAAGGTTGAAGGCCTCTTCAAAATCGCGCCGAATCAAAGTGCGGACCTGCTGAGCCTTCAGATAATAGGCATCGTAGTAACCAGCGGACAGAGCATAGGTGCCGAGCATAATACGTCGCTTTACCTCAGGCCCGAAACCTTCCTGCCGGGTGAGCATGTAGGTTTCGCTCAGATCTTCGCCGGCGGCGCGATGGCCGAATCGCATACCGTCATAGCGGGCAAGATTCGAGCTCGCCTCGGCAGTGGCGACGATGTAATAGACAGCCACTGCGTATTCGGTATGCGGCAGCGAAATCTCTCGCACGACAGCGCCGCACTTTTGGAGCTTGTCAATAGCATCAAGGACACTTTGCTTGACTTCCGGCTGCAAACCATCGGTGAAATACTCTTTAGGAACACCCAGGCGAATTCCTTTAACGTCGCCCGTTAGTGACTCAGAATATCGCACCGCGGGACGATTAACCGATGTCGAGTCAGCCGGGTCGTGGCCGCTAATAGCTTCGAGCAGGAGAGCGCAGTCTCGCACATCTTTGGTCATCGGACCCACTTGGTCCATCGAAGACGCGAAGGAGATGATGCCGTAGCGGCTGACCAGACCGTAAGTGGGCTTTAAGCCGACGATGCCGCAAAAAGCAGCCGGTTGCCGAATCGAGCCACCTGTGTCGGTGCCCAGTGCAGCCATGCACTGATCCGCTGCCACCGCAGCTGCGGACCCGCCTGAGGATCCTCCGGGAACATGGTTTAGATTCCAGGGATTGTGGGTCGAAAAGAAAGCGGAGTTCTCCGCCGACGAACCCATGGCGAACTCGTCCAGGTTTGTCTTGCCCGTGATCACTGCGCCTGCTGATCGTATTTTGACGACTGTCGTCGCGTCATAAGGAGGATTAAATTCTCCTAACATTCTCGAAGCGCAGGTGGTGCGCACACCCTTGGTGAGAAAATTGTCTTTAATTGCGATCGGAACTCCAAGCAGAGGAGAAGCGGTTTGTTCTTGTTTGAGACGTTCATCGGCCTGCTTGGCTTGGGCGAGAGCCGCTTCATGGCATAAGGTGATGTGTGAACGAATGGCGGCGTCTGTATCCGAGATACGGCGGAAAACGGCGTCCGTCAGTTCTCGCGATGAAATCTCGCGCTTGCGCAGCTTTCGGCTGGCCTCATGGAGTGTAAGTGAATACAAGCTCATTCAATGATCTTTGGAACCCGAAAAAACGTCTGCTCCTTTGCCGGCGCGTTGGCTAGTAAATTGTCCGGATCGGGAGTATTGGAGACTTTGTCTTCTCGCAGCCCGGGCACATTATCTAGAGCGTGCGTGAAGGGTTCGATACCGGAGGTATCGAGAGCGCCCAGTTTGTCCATGTAGTGCAGAATCTTTGTAAGCTGACTTGTTAGCTGCGCTTCTTCCTCGGAAGTCAAACGCAGGCGCGCCAGCAGCGCCACGCGTTGCACCTCTTGTAATGTGAGTTCCACTTGGGTTTTTTAACATAAGCCCTGTGCCAATTCCAATCCGTTCACCGTTCACTGCCGCTTGACCAGCAGCCGTATATCCAAACGATTCGAGAAAACACGAGATCCGGACGATGTCCTATCTCTGCCTCCTTCATGCCTGCTTATCTATACGTCCGCTACATGGTCTCACGATCTTGAACTGGTCGCCTTAGCTGAGCAGCGTTTTTGCGCTTGTCACAAAATCTTATTTGCAGTTGTTTTTCCTTTTGGCTAAAAGGGAAAGGCAATGATCGGCAAACAGTTCACGCTGTCGGATGAGTTCGAACGCCCGCTTCCACAAGGCGCAATCGAAGAAACGTCTTATTTGCGCGGCTTCAAATGCATTGCCGGCTTGGACGAAGTGGGCCGCGGCCCCTTAGCTGGACCAGTGGTTGCGGCTGCCGTCGTTTTCCCGCGCGGTTTTACTCACCCGGATATCAAAGATTCCAAGCTATTGACGGCTGAACAGCGCGAGAAACTGTTGCCGACGATAAGGGAATCTGCGCTGAGCTGGGCTGTGGGTGTGGTAGAAGTCGAAGAGATTGATCGCATCAATATCCTCAAGGCAAGTCTTCTGGCCATGGTGAAAGCGTTTCGATCTTTGCGGCCAATGCCGGATTGCTTGCTCATCGATGGAAATCAGCCGATTCCGGCGGAGTTCTTTAAGCCGGCGGTCTCGGCCCACCTGCCGCATCAACGAACCATCGTCAAGGGTGATCAGCTCTGTGTATCGATTGCTTCGGCGTCGATTCTCGCCAAAGTGGCGCGTGACACACTCATGTCCGACTTCGACAAGAGCTACCCCGAATACGGCTTTGCCAGTCATAAAGGGTACAGCTGCGTGATGCACATAGACGCGTTACGTCGTTTCGGGCCGTCGCCGATTCACCGCCGCAGCTTTCGCCCGGTGCGCGCGATGTGCACCGATAATCGCGAAGAGGAAACGGGACCGCTGTTTGCTAAGCCATGACCCTCGACAACCCTAAAATTCTGTTGGGCAAGGAGGGCGAGCGGCTAGCCGAACGGTATCTGAAAGAAAAGCGCTACAAAATCGTCGAACGCAACTATCGCTGCGCCGTCGGCGAGCTGGATTTAATAGCGCTGGATCGGCGTGTTATCGTTTTCGTTGAAGTGAAGACCCGCACCGGCATCGGATTTGGGACGCCGTTCGAGGCCGTTGAATCCAGGAAGCAGCAAAAGATGATTCAAGCGGCTCAATACTTTTTGACTGCCAACAGGCTCAGTCAAAGAGACGCCAGGTTCGACGTGGTTGGGGTATTCTGGCGTGGGGCGGACCCCGTGGTAGAACACATCGAGAATGCATTCCAATTGTCTTAGGAAATTTGATGTTGGACATAAAACTGTTGCGTGACGATTTGGAGCAGGTGAAAACCCGCATGGCGACGCGGGGGACTGAGATCGATTGGGATCAATTTGTTTCTTTTGATCGCCGGCGCCGTCAAGCTCTAGCGACTTTGGAAAAACTGAAAGAAAAAAAGAATCGGCTGTCAGCCGAGATAGGCAGATTAAAGAAGAGCGGCGGAGACGCCACCGCTCTCATGCGGGAAGGGGAGGAAGTTAGCGAGGGGATCCGGCAAGGCGAAGAACCATTGGCGGAGATCGAAGCGGGGTTTGAACGATTCATGCTCAACCTTCCCAATCTGCCCAATGCCGAAGTTTGTGTCGGCAAGAATGCCGGCGACAACAAAGAAATTCGCCGTTGGGGCGAGCCGCCAAAATTTGGCTTCCCGGCGAAGAATCATTGGGAGATCGGGGAAGATCTCGACATTCTCGATTTCAGCCGTGCGGCCAAACTCGCTGGAGCTCGGTTCACTCTTTATAAAGGCGCGGGAGCGCGGCTCGAGCGCGCATTGATCAATTTCATGCTCGATCTTCACACCGGAGAGCGAGGGTACAAGGAGATGCTGCCGCCGGCGCTCGTTAACCGCGCCGCATTAACGGGAACCGGCCAGTTGCCGAAATTCGAGGATGACTTGTTTCGCATCGAAAGCCCGGAATACTTTCTCATCCCGACCGCCGAGGTGCCCCTGACCAACGTTCATCGTGAAGAGATGCTTGAGCGTGAGGATCTGCCGATCAAGTACGTGGCGTCCACTCCCTGTTTCCGGCGTGAGGCGGGTTCTTACGGTCAGGACGTCCGCGGGCTGATCCGGCAACATCAATTTAACAAAGTCGAATTGGTGAAACTCTGCGAAGCCGAAACATCTTATGAGGAACTGGAAAAGATGGTCGACGACGCCGAAGAGGTGCTGCGCCGCCTCGAGCTGCCCTACCGGGTGATCGAGCTCTGCACAGGAGATATGGGTTTCTCCGCCGCAAAGACTTACGACCTGGAGGTATGGTTGCCCGGGCAGGCGACTTACAGGGAGATAAGCTCTTGCTCGAATTGCGAAGATTTTCAGGCCCGGCGCGCGCAAATCCGTTATCGTAAAGAAAAGAAGGGCAAGCCGGTCTTTGTCCATACGCTTAACGGCTCAGGGCTGGCGGTGGGGCGGACGCTTGTGGCCGTTTTGGAGAACTACCAGCAAAAAGACGGTAGCGTTCTGATACCGGAAGTTCTTAGACAGTATATGGGTGGGATAGATCGGATAGATTGACGCCGTGAAGCACCCGCGCCCGCGCCGCCTTTGATAGGAGCACGACTCGCTGCGCGCCTCAGAAGAGCAACCTCTAAAAGCCGGATCTGCTACAAACTGACAGACAGCGGCAGATCAGATAGTTCCTGCGAATCGCGGACTATTGTCGTCCTTCCACCAAGAAAGTTTGCTGGTGGAGGAAGGCGGTAGCTGCTGTCCGTGTGAAGGGGTTGAGTCCGCCATCAGAAAATTAAGCGGACGGCTGGCAAAGCAGTCCATCGATTATCCTCGCGGCCTCTCATTAGAACGATGACGGTGTAGATCGAGGAGGCTTTTGTAAGCATCGATATCTCTCAGCGCTGCCTTTTCCATGCGCAGCTTGCTTACCGCGTCGACGGCTCGGATATCGTTTTCGAGCTTCATGCGCCTTTCGTACAGTTCTTGAATTTCTTTGAGGAGCTTGGCTTGCAGTTCTTTATCGACAAACATCGACATTTCATTACTCCTTCAAAACTTTTGACCCGGTTAACAGCAATAAGGAGACCATCCGCTAACTTCAAGAAATGTCTATGATGACCATTGCCAATTGACGGTTCGATTTGGCAATCGTTTGACAGAATGACAAAGCGGTCAGAAGAGCCAAATTGCTGAGTGTAGAGGCGTCTCCGCGAGCGGAGGTACTTCTACATTGACCTGCGAAGTTATTGGTTACCTGCCGAGTTGCCATGGGATGTCAAAACTCCTGTCACAACTAAGTTAACGCTGGCAACGTGTTCCCCTGGTCTTCCAGAAACATCCATGCTGCGCCTTACATTTCTATGGTTCGTCGTTTGCTCCTAGAGACACATATCCATAGTACGGAAGGTTCGCATACGGCTGACAGGACGCATAGTAGAGCTTCTGCGAATTTATATCCGGAGTCGTAAACAAAGGATGGAAAACTTGAAAAAAGAACACCTCGTTGGTCGTGATATCGATCAGACGCCTTCCATAGTTCCGGCGGTAGGCGTTGCTCGGCTATGGAGCTCTTTCAGGGGACGTCGAAATTCAGACGACCTTCTCATGGAAAAGGGGCGGCTCTTAGCAACGGTTCTCTGTAAGGATAGCCTTGCGGTTTCCAAGAGATTGATTCAGAAGCTTGGCGAACAGCAAAGACCAGTTGACGATGCTCGATTGTGGCCGGTCAGTGTAGAAGTAATTTTTTTTCTAGTTCATTACGTGGATCGACTTTCCTATGTTTTACTCGGCAATGATCGACAACGAGTCCTGCTGGAGGCATTGGTTGCTGAAACGAGAGAAATCCTGGCTGGCGCTTACCAAGATGGAGAGGATGCCGTCGAATTTCGCGCGGCTTTCCCGCAGTGGCAGTCGGCAAGGCAGACAGAATACCTTCAGTACAAAAAGATGCTACCGGAGGACGACGAATCGCCAGAACAGACTCTATTCTGGGAGGTTGAGAAAAAAATCGCCGAGGTTCTGGGCTTCGACAACGATCGCCGCGTCATGTTGGTTATAGGTTCGAGGCTCATCAGATTGATTGAAGTGCTGGATCTCGGTGGATTGCTTGCCGACTGTCAATCGGGTTGACAACGTACATCCAGCGCCAAGGGTAGATGGTTGAAATGCGAGCACGGAGGCATAAAGGCACGCTCAACAGATGTCAGTTCGCATACGCAAATTAGCGGGCCTGCCTTGCCTCAGTTACTACGATTGTCCAACTTGACACTGCTATAAGGTCACAAAAGCAGATTGATCTCTCCACCCACTGCTAGTCTATAGCCATCAAAGGAAAAGCGGTTGATCAGTTCAAGCGCGCGCGAGCCTACTCATCCTCACTGAAATACCGGCGGTCTTATATTCCTCCTGTACAAACTCCTCGTCAGGAAAAGCATGACCGCGTGCGCCAACTGTACAATTTATTATTACTCGTCCTCAGCATCTTGATGACTCCGCCGCGTCGTTTAGCTTTTTGATAAAACGTCGCTGGTGCCGTGCGTCAGGTACGACATTACTTCTGACATAGGTGCCATTAGCTTTGTCACGAACTTCAGTTCGCTGCAGAATACCTCTGACCAGAAGATGACCACGAATGCCACCGATCGCGCTCAAATTATAATCTTTCTCTCTCCCCCTCGTGCTGGCACAGCGCATGCTCTTGGCGCTGGCAGACTCATAGGAAAGTTGACGCGATGAACTGATTGCCCAATGTGGTCACCACGGGCGTCAGGGAGCGAATGGTGAAACCGGCAACAGAAATTCTGTGCCGGTTTTTTTTTGCCAAAAGCGGCACGGGACGATGTTGCACGCAAAGGAAGTTTTGGAGGATTCAATGAATAGTGATGCAGCATTGTCCAGCACCTACCACCGCCAAGGTTTGGCGAAGCGGTTTTTGATTGTCGCCGTCCTTGCGGTGGTTTTATTGTATTCAACTTTCGCATTTAGCCAAATTATTGGCACCGGCCAACTCAATATAGAACGGCGAGGCCATAGCGCCACTCTGCTTGAGGACGGAAAGGTCTTGATTGTCGGCGGTGATAATCAGAACGGCGCCGTGAGCCAAGCTGAGGTTTTTGATCCGGCCTCGCAAACCTCTGCACTCGCCGCCACGTCGATTACGCCGAGAACCGATCACTCAGCCACCCGCCTCTCGAACGGGAGGGTGCTGGTGATAGGCGGTCGCGATCAGAGCGCGTCACTACAGTCGACCGAAATCTACGATCCTGTGACTTTGTCATTTGTGGTCGGCCCCTCGATGATGCGCGCCCGCAGCGGCCACACCGCGACTATACTGTCTGACGGCAAAATTCTCGTCGCTGGCGGCGATCTCTTCGCAAGCGCCGAGATTTACGATCCTGTCACCGAAAGTTTTTCACTCGTTAGCGAAAGCTTGAATACCGCGCGTAAGTTTCACAGCGCCATTTTAACCAGTTCCGGCCAAGTCATGATCGTCGGAGGCGTCAACGCGCAAGGTGCGATGCTCAATACAGCGGAGGTCTTTGACCCGGCTTCCCAATCCTTCTATATGCCGCCGACGGATATGCAGACCGCGCGCGCGTTCGCGACGTTGAAGCTCTGGCCGGACGGCAAAGTGCAGATCATCGGCGGCGACGCCGAGTTGTCGATGGAGGTCTTCGATCCGGCCGATGGGATTTTTATCGCCAAGGCGCTCTTGCCGCCGAACGTAGATCTACTCGACGCAACGCTGAGCACGCAGAGTCGCGCCGCTCTCTTCTCACCCTCCATCTCTCAAGATCCGCTTCTCCAAGGAGTGCTCACATCCGAACAGTTGGCGCTGCTCGACCGAGCCGATCAATCGATTACAGAACTGCCCTCGCGCAACCAGGCACTAGTGGCAGGCGGCATAAACAGCACCGGTCAGATTTTGAACTCCGCCAAGCTGGTGAGCAGCTCTTCGGCAAGTGTTACCACGGACAAAACCGATTACGCGCCCGGACAGATCGTCACCATCACCGGCAGTGGCTTTCAACCGAATGAGCAGGTTGACATCTATTTTCACGAATTCCCTGAAGAGTATCCGGATATTTTCTTCTCCACGGTCACAAACCAGCAGGGAAACTTCGTGGTGGCTGAATTCGCGCCTCAGGAAATCGACCTTGGAAGAATATTTACCCTGACCGCGATCGGTCAAACTTCCGGCTTTACGGCGCAGACGGCGTTTAAGGACAACCACAGTATAACTGTATCATGCAGCCCTGGTTCGGTTTCCACCGGCAGTCCTGCTACGTGTACCGGAACGATCGGAGGCGGCACCACGGGCCAACCTGCGTCAGGCCGGACTGTCTCTTTTACAACCAATGGACCGGGCGGATTCAGCAGCACAACTTGCGTAACGTCAGGAGCCAACATGACGGCTAGTTGCTCCGTTAACTACACGCCCTCCGCCGTCGGTACAGGTACCCACCGGATAACTGGCAGCTCCGGCACAGGTGGGCACGCGAACAGCAACTTCTTTGACATAACGGTGACCGCCGCGGGTACCGCACCGACAATTACAAGCGCCAACAGCACAACTTTCACCGTTGGGACTGCTGGATCATTCACTGTGACTACGACTGGATCTCCGATGCCTGCCCTAATGCAGATCGGCATGCTGCCGTTGGGAGTTACGTTTACAGACAACGGCAACGGTACTGCTACATTGAGCGGAACTCCGGCACTGGGCACGGTGGGCGACCACAGCGTCACCATCACCGGGAATAATGGGGTATTACCAAACGCGACGCAGAGTTTCACTTTGAAAGTCCAGAAAGCGAACCAGACGATTACCTTTGGAGCGCTCGCGGAGAAAACTTACGGCGACTCGGACTTTAACGTGAATGCGACTGCTTCCTCGGGATTATCCGTGAGCTTTGGTAGCCAAACCACGGGAACCTGTACAGTCAGTGGAAACACCGTGCATATTGTCGCAGCGGGGATGTGTACTCTCCGGGCGTCGCAAGCCGGTGACGAAAACTACAATGCGGCGCCGGATGTCGATCAGTCTTTCGAGATCAAGAAGCTGACGATCGTGGTCATCCCGGATGCCAACCAGTCCAAGACCTACGGCTCTGTCGATCCGACCCTGACCTACGGGTTTGTGCCGGCGCTGGTTGTTGGCGACAGCTTCAGCGGAACACTGTCACGCGACCCCGGCACCGATGTGGGTTTCTACAACATTACTCAAGGGAGTCTCGCGCTGAGCAGCAATTACACGCTCAGCTTCACCAGCGGAGTGCAGTTCGAGAT
>CAYZXN010000404.1:0-21771 GCA_964482425.1 uncultured Syntrophobacteraceae bacterium | reverse complement strand
CGACGAAAATCGGTTTGGCCGCGGCCAGATCGCGGATAAAGTTCTCGGAGCGCGCTTTGGCCATAATCTTGTCGAGGCTGGCGAGCCACTGGGTGGTCAGCGTGTGATTTACCGGATGGGGCATGACGAGCTTGCCGCGATACTCCGGTTTGGCCACGTCCTCAAGCGTTTTGGGAGGATCGAAGCCTTTGATGTCCCTGTTGTAAATCACCCCATACAAAACGTTGCGGTAGCGCGCTCCCAGCGCCGGATCGATGGCATCCCTGGCAAAGCCTTTGAACGACGGAGACTCGTATCTGGCGAAGACGCCTGCTTTGGCCATCAGGTGCATGTGGTCACCCGTGGTGGCGACAACATCGAAGATCGGTTTGCCGACGCGGTGCTCGCTTAAAGCTCGATCCATGACTTCAGTTGAAGAACCGCGCCAATAATCCATCTGCAGCCCGGTTTTCTTTTCGAAAGCAATTTTGATGGCGTCGGCTGTGAAGGTCTCCATGGAGCCGTAAACAACCACTTTGCCGCCTTCTTTCTTTGCGGCTTCGATGAGTTTCGCATCTTGAGCAAAGACCGGGTGCGTGAAGAGAAAAACCAAGGCGAGACATAGAGCCGATGAGCTAGGCATGGTTAACTCCTTTCGCCTTTTGAGACTTGAATACCGCTACGCAGGCGACAAACAGATAAAGCGTTCGAACAGTTCCAGCCGTTCCAAAGAGTTCCATCCGTAAACACAACGAACCTAGTAGGCGCTTGCCGCAGCATGGATCGGTATCTATTTGATCGGCTTGACTGAAAGTCTGGAACGGCTTGATACCTTCTATCAGCGGCAGGGCAACTATAGCGCATCACCGTAAAGTCTATCTCCAATGGGTGTTCCGGCCTCATGGTCCAAGATCGATCCTGCGGGATTCTCTTCCCCTACAATTGCTCAGACCGCACTTTACTGTCAATACAATCGCATGGCCGCTCATAAAGCGGCCATGCGTTGGGCCAGAAGATCGGGCTGGCCGTGCCGTCGAGAAAAAAGACGCTCGATTTCCGCGTCCTTCACCTGCGCGAGAGCCGGCGGATTCCAGCGCGGTTTCTGATCTTTATCGATGAGCCTGGCGCGAACCCCCTCGCGGAAATCGGAGCCCAGGCAGAAATTCAAGGCCATGTCCCACTCGCGCAAAAGGGCTTCTCTTAGCGTCAGATGTTTGCCTGTGGCAAGCTGTCGAAAGATGACTTTGGCCGAGGTCGGTGAGCCGCTGCGATAACCCTGGATCGCTCCCTGGATCCAAGGATCGCTGCCACTCCACGCGCAGAGCGCAGCGTCGACCTCTTCGATGCTAGCCTTATCGGTAAAGGACCGGATAGTTATCAGGCGCTGGGCCATCTTTGATGTTAATGCCGCAGTCGGCTCGGCAAACCCAGAAAAATATCGCTGTAAGATCTCCTTATCTCTGGACGTATCGGCGGTCCAGGCGATGTTGGATAATCCCGCCAGAGCCTGCTCTTTCTTGTCTGAGGAAACGAAGGCATCGGCCATGCCGATGGCAACGGCATCCCGGCCGTCAAAGCGCACGCCGGTGAGGCCGAGAAATAAGCCCAAGCCGTTTGGTACCCGGTTAAAAAAATAAGTCGAGCCGACATCCGGAAACAGCCCGATGGCAATCTCCGGCATGGCCATCACGGTGCGCTCGGTAACGGTGCGGTAGGTCGCGCCGTTCATGATGCCGATGCCTCCACCCATCGTGATGCCGTCCGCCCAACACAAAACCGGTTTGCGATAGGTATGGATTAAATAATCGGTCAAATATTCGGCGGCGAAATACTCTGAGGCTGCTTCCAAACCGGCTTCGGCTTGCAGGGCGGTTACCAGAGCTTTAACGTCGCCGCCGGCGCAAAAGGCCCTGTCAGAGTCTGCATGGAGGACCACGCAGACAAGGTCTTGCCGCGTGCGCCACTGGAGCAAGCGCCCCTCTAATGCGTGGAACATGTTCAAAGTGAGGGCATTGAGTGCCCGGGGATTGTTCAGTCCGATAAAGCCGATTCGAAAACGCCCGGCTTTTACCTCCGAGATCTTCAGGGCATCGGATTCAGCGGCTGATAACTTGCTCATAGAAGGTTTCTATCGGGCGAGAGAACAAAAATGTCAATGATGGACAATCGCTGTTAGGTTCGGCTGCCAAGCGCGCTCTCGTGTATATTTCCCGGTCAATCATTTTTCACGTTAAATCGGCAGCTTGTAGAAACTTAAAAGTTTTCCTTTCCGTGGCATGTTGATTGCTCTATAACTGGAAACGAGTGGTAAATGGACGACAGAGAGGGACAAATGGAAACTTCAGTAACGGCCGAATACACCCAGATCAGCTGCGAAAACAGTACGTACCACGCTGCGGTTTGTCAGCGTTGCGGCACCAAGATCTTTCCTGCGGAACTTCTGGATGCGCATCTTGACCGCCATCAGATCAAAGATCTCTACCTCGAAGGCGAGCTCAAGAAGTTACAGTTTGCCATGGCCCGCATGCGATAAATCAGCCGGATAACCACCGGCGCCAGTGTTCCGTGAGCGCAAACCCGGGCTCAACCTCCTCGGTTCGGGTTTGTTGCTAGACCCAGGGTGTCCCCCCAAGCGGGGACACCCTTTTTTTGTAGAAATCTCAGTTTCAAATATTCCTATCCTATCTAAAGCCGTTTGACGCGGCAGCCGTCCGGCCAGTTCGCCATCTGTCTATCTCCAGCCCGTCTCAAACGTGTAATTGCCGCTGGCCGGAATACTTTTGTTTCCGACGGTCAGTGTGTATGTTCCACTCAGCGTCAAAGGCCGCACCCCGGGATCTCCGCAGGCAAGACAAACGTCAAAGAGTTTCATACCGTTACTGTCCGCAAGACTCCACCTGATATACTCCATGCCCTTATCGTGTTCCAGGAGCTTGAAGTAAGGCCTTTGCCCCTGGGTGGCGGTGAAGACGTAAATGTCCTCCGCTCCCGGGCTTTCGATCGCGCCCGCTCCGGCGCCCGGAACTCCGGGGCGGACTTTGTCGCCGATCTTAATCGTGAACTGGTTGGGTGGCGGCACATCGTATAACTGCAGCCGGTAAGCCCCGGTGGAAGGATCATTGTCATGGCCCACAGTCAGCGTGTAGGTGCCGCCCTTGATCAACGTATGAACTCCAGGGTCGCCGCATCCTAGACAGGTAGCGAAGACCGCCATGCCGTTCTCATCGGTAAGCTGCCATCTGATATAAGACAATCCGGCGCCGTGCTCCCACGCACGGAAGTAGACTCTTTGCCGTGGCTTTGCCGTAAAAGAGTAAACGTCTTGGGCGCCGGGACTCTCGATAGCAGCGGCCCCGGGACCGGGCATATTCTCTTTGATTGCGTCGCCAATTTTTGTGGAGAGTCGATCTGGCGCAGGCACGTCGAACAACTGGAGCTCATAAGTTCCGGTTGCCGGATCGGTGTCATGGCCGACCGTGAGTGTATAGGTTCCTCCGCGCGACAGGGTTTGTACGCCGACTTCCGTACAGCCAAGGCAAGTGTTGAAAATCTCCATGCCGTTGGCGTCCGACAATCGCCATTTGATATAAGCCATCCCCGCGCTATGGTGCAGTTTGCGAAAATAGACGCGCTGCTTCGCCGCTGCGTTAAAAACGTAAACGTCCTGGCTGTAAGGCGCTTCGATGCTACCCGCGCCCGCAGCTGGAACACCGTCGCCGATTTTATCGCCGATCTTGATCGAAAAAGCTCCCCGCGGCGGATTTGAGTTTCTCGACCCGGCCGCCTCGACCGGCAATGAAGCGCTCGAAGCCATGTTCTCTGAAGGTGTCGTTCCGGATGCGGGCGATTCTCGCGGTGACGGGTCGGCATTGGGCGCTAAATTCCATACGGCGATAGCGCCGGCGATAGCTGCGAAAATGGCGGCCACGGCAATCATGGAAATCCGCACCGCCGGTCGCCCCGGCGCGACATGTCTTTTCACTTCGGCTCGCGCGGGCGTAATGACGCGCCCGGGCGGCGGTCGTCCGAGCATTTGTCCGGCCGCTTCAATCACGCGCTTGAACTCAGAGTCCGCGGCATCGCCGTGCCAGTTCAGAAGCATGGCCGTCTGAATGCGTCTGAACTCGAACGGAATGGCAGTGTCCTCGATCAGTACGGGGATCAAACATTCGCGATCGGCAGCGGCGGCCGCTTCGGTTTTCACCCATCTGGAGCGCGCCGATTCTTTGGACCACAACACGATGACACAGCGTGCGGCATTCAATTCCTCTTCAATCACCTGATCGAAATTTTTGCCGAAAGGAATCTCCCTGTCCCACCAGACTGACCAGCCGCACGATTCCAGAGCGTCGGCGAATGTCTCCGCCGTGGCCCGATCGGCGCTGTCGTAGCTGATGAAAATGTCGTTCATTGAGGGGGCTAACGGCTCGGGTGAGATTGGATCACGTTTGTCGGGACAAAATGTACTCTGCGGTGATCGGGTTGTAAAGCAGTTTTAACGGAATCGAAGGATGGATCTCGCGGTGACGCAGTGCTTTTTCACTCGAAGGCGGAGCGGAAGAGTGTGCGGTGCGCGTTGGCTTTTCACAGCGATGAGACATACTTGGCCATCCGCTGGCGCATAGCCGGATCGGCCAGCCGGCCGGTGCCGGCTCGCATATTATCGACCAGATGCGCGGCTTTGCTGGTGGCGGGTATGGCGCAGGTGACGGCCGGATGAGAGACGACAAATTTTAAAAAGAACTGCGCCCAACTGGCGCAATCGATTTCCGTTGCCCATGGCGGCAATGCCTTGCCGCGCACTTTGGCGAACAGTCGGGCTTGCGCGAACGGCCGGTTTACCAGCACCGCCACACCGCGGTCGGCGGCCAGCGGGAGCAAGCGCCGCTCGGCGTCCCTTTCAGCCATCGAATAATTGAGCTGAACGAAGTCGAGTTCCTCGTCCTTGATTACACGAGCGAGCTGATCGTGCGCGCTGGCGGTGTAATGTGTGACGCCGGTATAGCGAATCTTTCCTTCATCCTTCCACTGTCTAAGAGTGGCCAGATGAGTGCGCCAGTCGACCAAATTGTGAATCTGCATCAGATCCATACGCCGGGTGCGCAAGCGCCGGAATGATTCTTCCATTTGGCGAATTCCCGCATCCCGCCCGCTGGTCCAGACCTTAGTTGCCACGAAGAGTTCGTTGTGCAGCTGAAGCTTGCCGGCCAGATCGCCGACGACGCTTTCAGAGCGACCGTACATGGGCGAGGAATCGACGACCCTGCCGCCGAGCCGCGCGAATTCACTCATGACTTCACGCAACGGCGCGCGCGCCGATTCCGATTCCCCGACATCGAGAGTTTGCCAGGTGCCTAAACCGATGACAGGCAGGGCTTCTCCGGTGCGCGGAATCCGCCGCGTTGTCAGGGATGTTGCCATAGCAATGCCTCCAGCGCAGACAGACAACACCGCTCCCAGCGCCAAGCTCAGCAAATCGCGTCGTGACAGCAGCGTTGGCGGAAAGGCGCTTGAACGTTTCGTTTCACCGCTCTCCTTCATTGGCTTATTCTATGGCACGAAACTCTTTGAAGCCAGGCAGGGATTGAAACTGGGTATCGTTGTCTCCATGGAAGGCTGTAAGCCTTGTGGGGAGCGCAGTACCGTAACCTGGTTGAACGAAGCTTATCTAATCAAATTCCCATCTTGTCTTCGGGTTTACGCTGTACCGATTCCTTTACTCTCGGTATGCCACGCCAATCGCCGGACATCCAGAACTCTGTCAGACTGCCGAAGGCGCCCAGAGCAATGCTGATGATGAGGATGAAATACCAGAGACCGCCGCCGACGCTTCCCATCATTCCCATCATTACCGACACAACTTTGGCCGTGCCTCCGCCAAGCACGGCGCCGATGATGACGCGCACGGCGCTTTGCACGCCGTAATTCGTCGAGCAGATTCCCCACAATACGCCGACAAAAAAAGCGAGGAACGGCGCCAGGAATATGGCGAAGATCGGTCCCGCCTCGGCGCCTCTGGTGGACGCGGCTTCGAGATTCTGAACCTCGGTTTCGCCTTCGACTTGAACCTCCCCCCTGATAGTCCGAAAAATAAAGAACACTGCCCCATGAATTCCCAGATCCGGGCGCATGCCGCTGGAGTAAAGTTCTACCTGCTTTTGTAACTTGTTCTGCGCTCCCGGCTCGGGAAAAAGCTCTTTGAGTTCCGCGCCCGCCTGCAGACCGACGGTATGCTCCTTACGAGCGACGATAAGCAGAATGGTTTTATCGAGATCGGCTTTTTCCAGCGGCAATCTGCCGAAAGCTCTGGCGCCGAAGCTTTTGATATCTTCGCCGTCAAGACTCTGCACCGTCACTACAATAACGCTGTGACCGCTCCTGGCCTTGAAAAGCTGCATACGCTTTTCAAGTTCTTCACGGCTGGGTTGCGGTATGATCCCGGCGAAATCGTTGATGGTCGCGTTGAGCTCGGGGAGCTCGGCGGCGCTTGTCGCCGGGCCAAGCGGCAGAATCAAGAAAAAGATGAGACAAAACAGCAGCATTAAAAGCCGGCCACAGATTGCCGGGCACGATTATCAAGCGCTTCAATATCTGCGTCGCTCATGGGAAACCCAAACTGTTCGTTGCGCATGCGCAGGCGCTGTCGGCAGACTTCGGAGATGATCCGGGCGGCGCGCTGGAAGGTAGATTCAGTTTTAATCAATGACCGAAGCGCCCGTGCTCCGCTGTTTTTATGTTCGACTTCGTCGCGCAGGATCTCGCGAAAAACGCCGGCGATTTTCCGTTCCATGCCGCGCTTTCTGAGCTTGCCGCAGATTTGGTAGAGTGCGCCACCACCGCCTTCCGTCACGGTGATGGCCGCGCGCTCGACCTCTTCATCCTTGCGACGAATTTCGCGTGATGTCAGCTTTTCCGAACCGTGCAACAGGCCGGCATAGCTCTTTGAGTAACCGGCTCGCACTTTCGCGAGCTTGCGGTCTTGGGGTAGCCAAGTGAGATCGCGCGGTGTGGTTTTTCTGCCGCTGATTTCCTCGAGCAGATCCATGACCATGCGCGCGTGCTTGGTTTCGTCAGCAAGCTTGTCGGCCAACGCAGTGTATTCGTTGCGATCAATGCCATGATCGATATTCGGATGGAGCTTGGTCAAGGCATCGAGAATAGGTTTGATGGCCGAGTACTCCTTAAAACCCTGCGCCTTGAGCCAGCGAAGATGCTCTTCCTTGTGCCGCGGGCGCTTGAAAAAGGCGCTGACGACCTGTGCCTCGGCGTCACGGTATGCTGAAGCGAGCCGGGTAAGCTTTTGCGCGTATCGTTTTGCCATGTTGACGAACTGACTCTCACTTCGGCGGTACGGGGACCCTATGGCCGCATTTCTTACACGTTCTGAGATCTTCGCTGTCGTAGAATTTTTGATGCACCTGCGATACCGGATCATGCCGGTAGTCGCCTACCGCCACCCTGGCCTCGTAGACTTTTTCCCTACAGTTGTCGCAAAACCATATAAATATGTCTTGTTCTGCGGCTCTGCGCTTACGTTCAAAGACGATAAACCAGGAATTCTCCTCGACCCGAGGCGAGTGCGGCGTACCGCCCGGACAAAGCAACATCTGGCCGGCTTTGATGACCGCGGTGTGCTGCTTGCCATCGGCGGTGAGGTAAACCAGATTTTGCACACCCGTGAGTTGCAGAGTTACTTCGTCGCTGGGATCAATATGAAAATCTTTGCGCTCTTTGCGGCCGCTGCTGAGAAACGCCAGCGATTCGGAATCTTGCCACACCACAGCGCGTCCCTTGCCACCGGCTTTGACTTCTTCGATCAGGCCGGCGAGATCGACTGGAACGAGCTCTTTCATTAACCGACTATAGCTCTATCAAAAGCGTCCGTTCAATAGGAATGTAACGATAACAGCGGGAGATCGCTACGAGCTGAGGCAAAACGACGGGAGCTTCTGGAATTCGGCGGCTCCGAAGTGAAAAGCGGCGAAGAGGGTCGGCGCCGCGTGATTACCAGGATACTATGTTTGCTCAGCCGGCTAGTGCGGCGTGCTTTTCAGGTAAAGCGGCGTCTGGGTCGGGGTCAGTATAACTTGGGGCTGCGATTCGGAATCGCGTTTCCTGGAGAAGAAAGTCTCCAAAACATTCTCGATAGATAGAACACCGGCGGTATTTTGATTGCCATTGACAACAACTCCCACCGGATGACCGAGGGCATTGACCACGACTCCGCCGCTCATATGATTTGCCACCCCTATACCCCACTTGGTGTCGGGTTCAATACCGGCTATTTTTAGATAACTCGCATCGTAAACTCTGTAATCGGCGGCAAAATATCCCCGATGCCTTTCATCGGTCAGGTTTAGAAAGCCGTGCGCGATCTCGAATTCTCCGTCACGCGGGTAGCCGACAATAAAGACTTTCTTGGGCGGCATCAGAGGCTTGAGCTCGAAATCCGCGCGGGGCTCATTCAGGCTGATTTTGCCTTGCTCGAAATCCCTCAATTCCCAATGAGAGAATCGCGTTTGCGCATCGGCTTTCAGTCTGCCGATGACGAAATCACGGTGTTTGATGATTTCATCCGGAGTATGTAGCTTTTTTCCGTTGGTGGAATCTTCTTCCCTCAGGTGCGACAGAATCTGAATCTCGTACTCATGATCACCGTTTTGTGCCTTATATCGAACTCGGGGATTGGCCATCGAGCAATCCACCGTTTGAGCAAAACGGCTGTGGCTCTTTTGATTGTGCAGGCAGTACGCCATGACATGGTAGGCCGTCACGAACAGGCCGTCGGGGGAGATTAAGAATCCGGAACCGAGGTTCGCCCGTTTCCATTGACCGTCTTGCTGGTACTCGACGACGATTTTTAGACTTCTCGATCTTACGTCAGGCCAACTAAACGATGCGCCGACAGCTTTGAGCTGCTCGTCGCCGGTAACATAACTCGCTCTTGCCAGAGTTGGAAGTACGAGCCAGAAGAGGATTAAAAGACTAAGAAGCTGCACCGTAATTGCGACATAGTATAACGTAGCTTACGGTGTTAGGCAAAAAAAATTTTGCGACCAGAGAAAAAAATTGCTGATGTTAGGGTAGATCCGACTCCGATGACGGCGGTATGCAAACTCCTGCCGCCCTTTTTTATGGCAGACGGCTGAATTTTTTCTCAGTACAGCGCCTCATGGAGGTTGGCTGCCTGTTATAAGCCGCTGTTGCGCTTCGGTATCGGCGCGGCATCGGGTCTGTCACGCATACTACTACCACCGTTCGTAGGACCTTTTTGACCGCCCAATACAATGCCAAGTTTCTCCGCGGCTCTCGTGTCCAAAGTCCCGGTAACAGGTAATTGATTTGCCTGCTGGAACTCACGAAGAGCCTGTTGCGTCCTGCTGTCCCAGACGCCGTCCGGCGGCCCCGGATTCAGACCTTTTGCTCTGAGCGCTTCCTTGGCATTGTTGATGTCTTGTGCCGAGAAAGGCGCTGGCTGCCGGCTGCTTCTCGGCGGCTCGATCTTTTCAGGTATGGTCCGGCGGGGATCCGGGCGTGTGGGAGCGTCTTGTGCTGCGAGTTGCGCTGATGCAATCGTCGCCGAGAAAAATAGAATTATGGCTATGCGCCCGCTGTGGTTCATTCGTGATGCTCCTCTTTGGCACGTCTTTCGTGACCTGTGCGTAAAATTGGCGCAATGTACGTGCCATTCTTGTCAGTTCTAAGCGCGACATGTCAGGGATCCGAGTTGTCAGGGAACTCCAGACAGTCGGAATAGAAAATAGATACACGAGGTATTTGCCTGCTGTGGAGACCTGCTGTAAAGAAAGGTTGTGCGACACTATACGGCAGCGGATGTACTATCTGTGCAACAGACTAATGGCCCGGCCCTTTCCTTGACGCTCTTACGATCCGGGTGATAGGTTCGGAGAAATACCGGCAAGCGAAAAGGAGACATGCCATGGCGGAACGAGTTTGGGAGCGTTTTTTGACAGAGCAGGATAAAGCCACGTTGGTAGGAAGAGCGGAACGCAAGATAGGCTTCGGCGAGAGGCCGGCATTATTGTTGATCGATCTGTATCGCTGGGTGTTCGGCGATAAACCGGAGCCGGTTGTCGATGCAATCAAAACCTGGCCGGGGAGTTGCGGGGTAGCAGGATGGAATGCGCTGCCGCATATTCAAAAGCTACTTGGCAAAGCGCGCGAAGTTGGCATTCCGGTCGTTCACGTTACCGGCATGGACGGGGTGGCAATCGAGCCGTGGGCGTTTCGCCGGGATAAGACCAAAAGAGCCGACATGAGCAAGGAACAACTCGATCGCCAGCGGCGCAAGTTCGATATCGTCGATGAGGTGAAACCGATTCCTGGTGAAACGGTATTGAAAAAAGTGTCGCCCAGCGCCTTCTGGGGAACGCCGCTCATCGCGCATTTGAATTTTCTTGGCGTCGATACGGTGCTCACCTGCGGTGAAAGCACCAGCGGCTGCGTTCGCGCCAGTGTCGTCGACGGTACAACGAATCGTCTACGCATGATCGTTGCGGAGGAATGCGTCTTCGACCGCCATGAAGCCTGTCACGCCATTAACCTTTTCGACATGAACCAGAAGTACGCCGACGTTCTGCCTCTGGACGATATCCTCAAGTATCTCGATGCATGGCGCGCCGAGAAAGCGGGCCAGGTGGGCTATGCCAACGACAGCATCGCCTATCTGAAGGATCTCGCCTTGGGCGAAGATTTCAAAGGGCTCCGCTAGGCGATGTATGTGGGCTCCTGTAGTTATAAACCGGCTGGTGTCCTATGCGGCTCCAGCCGGTTTATTTTTCAGCCCCCGCCAGACTATTACCAATATCACGAACGAAATGACCGCCATGCTGTGAAAGCCGTATTCGTAGCCAAACTTATCGATCAACGCTCCTGCCACGAGCGGCCCCAGCATATTGCCAAGTGACGTCGAGGCCCGGCTCAACCCGAGACTCAGCCCTTTGCCGGCGCTGCCCGCCGACTGCAATGCAAACGTGGTCGCGCCGACGTTTGTGTAACCGAAGCCCATGGTCATGACACACAAAGGGATCAGCAGCGTCGCCACGCCGGTGCCGTAAACCTGTAACACAAACATCGGAATGCCGAGCATAATACCGAGCAAGATGACGCGCTGAGCGGAGATGCGTTCGCACAGCCTGCCACCGGTGTAGCGTCCGAGAGTGTCGGTCAAGCGCGACACGGCAACCATCGTGCCCACCCAATCCAGGCCCAAGCCGCGCTGCTTGGTGGCCAAAAACGGGAAGGCTACCCGGTTGACTCCCACCAGGAAAAGAAACGACTGAAAGATCGCCAGGCAAGAAGCTAAAAACGGCGGATGGCTGAGTAATTTCTTGCCTTCGCGAAATAACTGTACCGAACCCTCCTGAGAGATCCTGCGCGACCGGTGCGCGCCGCCGAGAAGCAGAAATGTCAGGCTGAGGAACTGGGGTAATGCATAGACCACGAACAGGACTTCGGAGCCGTAGTTTTTGCCGACAAAACCCCCCAACAAAGGACCGATGGCAAAGCCGATGCCCAGGGCGGAGGCCACTTGGCCCTGCGCGCGGCCCTGTTGTCCTGGATCGGATGCCTCGAAAGCGATCTTGCGCAGCGATAGAGCAAACATCGCTTCAGTTACTCCTAAAATGGTGAAGGCCAGGAGAAATACGGTGGTGTCGAGAAAAAAAACACCGAGGCTGCTGACGAGCAGGGCGAACGATGACGCGGCGATGATGAGCGTGCCCGAGCTAAAGTAAGACGCCAGGACTCCGGACGTGAGGTCCGAGCAAACGCGGCCCGCGCCATTGGCGACTATCGGTATTCCAGCTAGCGCCACTGAATAACCTTGCGCCGACATAAAAAAAGGCGCGAGCATCGCCGCACCGGACGAACCGGCGATTGAACACACGGCGGCGAAACAGAAAAAGGTCAGCGGTGATAGCTTCATGGCGGCGGATTATAGCAGCTCAGATGAGGGCGGCATACGGAACCGAAAAGGAAACGTCGCTGTGGACAGCGCGGGAAGAGCTTGATAGTAAGACAGCGTTAGCCGCAACAGACCAAATGGAAATCCCACAGATTCAAATTCAAGAAGCAAAGCAAAAACTCGATCAAAACGGCTGTACGTTCGTCGACATCCGCGATCCGGCCTCCTATCAGTCCGCGCATATCCCGGGAGCGCTGCATCTGCACGACGGTAATGTTGAAGGCTTCATTCAAAACTCCGACAAAGAAAAGCCGCTTGTGGTCTACTGTTATCATGGTAACAGCAGTCTTGGCGCCGCGGCGTATTTTATGGAACATGGCTTTAAAAACGTTGCCAGCATGAGCGGTGGTTTCGAAGCATGGCGCCAACTCTATGAGCAGGAGCCTGAGTAGAAGCGGGCCCGCTGGGTTGGCAGGAACCAAATGAACTTTAAGTGACTTTGACTCGAGGTGGGCTTATGCAAAGCAACGTCACCCAGCAGAGAGTGCCGGTGCATGGCGATTCGGGACATTGGGTTCATGTCAGCGAGAGCCCGCGCCATGTGCGAGTGATCTTGGGCGGCGAGGTCATCGCGGATAGCCAGCGTGCCAAGCTGGTGCGCGAGGCGGAGGTGTTGCCGGTTTACTATTTTCCCAGGCAGGACGTGCGTGCCGAGCTGTTTACGGCAACCGTGCGCAAAACTCAGTGCCCCTACAAAGGCGATGCTTCTTACTGGTCGATCGATGCCAACGGAAAACGTGCTGAAAATGCCACCTGGAGTTATTCCAATCCGCTGCCGGATGCCGCCGGAATAAGAGATCACTTCGCCTTCGAATGGAACAAAATGGACAGGTGGCTCGAGGAAGACGAAGAGATTTTCGTCCATCCCCGCGACCCCTTCAAGAGAGTCGACGTGCTGGCCAGCTCGCGTCATGTCCGAGTCGTTATCGATGGTGTGACAATCGCCGAGACGCGCCGTCCCAGACTCCTCTTCGAGACCAATCACCCGGTTCGTTATTACATCCTACAGCAAGACGTGCACATGGATCTCCTGGTTCCGAGCACGACCAGGTCGCAGTGTCCCTATAAAGGACCGGCGGAATATTGGTCGGTAAAGATCGGAGATCACCAGTTTGACGACATGGTGTGGGGCTACATGGACCCGATTGCAGAGTGTCCCAAGATTAAGGAATTGCTCTGCTTCTTTCACGAGCGTGGCGCCGATATTTTTGTCGACGGCGAAGAAGTTCCCCGGCCAAAAACCAAGTGGGCGCGCGATCTCAAGAAGTGACCGGAGAGCATGCAGGCTCTTTTTTGGGACGGTCGCGAGCTAAAATGCGATCCTTCTTACGGCACGCCTGCGGCTGACGATCATACCGCTGTCGTTAGGGTTCATCTCGCCGGTATTTGTTCCACCGATCTGCAGATCTTCAACGGCTACATGCGGTTTCGCGGCGTACCGGGTCACGAGTTCGTAGGTTCGGTAAGCGAGGGGCCAAAAGAGTGGTTCGGCAGGCGTGTAGTCGGTGAGATTAATTTCGGCTGTGGGCGCTGTGATTACTGCGCGCGCGACCTCTCCCGGCATTGTCCGAACAGAACCGTCATGGGCATTCTCAACGCCGACGGCGCCTTCGCCGAACACCTCGCCGTGCCATTGAAAAACCTACGGACAGTGCCCGAGAGCGTAGCCGATCAGCAGGCGGTATTCACCGAGCCGTTGGCGGCTGCCTTCGAGATACTGACGCAAATCCAGATCAGTCCCGGAGATGAAATCCTGGTTCTGGGCGACGGCAAACTTGGCAACCTGTGCGCGCAGGTGTTGCAGCTCACAGGGGCGAAGATAACGGCTCTTGGCAAATACGAAGACAAGCTCAAGCTTATTAAACGCACCGGCGTGCGCACAATCCTGTTGCACGACTGGCGGTCGCGCCTGTTCGATATCGTTGTTGAAGCCACAGGTTCCGCCGACGGGTTCCAACTTGCGCTCAGCGCCGTGCGCCCGCGCGGCACCTTGGTGTTAAAAAGCACCATCGCTGCGGCTCATCAGGTTTCGCTGGCGCCTCTAGTGATCAACGAAATCAATGTTATCGGTTCCCGCTGCGGTGTGTTTCCCGATGCCCTGACGGCACTCGCCGCCGGTCAAGTATCCGTCTCGCCTTTGATCGAAGAAATCTACCCGCTCGCGCGCGGGCCTGACGCGGTTCAACATGCCGGGCGGCGCGGAGCTCGTAAGGTCTTGTTGCAGCCGTGATCGCTGTCGGGACAATAAGAACTAGGGTGTTTCCGATGGCGATAGGGGAAAGCGCCGGGCGAGCCAGCTCAAGCTAGCGCCACAACAATCGCTGCCAGGGCGGCCAGCAGCGAAACTGTCGAAACAATTCGCAGCAGGAGAAACTGTTTGCGCATCGAAGTGACGGCATCAGCCATGGCCGCGAGTTGCTGCGCCATATTAGCGACCAATTCGGCTTGCTGCCGTTCGTTGTCCTCAAGCACGGCGACTCTCTCCTCGGGAGTTTTTGCCCCGGTACGTCGCGCCGTTTGGGTTTGCTTCAGGAGCTCCTTGGATAGGGATACGACTTCAGGAACCAGTCTGACGATCTGAAACCAGGGTATGGCCATATTGTCTCAATTCGTTAGGCAACTGCAACGGCGCGCGTTTCTTGTTGTCTTCTGCCGGCAGCACATCTGGCCGCAGCAGGCGGTGACCTTTACACAAAGTGGTACCCAACTTAGGTGCGGTTTTCAACCGAGTTACTCGCCCGCCTGCGGCGGTTTGACAGTTCCCCAGGGTCTTCGATACTGTCTCGCCAGTCGGTTCTTCCGCCGTTCGACTCGAAAGGAGAAAGGTTCGATGAGTATCGATTTTGTCACGAATCAGGAAATCATCCTGGCGGCGCGCCGCAATCTCACTCAGGATATCTGGGACTATCTCAGCGGCGGCGCCGAATCTGAAACGACCATGAGGCGCAATCGTATGGCGCTCGACAGCCTTGCGCTGCGTCCACGCGTGTGCGTCGACGTTTCAAAGATCAATACCTCGACGACTTTTCTGGGGCAAACATTGCGTATTCCGGTGATGATGGCGCCCATCGGCTCGCTGCAAACGATCACGCCGGAAGGCGGTGTTGCGGTAGCCAAGGCGGCAGCGGAGTTTGGTACCATGAACTTCGTCAGCTCGGTAACCCAGCCCAGCCTCGAGGAAATCGCCGCCAGCACGCGTCATCCCAAAATTTTCCAGCTGTATATTCGCGGCGGTTTGGACTGGTGCGAAGAAATAATCGAGCGCGTTAAAAAGGCGGGATACGTGGCCCTTTGTCTTACGGTGGATACGGCCCATTACAGCCGGCGCGAACGCCAGATGATGAACCGTTGGCTGCCGCCCAACAAACGCACGGAGACCAGCCGCCATTTCCAGGCGATGCTTACCTGGGAGATGATGGACGCCATCAAGAAAATGGCTGGACTGCCATTCATTCTCAAGGGTGTAGCCACCGCCGAAGATGCCAAAATCGCTCTGGATCACGGCGTCAACGTGATCTACATCTCCAATCACGGCGGAAGACAGCTCGATCATGGCCGTGGAACCATGGACATTCTTCCGGAGATCGTCGAAGCCGTTCGCGGCAATGCAGACATCATTCTCGACGGCAGCATCCTACGCGGCACAGACGTTTTGAAGGCGCTGGCGCTTGGCTGCAAAGCCGTTACGATAGGGAAGCTTCAGGGTTGGGGGCTGGGCGCGGGCGGACAAGCCGGACTGGTGCGTGTTCTGGAGTTGCTGGAAGAAGAACTGATTATCGACATGGGACTGTTGGGTGTCACCCGCATTGATCAGATCTCCGCGAAGTTTGTTTGCAAGGCCCCGCCGGTCTGTGTGCCCAACGAGATGAGCGCGTTTCCTCATTTACCCGGAGGGCAGGTGCGGTGACCGCCGCCGGAGTCAGTTGAGGCATTCACTCTTGGATATCGGTAAGACGGTGGTCCCCGCTGAGCTCGGAAGACGACCTATCGCGGTGCTGGGATTTCGGATGGTCAGAGATAAGGGTGATCCATCGCCGCCTGTTTCATCTGGGCGTGAAGATCGATCGTTGTCAGCGCGCAGTACTCCATCGTATAGCCGGCGCGAAACTCAACGCCATCCTGAAGCACGCGCTCCAGCACCGTGCGGTTGAAAGCGCCATGACCCATGGCTTCCTCGCCGTCTTGGCCCAGCTTGTGGGTATCCATATCGGCTTCTTCATGGGTGGAAAAATAAACTGCCTGATCCTTGGTAAAGCCGTATTGAGTTGTCAATGCAGTAAACCACTCGCCGGACCAATGGGAGAGGGATTCCTCGAAAACGTGTAAGCCCCAGAGCTCGGCAATGGAGCCATCGATGAAAATTTTATGGCAGTAATCGTTGAGGGCGCGCGCTGATGGCAGATACGGATCCTCCAGCATCTCTTTGCGGCTGAGTCCCATCACCTCGGCCGTTTGCAGCAACACCAGTACGTGACCCGGCGCTCTTGGCGATATCAGTTCATCGGCAATCTTGGCGCAGAAGGGTCCCAGAAGGTCGAAATTACGGACGAAAAAAGGCAGGTGCGTGTAGTAGGAAACGGCGTTGAGGGCGTTTACCTCCAACGAGAAATGTCCCCAGTTCTTGAAGAACTGACGGATGACCGGCATCGGTAACTTCCCATCACGAAGCTGGGTCATGAAAGCGCCATTATGAATCTTTTCGTGCCATGCTTTGTACAGCGACGAGTATAGATACTCCACGTAGGCCTTGGCCTCTTCGGCGCTCAGTTTTTCTCCCGCTTTGGGCGCACGCGGCTTGCTCACGTTCCTCCTCCTGGAAATGCTTCTATCAACGCGCGTTTATCATCGGGCTAGAATCTTGTCAATCAAAGCGTCCATTGGCATTGCATCAACGGGTGCGTTAGGATCAACCCTATGGCGCTGCTTTCGAGCCAACAGTTGGAAACCTTCCCAAACCCGCGCCGCGGACGCGACTATGAGATCAGCATCGAGTGCCCGGAGTTCACGTGCGTCTGCCCGCGCACCGGGCAACCGGATTTCGCCACCGTTCGGATTTTCTACATACCCGATCAGCTTTGCATCGAGCTCAAGTCTTTGAAGCTTTACCTCTGGTCTTTCCGCGAAAAAGGCGCGTTTCACGAAGATGTCGTCAATTTGATTCTCGATGACCTGGTTGAAGCTTTGCAGCCGAGAAAGATGACGGTCATCGGCGATTTCAACGTTCGGGGCGGCATTCACACGACGGTTACCTCGCAATACCAGCGGTCATAACCATTGCTCGAATCTTCGATCCAGGACATTCGGCGACCTCACTACGAATTGCTCTGTTGTTGCTCGCAAACTCGTTTGACCGATGGAAATGGAATGCCATCTGTTGATAACGATGTTTACAAGTTGTTCATGACAGAGTGGAACTGGTTGAACCGAATTGACAATCATACGGTTGCATCGGAAAGGGCGCCCCTCTCTGTTGGATGATCCAATTGATTAATCTCGCCGTTCTTAAAAAATTTTCTTGCTTTTTATCTCTGTTCGAGTCAAATTCGTCGAGCGCATCTACGTTAAAAAAGTCGTGTCTAACACTGTCTCACCATAACTAATCGTTCATGGCCGCTATAGAAGATAACCTCCGTAAGGTTCCGCCGCAGAATCTTGAAGCCGAATCTTCGGTGCTGGGCGGGATCTTGCTTGAAAACGACGCCATCAATGTCGTGATGGAACTCTTGCGCGCCGAAGACTTTTATCGCGAATCCCACCGGAAAGTATTCCGCGCGATGATCGAGCTTGTGGATCGTAGCGAGCCGGTCGATCTCATCACCTTGAGCGACTTTCTCAAAGGCCGCGGCGAATTGGAAGCCGTGGGCGGCACCTCGTATCTGGCCGCGCTGGCGGACTTTGTGCCCACTGCCGCGAATATCTCGTACTATGCGCGCATCGTCCGGGAAAAGGCGATCCTGCGCAGCTTGATCGGCGCCGCCACCGAAATCGCCACTCGAGGGTACGAGGAGCAAGGTAACGTCGAAGAGTTTTTGGATGCCGCCGAAAAGGTGATCTTCGATATTTCCGAGAAAAAGATCAAAGCTTCCTTCGTGGCGGTGGGAGACATGATCAAAGACACGCTCAAGACGGTTGAGAAACTGTACGAGCGCAAAGAGATGGTCACCGGGGTACCCACCGGCTATGAAGACCTCGACAAGTTAACAGCCGGATTGCAGCCTTCCGATCTGATTATCGTTGCCGGCCGGCCGGGCATGGGAAAAACCGCGTTCGCTCTCAACATCGCAACCAACGCCGCCTATACCGGAGTCGGCGCGGCAATTTTTTCGCTGGAGATGGCCAAGGAGCAGCTGGTTCTTCGCATGCTCTGTTCGGAAGCGCATGTCAACAGCTCGAAAGTCCGCTCCGGATACTTGGGCGAACGCGATTTCCCGCAATTGGCCAAAGCCGCCGGACGCCTTCACGAATCTCCCATTTATATCGATGATACTCCGGCAATCTCGGTTCTGGAACTGCGCGCCAAAGCCAGACGGCTGGTGCGCGACCGGTCGAAAAAGATCGGGTTGATCGTTGTCGATTACCTGCAGCTGATGCGCGGGATGGGGACGGCCAACAACCGGGAACAGGAGATTTCGGAGATTTCTCGTTCTTTGAAAGCACTGGCAAAAGAACTAGGTGTGCCGGTCATGGCTCTTTCACAGCTTAATCGCCGCGTCGAAGACCGTGGCGACCGGCGACCGATGATGTCCGATCTGAGGGAGTCGGGCGCCATCGAGCAAGATGCCGACGTCATCATGTTTATCTATCGGGATGAGGTTTACAACAAGACCGACGACAGTAAGAAGGGCCTGGCCGAGGTGATCATCGCCAAACAACGAAACGGGCCCATCGATACGATCAATCTGACCTTCCTGAGTGAGTTCACGCGCTTTGAAAACTACGCCGGCAGGGATGATGAATATTACGAAGAGGCCGAGGAAGCTTAGCACGCAGGCAGTTAGTGTCTCCCAGTTCCCTGGCGGCTGCGCACGAAATTCACCATTTTTAGGCTCATGACCACTTCATCTTTCTGATTGATTACCTCCACGAACGATCGGACGATGCCGCGGTCAGGTCTGGATTGGGAAACCCGCGCTTCAAGGACCGTTACCCGCACCGCCAGCTGGTCACCGGGATAGACCGGCTTGTCCCAGCGCAATTCGTCGCATCCCGGCGAACCCAAGTTGGCGACCCTCGATAGATAGTTTTCAGTGTAGAGCCGCATCATGAGTGCCGCGGTGTGCCAGCCGCTGGCGATCAAACCGCCATAGATGCTGTTTTTGGCGGCTGCTTTGTCGACATGGTAGGACAACGGAACGTAGCGTTTTCCGAAGTCCAGTACTTCTTGCTCGTCGACGGTCAGGGAGCCAAACTCATGCACGGCGCCCGGAACATAGTCCTCGAAGTAACGATTGTCGGGAGGACTGGAAAATTTAGAATTGCTCATATTCTCTTTTTCACGAACGCCGGTTTTCTGTTAGCGTAGACCAAGAATAGCCTTGACCTTGGCAGCGATATCGTCAGTTTTCAGGATATCGCTGATGACGGCGGCGGAAGCAGCGCCGGCGCGCCAAACATCTTCGATATTGGCTTGCGTGACGCCGCCGATAGCGACGATGGGTATGTCCACGACGGAGCTGATTTGCCTCAACACTGTCAAACCACGCGCGGTGTAGCCGGTGTCTTTAGTCGAAGTGCCGAAAACAGGACCGAACCCGATGTAGTCGGCGCCGTTTTGTTCCGCCGCTTTGGCTTGATCGAGATCGTGGGTCGAAATACCGATGATCTTATTGCCGAGCAGTCTTCTGGCCACTTGCAACGGCAAATCTTCCTGTCCCAGGTGAACCCCGTCTGCTGCGCAGGCCAGCGCAATATCGGCCCGGTCATTGATGATCAGTCTGCAACCAAAGGACTCAGTCATTTCTCGCGCGGTTCTGGCGAGCCGCAGATAATCCCTGGACGTCATCGATTTGGCGCGCACCTGAACGACCTTTGCACCGCCTTCGAGAAGCCGGCTCAGAACCACCTCCGGCGAAACATCGCGAGCTTGCTCCGGATCTAAGATCGCGTAGAGCGGAGGCAGCGCGCAACGCAGTTCGACCGCCGACATTCCTACGAACTCTCTTTCTTGAGCTCGATGCGGAGGTCGGTGATCTTTTTGCGCAATGTATTACGATTGATGCCGAGGATCTGGGCGGCGCGAATTTGATTGCCGCGCGTTTTCCTGAGCGTCAACTCGATGAGCGGCCGTTCGATGCGCTCAATCACCAGCGAGTAAAGGTTGTCCACTTCGATGCCTTCGGTGCGCCGGAAGTAGTCCTCCAGCTTGTGACGTATGATTTCTTCCAGCGACAGTTGATCGACTTCCGGGGCTGCTGCTGCCTGTTTGCTCTGCAAAGTGAAGTCTTTGGGGAACAGGATCGGACCGGCCGAAAGCACGGCGGCTCGAATTAGCGTGTTTTCCAGCTCCCTGACGTTGCCGGGCCATGGATGATCTTCGAGTAGGCGCAACGCCTCGGGAGAAACACCGGAGATCTGGTTGCCCATCTCACGGTTGATCTTTTCAGTGAAATACGCGATCAGAAGCGGAATGTCGCCGCGCCGTTCGCGCAGTGCCGGAAGGTAAATCGGAATTACCTTCAAGCGAAAATAGAGATCTTCCCGGAAGCGCTTCTCATGAACCGCCTTTTCCAGATCCTGATTGGTTGCGGCGAGTATTCGCACGTTGGCTTTGAGTATCTCTCGCCCGCCCACGCGGCTGTATTCCCGGTCCTGCAGTACTCGTAGCAGTTTGGTCTGTAGCTCCAGCGGAATGTCTCCGACCTCATCGAGAAACAGCGTGCCGCCCTCGGCCAGTTCGAATTTACCGATGCGGCGGTCGAGAGCCCCGGTAAACGCGCCTCTTTCGTGCCCGAAGAGCTCGCTTTCCAGCAAGTCGCGTGGTATCGCCGCGCAATTAATCGCGACAAACGGCTGATTCCAACGCGGCGAATTGTAATGAATGGTCTTGGCAACGAGCTCTTTACCCGTGCCGCTCTCTCCCTGAATCAGAATCGTCGCCTGGGTGTCGACAACCTGTCCGATGGTCTTGTAGACCGCTTGCATGCTCGAGCTGGTGCCGATGATATTGACTCCTGGCTCGAAGCGTTTCTTGACCTCTTGCTTAAGCTCGCGAAAGTCGCGCGTGAGCTTGCGGCTGTCGACCGCTCGTTTGACCAGAACCAGAACCTCTTCGAGATCGAAGGGTTTGGTAATGTAGTCAAAGGCGCCGCTTTTCATCGCCCCGATGGCATTGCGCATGGTATTTTGCGCCGTCATGATGATCATGGCTGTCTCAACGCCACGGTCTTTGATCTCCTTGAGCACCGTGAGTCCGTCAACGTCCGGAAGCTTTATGTCAACGAGCGCAACATCGAAATTAGAGTCGGTCAGCGACTGGCGCGCGCCGAAACCGCTGGCCGCTGTCTGCACCCAGTAGCCCTCACCCTCGAGGGCCCTTTTGAGAACGAATCGCAAAGACTCTTCGTCTTCGGCAACCAAAATTTTTCCTAGGTCCATGTCAATCCGCCACCATCAGAGACACCTTGAAGGTGGATCCCTTCCCGGCGACGCTTTCGACTCGAATAATGCCGCCATGCTCTTTGATAATCCGGTAACATAAGGCCAGCCCCAGTCCGGTGCCGCTGTTTTTCGTGGTAAAGAAAGGTGAAAAGATGTGCAGCAGCTCCTCGTCTTTTATCCCGACGCCTTGGTCTTCGATTTCGACCCAG
>CAYZXN010000403.1:0-3587 GCA_964482425.1 uncultured Syntrophobacteraceae bacterium | reverse complement strand
GCTCGTTCGGGACGATCCAGCCGAACGGTCCGCCCGCGGAATGGACTTGAATAATCGCGGGGCCGATCTTGTCGAGCAATTCGGCGCCAGCGCGCGCCCATAAGCGATACGTCCCTTCGAAATCGGTGGGAACGCCGGTTTGCGCCTTCGGTTTTCCGGGAATTCGCACGGTCTCCTGAGTCACCATCCCGGCGTCGCTCACCGATGGCGTTAAGGACAGGCAGAAGCATGAGCCAAGCTGTCTTAAGTTCGAAAGCGTCTGTGGAGCCTCATTTCCCGTAGAGATCGCGGATGAAACCGCTGGCTTCGAGTTCTTTGATGATCGAATTATCGATGAACGAGTTGGGGGTCGGCTCCTCGCGCTTTGGGATTTTCCTGGGCAAGAAACTCCAGCACGGTTTTGACTCTCTCGATCGACGGATACGGCACTTGTTCATATTGGTTCGATGCATAGACATCGTACGAGCGCGCGAGAAAGCCTTCGCCGTGCGCGATCGGTGCGTAACTTCTTTTTCGAGACCGCGACGCTTTCATTCTTATTCTTTTTGAAATAGGCGATACCCTCGACAAACGCTTTGGTGAATCTAACAGCCGTGTCGCGACGGTTTCGTAGGAAGGCTCGAGTCGTGTCCAGCATCATGTTGAGGTAATAAATATCCATGTCGCCAAAATCAGCCAGCACCCGATAACCTTTATGTTCGGCGACAAAGTTCGAAGGAATGGTCAGCATGGCCGCATCAACCAGATCAAGCCGTTCAAAGGTTCAAACTGTAGGAATTTCTCCGACGTATTGAACTACTTGACCGGCTTGAAACGATTTGAACGCTCAACATTTTCTTAGTTATATTTTTTCAATACCTCCCGGGCGATGACCATGCGCATGACTTCGGATGCGCCTTCGGTAATCATGCGGCTGCGCTGGTCGACGAACCACTTCGCCAGCGGAAGATCCAGGGTCAGACCGATGCCGCCATGGATCTGCAACACACGATCGACCACGCGAAACGACATCTCGTCGGCAAAGAGCTTCGCCATATAGGCTTCGTTACGAATGTCCTGCTTCTGATCGTTCTTCCAGGCCGCTTGATAGACCATCAAGCGGGCGGCGTGCAATTCGACGTAGGAGTCCGCCAGCTTGAACGTAATTCCCTGGCGTTCGGACAGAGGCTTGCCGAAAGTGATTCGCTGCTTCGAGTAGCTGGCGCCCATCTCGATGCAACGTTCGGCCACACCCAGTGCACGGGCACCGTGTTTTAGACGTCCGATACCAAGCCACTTTTGCGCCAGCTTGAATCCCTCGCCTTCTTTGCCGACGATATTTTCGGCGGGCACTTTCATATCGTCGAACGTGATGTGCCAAGGTTCCTCGCCCATCATCGTTTTGTATCGCGTAACCAGCGTCAGTCCCGGCGTCTTCATATCGACCATGAAGCAGGAGATGCCACCGTGAGCGCCCTTGGCCGGATCGGTAACCGCCATCAACTGGCCGATGTCGGCATCGCCGGCGCCGGTGATAAACCGCTTGGTGCCGTTGATAATGTAGTAATCGTCCTGGCGCACCGCGCGGGTCTTCATCGAAGCAGGGTCCGAACCGGCGTCGGGCTCGGTCTGCATGAAGCAGAGTTTTTTCTCGCCGCGCAAAACCGGATCCATAAAGCGTTTTTTCTGTTCCGGATTGAGCGCATAAAGGATTGGCCGTACTTCCGGCCCGAAGATTCCCTGGCCGCGCGAAGGCAGCGCAACGGTGCGCGACAACTCTTCCCAGACCAACACCTGCGCCAAGCTTCCCAGTCCACCACCGCCGTATTCCTCAGGCACATCGAACATCCACAGTCCCATCTCCTTGGTTTTCTTTTCCAGCCGCTCACGAATGTCGGGCTTGAGCTCCATATTCTCGATAGTATGCATTTCAATCGGTATCAGTTCTTTGTCGACGAACTTGCGGACGGTGTCTTTCAACATCTGCAGTTCTTCAGGCAAATTGAAATCCATGTTTGTCCTCCAAAACGCGACTCCGACGTTCAATCGCTTTACCTTGCCATTCTTGCTTCGACTTCCCGCTGGGCGCAGAGGAGAGGTCTGCCCCGGACTCGGTCTGGAGTCTTTCCCCTGACTCAATCCAGGGGCCTGCAGCGAGTCCATCCGCGGCCGGGGATCGATACTTTGAACGATTTGAACGTCTTGAACCTTTGAACGGCTATTTCTTCTCTTCAACTTTGTACGAGCCAAGACCCGGCCGATACTCTTTGCGCGCAAACTGTTGCAGCCCCGGCCGGCCGCCGATGGCTTGTTTGGCCTTGTCGGAAATCAACCCGGAGATTTCATAGGCGACTTCCGGATTGGAGTAGAACGTGTAATACCAGGCCTCCTTGACCGCGTTGAGCGCCGATGGCGCTTTTTCTTTCAGGTTGTTCGCGAGCTCCATAACCTCAGTTTCCAGGGTAGAGCGCGGCACCGCTTTGGTAATCAGGCCGATGCGCTCCGCTTCTTTGGCATTCATGGTTTTACCGGTGAGCGCGTAGTAGAGTCCATGCTTGGGCTGCAGGTGTTCGGTTAGAACAATCGTCACCTCCCCGCCCGGAAAATGGCCGAAGTTAACCTCCGAAAGCCCGAACTGCACATCGTCGGCCGCAATGGCAATATCACAGCCGGTGACGACCGTGAAGCCGCCGCCGAATACCCAGCCGTTGATCTTTGCGATCACCGGTTGCGGCATCTTGCGGAGCATCTCATTGCGCCATCGGCGCGATTTTTCCCTCACCTCATCGCGCACACGAGCCGGTTGAGAATCCATTTCAATAAAATACTGCTTGAGATCTTGACCGGCGCAAAAACTCTCACCCGCTCCGGTAATCACGATGACTCGCGTTTCCGTGTCATAGCGCAGGTCAGTCAGCAAGTCATACATGTCCCGGTGCAGTTGCGGGCTCATGGCATTGCGTTTTTCAGGTCGATTAAAAGTGATCGTCGTCACTCCATCCTTTTTGTCCACTAGCAGTGTTTGATATTCGGCCATAATTCGTCCTCCTTTATGTCCTTACTCATGATTGAATTTCTCGAAACGTAGGCATTTCCGATGCTCTACTCCAGTTAAGATAAAGCTGTCAAATGAGATCGATTTTCGGCACGTAGCTTCTTCACAGGGTGTGACCATCCCGATCATTTCTCGGCACTCCAGTCTCGAGCGCTTTATGCTATGGCGGGACTTGATGGTTCCGCCATCACGCTTAGATACGGGAGGCTGTGCGGATCGAGTCCGCGCGTAACCGATAACGTGCGGTTACAATGATCAATGTCGGCTGCAATCAAGATACTGAGGTCTGCACAAGCTCCAAGGTCCAGCAAAAATTGAATCGGTCGGTGACTGCTATTTTCTCGTAATATCACGCAACAACTTCTTCCAGCGATCATCGAACTTTTCGTACTGTTCCGTTGTCAGGCCCTTCTCGGGATACCAGCGCTTGAAGCCGTAGTCCTTCGTAGACGTGGCGAAGCGAAACTTTTCCTCGAAAATCTTCTGACCCTCCGGGCTGAGCAGGAAATCCGCCAGCAGCAGCGCCGCATGGGGATTGTTGCTGTGCGCGGGT
>CAYZXN010000402.1:0-17449 GCA_964482425.1 uncultured Syntrophobacteraceae bacterium | reverse complement strand
ACGATCGTAGTAGAAAGAAGGGCGATGGTTCATGGGAGCTAAGGAGTTGCGCGAGATGAGCGCCGATGATCTCGCCCGGAAGCTGACTGAGCTCCGGGAAGAGATCGGCCATTTGCGGCTAAAGCGAGCGACCAGTCGCCTGGAGAACCCCATGAAACTGCGCCAAACAAAGCGGGATCTGGCTCGAGTGGAGACCATTCTAAAGGAAAAAGCGCCTCAAGGCGAAAAGGAATAGTATGAATCCCAGGAGCGTGAGAAAAGAGCGCAGCGGCACCGTGGTCAGCGACCGAATGGAGAAGACCATCGTGGTTTCGCTAGAACGGATGGTCATACACCCGAAATACAGGAAATATTTGAAGCGCCGAACGCGTGTAAAGGCGCACGATGAAACGAATCAGTGCCATATCGGCGACCGGGTGCGCATCGTCGAATGCCGGCCGCTCAGTCGTGACAAGCGCTGGCGCGTCGGCGAGATATTGCAACGCGCCAGGACGACGGAGGACGAACAATCCAATGGAGCCGACGTCTAAACGGCCGTCCAGATCAAGCAGGTTGAGGTTGATTCATGATTCAGACGAGAACGGTGTTGGATGTTGCGGATAACTCGGGGGCACGACGAGTTCAATGCATCAAGGTCTTGGGAGGGAGCAAGCGTAAGTATGCATCCATTGGGGATATTATCGTCGTTTCTGTCAAGGAAGCGATTCCTAACGCTAAAGTGAAGAAGGGCGAGGTCATGAAAGCCGTGGTGGTTCGTACCGCTAAAGAAATCGGGCGATCCGACGGGACTTATATTCGCTTCGATAATAATTCCGCCGTGCTTATCGATAATCAAAAAGAGCCTATCGGAACTCGGATCTTTGGTCCTGTGGCGCGCGAGCTGCGGGCGAAGAAATTCATGAAAATTATTTCGCTCGCGCCTGAAGTGCTTTAATCGTTCGGGAGAAGGTGCTCGTGCAAATTCGCAAGAATGACAGCGTCATGGTTATCGCCGGTAAGGAGCGGGGCAAAACAGGCAAAGTGCTTCGTGTTAACCCGAAAGAAGATGCGGTGATCATTGAGAGAGTGAATGTAGTTAAACGGCATACTAAGCCGCGCGGGCCGCAGCAACCCGGCGGTATTGTCGAAAAGGAAGCATTGATTCCGGCATCAAACCTTATGATTATGTGCGATAAATGCAACGCTCCGGTGCGGATCGGCCGCAAGCTTCTTGGCGACGGCACCAAGGTGCGGGTGTGCCGGCGCTGCGGCGAAGCACTGGATTGATCGATGGTAGCTACGATGGCGCGTTTAAAGCAGAAATATAGCGAGGAAGTGGTGCCGGCCATGCAGGCGGAGTTCGGCTACAAGAATTTCATGCAGGTGCCCAAGCTCGAGAAGATCACCGTCAACGTGGGTCTCGGCGAAGCGACGCAAAATAGCAAGGCGCTGGATTCGGCGGTCGCCGAGATTGCCGCCATCACTGGTCAAAAGCCGGTGATTACACGGGCCAAGAAAGCCATCGCAAATTTCAAGTTGCGCGAGGGAGTCCCGATCGGCTGCATGGTTACTTTACGGCGCGATCGGATGTATGAATTCCTGGACCGCTTGATCCATGTGGCGCTGCCGCGTGTGAGGGACTTCAAAGGCATTTCCGATCGTTCGTTTGATGGACGCGGCAATTACTCTCTGGGTCTCAGAGAACAGATCATTTTTCCCGAAATCAACGCAGACAAAGTTGAAAAAGCCCGCGGGATGACGGTGACGATCACGACAACGGCGGAGACCGATCCTGAGGGAAGGGCGCTGCTTAAACTGTTGGGGATGCCGTTTGCTGGATGATTGATAATCGGGAGGGATATTCCATTGGCCAAAAAGTGTCTTCGGATTAAAGCGGAAAGACCAAACAAGTTTAAAGTTCGGGAGTATAACCGATGCCCTCTTTGCGGGCGATCCCGGGCGTTTTATCGCCGCTTCAGGATGTGTCGCCTTTGTCTTCGGGACCACGCTCGCAAGGGCCATATCCCCGGGCTCATCAAGGCCAGCTGGTAGGAACGGAGATCAACATGGGAATGACTGATCCGATCGCGGATATGCTGACCAGAATCCGTAACGCATCTCAGGCGCGCCATCCGAAAGTGGCGGTGCCGTGGTCGCGGGTCAAAGAGAATATTGCCAAGGTGCTCGTAGAAGAAGGTTATCTGAAGGAATACAAAAAGGTCAAAGCGGCTCAGGGCGCCGGTGACGAGCTAATCATTCAGCTGAAATTTGATCGAGACAACCGTCCTATCATCGTAGGACTGAAGCGTGTGAGTCGTCCAAGCTTGAAAGTTTACGTCGGCGCACAGGAAGTAACGCCAATCCGCAAGGGGCTCGGTATTAACGTACTCTCTACTCCGAAGGGTATTTTGGTGGACCGCGAGGCGCAACGAGCCAATGTTGGCGGCGAGCTCCTCTGCTCTGTGTGGTAGCTGAACGAGGTCAACGATGTCGCGGATTGGAAAACTGCCTATTAATGTTCCAGCGGGTGTCAAAGTCAATGTGGGCGCAGACGCCATTCAATTCGAAGGGCCCAAGGGAAAATTGAGCGCAGCCATCCCATCGGGAGTTTTGGTCAAAGTGGAGGGAAACGTGGTTCGCGTCGAGCGCGCCGCAGACGAACGGAAGGTCCGCGCTCTACATGGACTGACGCGAAAACTTATTGCCAACATGGCCGAAGGCGTGAGCAAGGGATTCAACCGGGTTCTGGAAATAAGCGGAGTTGGTTACCGAGCGGAGATCCGAGGACAAGAGGTTCATATGACCCTCGGATATTCGCATCCTGTGGTTTTTCCGTTGCCGCAAGGGGTTACCGCGTCGGTTGAAAGGCAGGTTGTTCTTACCTTGACCGGCGCAGATCGCCAAGTGCTGGGAGAGACTGCGGCAAAAATTAGAAGCCTGCGGGAGCCCGAACCCTACAAGGGCAAGGGAATCAAGTATCGCGAAGAAGTTATTAAGCGTAAAGCGGGTAAGGCGGTCGGTTCCGCAGGCAAATAACCTCCGAGGTCAAGAGATGGCGACGAAGCAGAGAAGCATAGGGCGTATACGCCGACAACAACGGGTTCGCAAAAAGGTTTTGGGAACCGATGCTCGACCCCGTGTCTGTGTGTTTCGAAGTAACCGGCACATTTATGCTCAGGTTATTTCGGATGATAAAGGGACGACGCTGGCATCGGTGTCGACGCTCTCCAGCGGCTTGGCTGACAGGGTCAGCGACCGTAAGGGCGTGGAAGCGGCAAAGGAAGTTGGTTTAAGTTTGGCAAAGGCTTGTAAAGAAAAAAGTATCACTCGTGTTGTCTTCGATCGTAACGGGTTTCTTTTCCACGGGCGTGTGAAAGCTGTGGCCGATGGAGCGCGAGAGGGTGGTTTAGAATTTTAGCGCAGCATGAGTATGAGAGGTGTCTTTGGAACGCATTGATCCGCAGGGGTTGGAACTCAAAGAAAAAGTAGTGCACATCAGCCGGGTCGCCAAAGTGGTCAAGGGAGGTCGCCGATTCAGCTTCAGCGCTCTGGTGGTGGTCGGTGACAATCATTCGGTCGTTGGCTGTGGAATGGGCAAGGCTAACGAAGTGCCGGAAGCCATCCGCAAAGGGTTGGACCAAGCAAAGAAGAACCTGATCAGGGTTCCGGTGATGGAGGGGACAATTCCCTTCGAGGTGACCGGAAGGTTCGGCGCCGGGCACGTGATATTGAAGCCGGCATCCGACGGTACAGGCGTTATCGCCGGCGGCGGCGTGCGTGCCGTGGTTGAGGCCGCAGGGATCCAAAATGTCCTAACCAAATGCCTCGGCTCCAACAATCCGCATAACATGGTCAAGGCTACATTTGAAGCTCTGAGAGACCTGAGAGACCCACAGGAAATAGCCGAGCGGCGCGGCAAAACTTTAGCGGAGATTCGTTGAAATGAAGCTCGATGATTTAAAGCCGGCTGCCGGCTCAACCAAAAAGCAAAAGCGCGTGGGAAGAGGCGATGGCTCAGGACACGGGAAAACCGCTTGCCGGGGACACAAGGGCCAACGCGCGCGCGCGGGCGGTGGAACGCGTCCCGGATTTGAAGGCGGGCAGATGCCCTTGCAAAGACGCCTGCCGAAGCGGGGATTCCATAATCCCTTCAAAGTCGATATAGCCGTGGTCAACTTGGAACAGCTTGAAGTATTCTCCTCCGACAGCGAAGTTACTCCGGAGTCTCTGGCGCAAAGGGGTCTGGTTCGAGGCAAGAATAGACGAGTCAAAATTCTCGGCGATGGCGCTATCGGCAAGCCGCTGACGATTAAAGCTCATGGTTTCTCCGAGACAGCCAGGCGGAAGATAGAAGCGGCCGGCGGGAAGGCTGAGTTAATAACGATTCATGCTTAGCGGTTTTCAAAACGCCTCGCGAATCCCCGAGCTGCGCAAACGATTGTTGTTTACGCTGGCGATGCTCGCAGTATACCGCCTCGGTGTGCACGTGCCGACGCCGGGGATAGATCGTGTGGCTCTGGCAGCGTTCTTCGAGCAATATAAAGGGACTATTTTCGGTCTGTTCAATTTGTTTTCCGGCGGCGCGCTGGAGCAGTTTTCCGTTTTTTCGCTGGGCATCATGCCCTACATCAGCGCATCCATCATTCTTCAATTGTTGACGGTAGTTTTTCCTTACCTGGAGCGATTGTCAAAGGAGGGGGAAGCCGGACGGCGCAAGATAACTCAGTATACTCGTTATGGCACCATCATCCTGTCGATTATTCAGGGGACCATGATCAGCCTGGGACTGGCCGGCACTCAGGGGCCTGGTGGCCAACCGATTGTACTAAATCCGGATGTCAGCTTCCATATTATGACGGTCATGACGCTGACTTCGGGAACGGCTTTTATCATGTGGTTGGGGGAGCAAATTACCGAAAGAGGGGTCGGCAACGGTATCTCATTGATTATCTTTGCCGGCATTGTCGCCGGTCTGCCTTCGGCGATCGCTACGACGTTCCAGTTTATAAGAGAGGGCGAATTAAACGCGCTTGTTGCTCTCCTTATGTTGGTTCTGGTGATCGGCGTTGTGGCGGCCATCACCTTTGTTGAACGGGGTCAAAGGCGTATTCCGGTTCAGTATGCCAAGCGAGTCGTGGGCCGAAAAATGTACGGCGGCCAGAGCTCCCATTTGCCGTTGAAGGTGAATACCGCCAACGTTATTCCTGTGATTTTTGCATCTTCAATTCTCATATTTCCAGCCACAATGGCCCAGTTTGCCCAATACGAGTGGGTTCAAACCGCGGCGAATTATCTAAGTCCGGGCCAATGGCTGCACGATCTTGTATTTGCGCTTTTGATTATCTTTTTTGCTTTCTTTTACACCGCCGTGGTGTTTAACCCGGTGGATGTTGCAGAAAACATGAAAAAGTTTGGCGGCTATATCCCCGGAATACGGCCAGGTCAGAAGACCGCCGAGTTTATCGAGAGGGTGTTATCGCGCATTACCCTCAGCGGTGCCATCTATTTATGTATCGTGGCTCTGTTACCGACTATTTTGGTCGGCCAATTCAATGTCCCGTTCTACTTCGGCGGAACAGCTCTGCTGATCGTTGTCGGCGTCGCGCTTGACACTGTGGCCCAGATCGAAAGTCATATGATTACCCGCAACTATGAGGGTTTTATGAAGCGAGGACGGCTGCGGGGGAGAAGGGGCTAGGCTTGGCCAGTGCACGTGTCGTTCTGTTAGGTCCGCCCGGGGCAGGAAAGGGAACTCAGGCGAAGCTCTTGCGACAACGGTTTGACGCTTGTCAGATATCGACGGGAGACATCCTGAGAAAAGCAGTGATCGATAAAACGCCGCTCGGCCGGCAAGCTGCGGATTATATAAATCGCGGCGAATTGGTGCCGGACAGTGTCATTGTCGAGCTTGTCGGGGAACGCCTAAAAGAAAAGGACTGCGCCAACGGCTTTGTCCTGGACGGTTTTCCGAGGACGATCTCCCAGGCTGAAAGTCTCGAGGGGATACTGCAGGGAATGAGGCTGCAGATTGATGGCGTAGTTTCGATGAAAGTACCTAAGAACGTCATCATCGATCGATTAGCAGGCCGGCGAACCTGCAAAAGCTGTGGCGCTCTTTACCATGTCTCTTTTGATCCGTCTAAAAGGGGCGAGGAGTGCGACCGCTGCGGCGGTGAGTTGCATCAGAGGGACGACGACCGTGAAGAGACGATCGCCACCCGTTTAAATGTTTACGAAAATCAGACTGCGCCGCTTGTGAAATATTATCGCCAGCGCGGTAAGTTGCGTGAGATAGACGGTGTGGGGAAAGTGGATGATATCCATGCTCGGATTATCGGAGCGCTGCGGGAGCTGTCGAATTGATTTCGCTCAAATCGGCTCGAGAAATCGAGATCATGAGGAGGGCGAACCTGATTGTTGCCGAGGTCTTACAAGAGCTTAAAACCAAGATTGCGCCAGGGGTCACCACTCTTGATCTCGACAGCTTGGCGGAGGAACTGACTTTAAAGAGAAACGCTATACCTGCCTTTAAGGGATACGCGGTCGCAGGGCGGGTTTTCCCCCGTTGTCTTTGTGCGTCGATAAATGAGGAGATCGTTCACGGAATTCCGTCCAATCGATCTCTCAAGGAGGGGGATATCGTCGGTCTTGATTACGGCGTGATCTTCGAAGGCTTTTATGGAGATTCTGCGGTCACTGTAGGAGTAGGAAAAGTCAGCGATGAAGCCAAGCGTCTGATGCAGGTGACTGAACAGTCGCTCTACGACGGCATTGACCAGCTATACGAGGGCAAACGGCTGGGCGATCTCGGCGCTGCAGTACAAAAGACCGCTGAAGGCGCCGGGTACTCGGTTGTGCGCGCATTCGTTGGCCACGGGATCGGTAAGCGACTTCACGAGGAGCCGCCTGTGCCCAACTACGGTGAGCCGGATCGCGGGCTCAGGTTGAAAGAAGGGATGGTGCTCGCGATCGAACCCATGGTAAATATCGGCGGTAACGAGGTCGAAATTCTAGAAGATGGATGGACTGCCGTAACCAAGGATGGAAGCTTGGCCGCCCACTTCGAACATTCCGTGGCCGTAACGAAAAAAGGTCCTTACATCCTGAGTCGACTATAATCTTGAGGTAAACCAATCTCGCGGGTCGAACTAGTATGCCAAAAGAAGATGCCATTGAGGTGATGGGAACGGTATTGGAGACATTGCCCAATGCCATGTTTCGGGTGGAACTGGAAAACGGCCACCGGGTTCTGGCTCACATTTCAGGAAAAATGCGAATGCACTATATTAAAATTCTTCCCGGCGACAAGGTTAAAATCGAGTTGTCGCCCTATGATCTGGCGCGTGGAAGAATCATCTATCGCGAGCGTTAAACAGGAGCCGTCGTGAAAGTCAGAGCCTCGGTAAAAAAAATCTGTAACAAGTGCAAGGTGATCCGACGCAAAGGGGTGGTCCGCGTTCTGTGCGTGAACAGCAAACACAAACAAAGACAGGGATAGCGGTGCAGGTGTGTGCGATAAACTGGTTTGAAATCTTAATTTAAACGGAGCGAAGATATGGCGCGTATATCGGGTGTAGATCTCCCAAGAAACAAGCGTATGGAAGTGGCGTTGACCTATATCTATGGGATTGGCCGGAATCTGTCCAAGGAGATCTTGAAACAAGCCGGGATTTCGTTCGATTTGAAGAGCGACGATCTTTCCGATGATGACGTCGTCAAGATTCGCCTGCTTCTTGATCAAGGCTACAAGGTCGAAGGCGATCTCCGGCGCGACGTGACAGGCAATATCAGGCGTCACGTCGAAATGGGTTCGTACCGCGGGCATAGACACCGAAGGAATCTTCCGGTCCACGGCCAGCGGACCCACACGAATGCCCGGACTCGAAAAGGGCCGCGGAGGACGGTTGCCGGCAAGAAAACGGCTCCATCCAAGGGATAATCGAGGAGAGGAGTAGAAATGGCAAAAGCCGAACAAGCCGCCGAAGAGAAACAGGAAAAAAAGGCCGAAATCCAGGCCGAACAGAAGCCTGGGGATCGTGTCGCGCGTAAGAAGCGCGGTCGCAAAAACATAGCCGAAGGCGTTGTTCACATTCACTCGACATTCAATAACACCATTGTCACGATCACGGATTATCAAGGGAACGTGATCTCCTGGTCGAGCGCGGGAAGCATGGGATTTAAGGGATCACGAAAAGGTACGCCGTTCGCGGCGCAACAAGCCGCCGACAGCGCCGCCAAAAAGGCAATGGACCACGGTCTGCGAACGGTGCAGATTTTCGTTCGCGGCCCGGGGGCCGGACGCGAGTCCGCTTTGCGTGCTTTGCAGTCGGCCGGCTTCAACATCAGTTTGATCAAGGATGTGACGCCGATTCCGCATAACGGCTGCCGGCCGCCGAAGCGCAGGCGCGTCTAAGGACTAGGAGGAAGGATTGGCTAGATACACCGAATCTGTGTGCCGGCTATGCCGGCGCGAGAATCTCAAATTGTTTCTTAAGGGTGAGCGCTGTTATACGGACAAGTGCGCTATCGAGAGGCGCAATTATCCTCCGGGGCAACACGGTCAGGGCAGGCCGAAGTTCTCTGAGTATAGTATTCAATTGCGCGAGAAGCAAAAAGTTAAGCGCATCTACGGACTTTTGGAAAGCCAGTTTCGCCGTACCTTTGATCAGGCGAGCCGAATCAAAGGCATCACCGGCGAAGCTTTGTTGGTTTTTTTGGAGCGGCGTTTGGACAATGTCACATACCGGCTGGGATTTGCCAGTTCCAGAGCGGAAGCCAGATTGTTGGTGCGCCACGGGCACATCTTGGTTAACGGCAGGCGAGTCAATATTCCATCTTATTTCATTCGCGTAGGTGACGTGATTTCGGTAAAGGAACAAAGCCGTCAGATGGGCAGGATTCTTACCGCAATGGAGGGCGCGCAACGGCGCGGCGTGCCGGAGTGGGCGGAAGTGGATAGAGACAACTGCAGTGGAAGAATCAAGATGTTACCGACGCGCAGCGATATCACGATGCCGATCAACGAAAAACTGATTGTTGAATTGTATTCGAAGTAAGCTTCGAATCTAGGGAGAAAGTATGTCTACCATGTATAGGCATTGGACCGATCTGATCAAACCTAAGCAGCTGGAGGTGGACGAGAAGAGTTTAACTTCGACTTACGGCAAGTTTTATGCTGAACCCTTCGAACGCGGCTTTGGGCAAACCATCGGTAATTCGCTGCGCAGGATTTTGCTGTCCTCTTTAATGGGCGCATCCATCGTGGCGGTCCGTATCAAGGGAATTCTCCACGAATTCTCGACGATTCCTGGCGTCACCGAGGACGTGACCGATATCATCCTCAACCTTAAAGAGGTCCGCTTGCGGTTGCACGATGGTGAGCAGCACACTCTTAAGATCGAAGCCAAAGGTCCCGCCAATATCCTGGCGAAAGATATCGTCGCTTCGGCCAATGTCGAGATACTGAATCCGGATCAAAAAATCGCCACGCTCTCAAGGGACGCCAAGCTTGATATGGAGCTGGTGGCGAAGTTGGGCCGCGGATATGTGCCGGCCGAGAGAAACAAGGAAGAGGGCGCGCCGGTGGATACCGTGTTTATCGACGCCATTTTTTCACCGGTTCAAAAAGTCAACTTTACGGTCACCAATGCTCGTGTGGGGCAGCGCACCGACTATGACCGCGTTGTCTTCGAAGTTCAGACCGACGGCAGCGTCAAGCCGGACGACGCCATGGCCTATGCTGCTAAGATTCTTCAAGACCAAGTGAGCATCTTCGTTAATTTCCAGGAAGAGCCGCAACAAGAACGGCGCGATGACCGGCCGTCGATTCCGTTGAATGACAATCTCTTCCGCAGCGTCGACGAGCTCGAATTCTCGGTCCGCTCGCAAAATTGTTTGCAGAACGCCGATATCAAGTATATCGGCGAGCTGGTGCAGAAGTCCGAGCAGGAAATGCTCAAGACCAAGAACTTTGGCCACAAGTCGCTTAACGAGATTAAGGAAATTTTGCGCGAGATGGGCCTTGAACTGGGCATGAAGATCGACCATTTTCCCCCTCGCGAGGAGATCGAAAGCAGGCGGCACGCCGATGAAAAGGAGACCGCTTAGCCATGCGACACCTAAAGTCGGGCAGGAAGCTCAGTCGCAACTCAAGCCATCGCTGGGCGATGATGCGCAATCTCGTGACTTCGCTCTTACGTGAAGAGAAGATTCAAACCACCGATCCGAAGGCCAAAGAGCTCAGACGGTGGATCGATCGCGTGATTACGTTGGGCAAGAGGGGGGATCTGCACGCTCGGCGCCAGGCGCTAGCCATCGTTCAGGACAAGACGGTGGTGCAAAAACTTTTTGACAGTATTGCCGCTCGATTTAAAGACCGGCCCGGAGGTTACACGCGGATCGTGAAAGTCGGAAGGCGGCATGGCGATGCCGCGCCAATTTCATTGATAGAGCTGGTCGTGAGTTCCGACAGCGACGTCCAAGCCTCGGGCAAGGAGAAAAAGGCCAAGAAAAGGAGCCGAAAGGCTGCTCCCCAAAAAAGTTCATCCAGCCGCAAGGAAGCGTCCGCCTGAGAGGCTGGCCTCTCGACACAGATAGTCAGACCGGAGTTCGACGGCAATTCCAGCACTCCTGTTTTGCTACATCAACTGCCAAGCCGAGTGATGTCTCACCGCGCGTGAGGCTGTAGATTGTTACATCCCCGCCGTAAGAATCCGGCGCTTGATTTCGGCTTCCCCTTTCGTTCCGCTTAAACGCGTGTTATTTACCTCAAGGACTGATGGACGGGCAGATTCTTCGGAGATCGCTTAAGGATATTCTCGACATCCGTTTAGTCGACGAGGGCATTGACCGGCTTGCGTGGCGCGATTTCGATAACGGACTGTCCATGGCCCGACTGGCCCGGTGCGACAAGGGCGAGTTGGTGCTCTACCGCGTCAAAGCTGGCGCCGCGCCCAACGCCTTCCTGAAGCATGAGCATATCGGCGGCGAATTGTACCTGGTCCTGAAGGGCAAAATCGCCGATGAGACCGGCGAATACGAGGCCGGCGATATCGTGTATCTCGGATCTCGATCGGTTCATACTCCACGGGCAATCGGCGATACTTTGGTGCTAGTGGTTTGGCCCGAGGGCGTGCAGATCGTCGACACCCAGAATGAACAACCAAGCCGATGGGAGGCAAAATGAAGAACCTAGGGTTTATCGGAACGGGTGGCATGGGTAGCGGCATGGCCGCCAATCTGATCAAGGCAGGGCACAAATTGCTGATCCACGATCTACGGCGCGAGCAGGGCCGCCGCTTGGAGAGCCAAGGGGCGGATTTCAAGGAATCGCCGAGGGCCGTTGCCGAATCCTGCGAGATCGTTCTCTCTATGCTGCCGTACAACGAAGCCGTGAAGGAAGTTGGCCTTGGAAGAAATGGTCTTCATGAAGCAACCGGCGGAGCCAGACTCTGGGTTGACTTCAGCAGCATCGACAAAAAGACCATCGTCGGTGTGAGCGCCGAGCTCGCGAAGAAAAGTTGGACCGTGCTGGACGGTTCGGCCGGGGGCGTTGAGGAAGCGGCGGCCGCCGGAACGTTATCGTTATGGGTTTCCGGTTCCAAAGCCTTGTTTGACGAACACCAGCCAGTATTGCGGGCGATGGGAAACAAGGTGATCCACGTCGGCGAGCTTGGCAATGCCAAGCTGGTGAAAAATGCCATGGCAATGTTCGCCGCCGTGCAGCACCTCAGCCTGGTGGAAATCTTCGCATGGCTTAAGAAGGGTGGCCTTTCGGAAGAGACTTTTCGCACCGTTCTCAAGAACTCGCAGCAAGACTCTGTCTCCATTGATCGCATTTGCGAGGTTGTGGTCAGTCGCAACTTCAAACCGCGCAAATCCTGGATGCCCAAGGATGTCGGCTTCGGCTTGGACATGGCTCGCGAAATGGAGGTTCCCACGCCGTTTGTCGCATTGGCCTATCAGATGTTTTCGATTGCTCAGGCCACCGGGATGGACGGTTACGAGGCGACGGGAATCGCCTGCAATGTATACGATGCCATTACTGGCGCCAAAAAAATCTGAGCCGGAAATATCACTCTTTGGGGCGCCGCTGCGGCGCAAGGTTATCCAGCCCCATTCCTAGCGTCGACACTCGTTCGGCACAATCCCGAAGGCCGAGCCTCGCTGAACGGCTTCGTGTCCGAGCCGTCGCGCGACAGGTCTAGGAGGTCTCATGTATCTCCGTACTCTGTTAATATTGGTGTTACTGCTGGCCGTTGCGGTTTTCTCGGCGCTCAACTGGAGCGCTTTTACCGCACCCACGACCTTATCCGTGGGGGTTGGCACTTTCGAAGCACCGTTGGGATTGATTCTGCTAACAGTCGTGGCTCTCCTGACTGTTTTGTTCCTCGTTTACACCGCTTACTTGCAGTCCACTTTAATCCTGGACAACCGCCGGCATGCGCGAGAGCTGCAGATACAGCGCGATCTTGCCGAGCAAGCCGAAGCGTCGCGCTTCAACCAGCTGCATTCTTATCTTGAAAGCGAGTTGGGAACGCTTCACAATCAGGTCGATCAGTCGAAGGCGTTTGTACTTGAAAGATTGGATCAGATTGAGCGTGAACTGCGCGCGGCACTGGAGCAAACCGGCAACAGTCTAGCTGCGTACATCGGTGAAGTTGAGGATAAGTTCGAAAAATCATTGAGCAAATCATGATCCCACCTCTCATCAGTCATTTTAGGCGTTCACAAACGCCAGTGAATAGACCCACGTGTAGGATGACCTTCGAGGACCGATGGACTCTGCAGTCGCTTCGGGGGCGATCGTAGCGGTTGACTTTAAACCAAAAAAACCGTTAAAAATGGATTATTTAGAACGCTTCACCCTAAATTCTAACACTGTACGTTGTTTTGTCGCTGCGGCTGGCCGAAGCAAGAACCACAGCGGATAGATGAGTTTTATTCCGAGGACCCAATGAGACGCTATCTGGGCGAGGTGCTCACGCGAGCCATTGAAAAGACGATCGAGCGGGGAGAGCTGGATGCGGCAGCGCTTCCGCCTTTGCTTCTTGAGGCACCGAAACAGCGCGAGTTCGGAGATCTGGCGACCAACGTTGCGATGCATTGCGCCAAAACGTCAAAGAAGCCGCCCCGCGTCATCGCGGAAGCGATCCTCAAGAACCTTGAAGACCCTCAAGACATGCTCGCGCGCAAGGAAATCGCCGGCCCCGGCTTTTTGAACTTCACATTTGCGCCGAGGTTTTACTATCAACGTCTTCGGGAGCTCGTCGCCGGTAAATCGTCGGTCCTTAACATCGGTCAAGGCCGCAGAGTGCAGGTCGAGTTTGCCAGCATAAACCCTACCGGCCCGCTGCACGTGGGTCATGGCAGGGTTGCTGTCATCGGCGATGTCTTGGCGCGCTTGCATGAGGCCACAGGCTTTGAAGTGGAGCGGGAATATTATGTCAATGACGCCGGAAACCAGATGGAAAATCTCGGTCTGTCGGTGTACGCACGCTATCGCGAGCTGTTCGGCGAGAAGGTCGATTTCCCTGAGGACGGCTATCCCGGCGACTACGTCAAGGACATCGCCGCTACATTGAAAGCTCGGCACGGAGACGGTTTGCTTACAGCCGACAAACAATCGGCTGTCGAGTTTTTTCGCCGCCATGGAGGCGACTCCTTGCTCGAGACCATCCGCTGCCAGCTCGACGCTTTTGAAATCAGTTTCGATTCCTTTTTTAGTGAACGAGAGATGCGCGAGCGCGGTGAAGTAGTTGAAGCGATCGGATTGTTGCGGAAGCGCAACCTGCTCTACTCGCAGGATGGCGCGGAGTGGTTTAAATCGACGGCATTCGGTGACGATAAGGACCGCACCGTGGTTAAGAGCGACGGCGATATCACGTACTTTGCAGCCGACATCGCCTATCATCGCAATAAATTCGAGCGCGGGTTCGATAAACTTATCAATGTTTGGGGTGCAGATCACCACGGCTACGTGCCAAGATTAAAGGCGGCCATGCAGGGGCTCGGCTATGATCCCGGCAACTTAGAGGTGGTTCTCGTGCAGATGGTGCAGCTGACGCGGGCAGGCGAACCCGTGCGCATGGGCAAACGCACCGGAGAGTTTGTCTCCCTGCAGGAGGTAGTGGAAGAAGTGGGGCGAGATGCAGCGCGCTTTTTCTTCCTGATGCGCAAATCGGACAGCCATCTCGATTTCGATTTGGAGCTCGCCAAGAAACAGTCCAGCGATAATCCGGTTTTTTACGTGCAGTATGCGCACGCACGGGTAGCGAGTGTTTTCGAACAGGCACGCAGAAACGGGAGCCTGTGGGATGACACAGACGTTGCCGGTATAGCCGTGGAACGATTGGAACTGGCGGAGGAGATCGAGCTGATCCGCGTGATGACGCAGTTCGACGATATTCTTGAGGAGAGCGTCAGAGCGCTCGAGCCCCATCGTGTGATATTTTATCTGCTGGAGCTGGCCGGGGCATTCCATCGATACTATAACCGCACCCGCATCCTCTCGGAGGATCAGGATTTGACCCATGCGCGATTGTTACTGGCGCAAGCGGTTCAGTCGACACTTCGCCGCGGGCTGAACATCCTGGGAGTGGAGGCTCCCATAAGAATGGCTGCGCGATCCGAACCCGACGATCATCGTTTCCCGGTTTGAATATCAAAGGATCGCGTCTATGGCAGAGAACCGCAGGGGCAAGGATAAACGATATTACTTGAGTCGCGGCCAATTCGTTCTCTTGGGATGCGGGTTTACAGCGGCTTCCGTAATCATATTCTTCCTCGGCATGTTAGTGGGACAAGGAATTGAAGAACGAAAAATCGTCAAGCCGCCGGAACCGTTGATGAAGATTCCGGTAAAACCGACCGAGGGGAACAATGCGGCGCCTGCGCCGGCGGTCCGGGAAGAAATCACCTTTTACGACACTCTGACGCAAGCGGCCACGTCGCAACCGCGAATCGATGAAGTCCCGGGAGAAGTCGCTAGGACCGAGAAAACGTTCAAGTCCCAACCTAAAACGAGCGCCCCGGCGATCAAAGACGATCCGGCGCCTCCAAACAGAAGGCCGGACGAGAAGCGGGCGGCCGAGAAAAAATCCAAGACCGGCGAAAACATAGAAGCCGCTCGAGGCGACCGGCCCTGGACAGTTCAAGTGAATGCCTTTCCCGACGAGAAAGCGGCAAGGACTTGGGTGGATCGACTGAAGGATAAAGGCTATAACGCCTACCTCACTGAGGCGCAGAATCAGGGGAAACATTGGTACCGAGTTCGGGTGGGCCGTTTCAGCTCGCGGGAGGAGGCCGAGAAGGTTGAGGAGGCATTGAGAAAGAAGGAAAACCTCGTCAAGTCGTTCGCGACCAGCAGGTAAGGCACTACGATCGATGATGAATATTCGCCAAGCTATCGAGATTCTGGTTAACCGGAACAATCTTTCCGAGGCGCAAACCGTCGATGTCATGAACCAAATCATGAGCGGCGAGGCGAGCCCTTTGCAGGTGGCATCTTTCCTGACGGCGCTGCGCATGAAAGGCGAAACGGTGGAAGAAATAACCGGCGCGGCGCGGGTCATGCGCGAGAAAGCGCACCGGGTTGAGGTCGGATCCAAAGCGGTTCTGGACACCTGCGGCACGGGCGGCGATCAAAAAGGCACTTTCAACATTTCGACGGCGACGGCGTTTGTCGTTGCGGGCGCCGGAGTCGATGTCGCCAAGCACGGCAATCGTTCGGTTTCCAGCCAGTCGGGCAGCGCCGATGTGCTCGCTGCGTTGGGGGTCAAAATCGATACTCCTAAAGAACGAGTGGAGGCCTGTATCGAAAAGATCGGCATCGGGTTTTTATTTGCTCCTCTGCTCCATGAGGCGATGAAATACGCCGTGCAACCGCGCCGGGATATCGGCATTCGAACGGTTTTCAACCTGCTGGGTCCTTTAACCAATCCGGCCATGGCCAAGTATCAGCTGATCGGACTTTATAGCGGCGACCTGGTTGTCGCCATCGCGCACGTACTAAAGAACCTCGGCAGCGCGCGTGCCATGGTGGTGCACGGGATGGAAGGACTCGATGAAATATCGCTTTGCGGACCGACCAGAGTCGCCGAATTACGCGACGGCCGTGTGAGAGAATACACCATTGAACCGGAACAGATCGGCCTCAAACCCTGCCGCTTGGAGGAGCTTCACGGCGGCAGCCCGGCACAGAGCGCGGCGATCGTCCAAGGGGTTCTTCAGGGCGACAGGGGGCCGGCCCGTGATGTCGTACTGCTCAATAGCGGCGCCGCACTTTACGTGAGCGGGAAAGCCGAGAACATCGAGGGTGGCGTCCGGCTTGCCGCGCAGTCCATCGATTCGGGAAGAGCGCGACAGAAGCTTGAGCAGCTGGCGCAGATGACCAGCACAGCGTAACCTCATGGTTGGATTTCTCGCTCCCATTGTCGAGCATGTGCGCAGCGAACTCGAGCACCGTAGACGCCACATTCCGGTCTCGGTGTTGCGCGACCGACCGCTGTTTCATGCCCCGACCCGGGGCTTTGCGCGAAGTTTGACCGGCGCAAGTCGGCACATCATCGCGGAGATCAAAAAGGCTTCGCCGTCCAAAGGATTGATCCGCGCAGACTTTGATCCGGCGGCCATCGCCAAAGACTACGCCGATCACGGCGCCAGCGCTATCTCGGTGCTTACCGAAGGGCGCTTTTTTCAGGGCAGCCTGGCAGCTCTGGAGGAGATCAGAGCGGCCGTCTCGGTGCCGTTGTTGCGCAAGGATTTCATTGTCGATTCTTACCAGGTGAGCGAAGCAAGAAGTCACGGCGCCGATGCGATTTTGCTCATCGCAGCTCTGCTCGAATCCAAGCTCATGCGGGACCTGCGTGAGCAGGCCACCGAGTTGTCGCTGGATACGCTGGTCGAGGTGCACGACGAACAAGAGCTGGAAAGCGCGCTCCAAGCCGGCGCGCAGCTGGTTGGAATCAACAATCGAGATCTCGGAACTTTCAAAGTCGATATGGGTATCACGGAAAAATTAGCCCACCTGATTCCTGCGGGCATACCGGCGGTTTGCGAGAGCGGCATCGAAAGCCGGGACCAGATACAGCGGGTAGAAAGCCGGGGCATTCATATTTTCCTGATTGGCGAATCTCTCATGCGCGCGCCGCACCCGGGCAAAAGGCTAGCGGAGCTATTGAAGGACTGATCGATCGGTGTCAAGCCGCGCGGCTTCTCTCAAGCACTTGTAACTGATGGTAGTCAAGGTCAAGGTTTGCGGCATAACGAATCTCGCGGATGCAGAGAAGGCGCTTGAAAGCGGCGCCGATGCGCTGGGTTTTAACTTCTATGCGCCGAGCCCGCGTTGCCTGTCGCCAGAGAAGGCTCGCGCTATTGTGCACGCGCTGCCTGCGGGCGGTTGTAACGTTGCTCTATTTGTCAACGAGACAAAAGAACGGGTGCACCAGGTTTTGTCATCCGGCGTGCTCGA
>CAYZXN010000401.1:0-10202 GCA_964482425.1 uncultured Syntrophobacteraceae bacterium | reverse complement strand
CGACGATCCTGTCGCCGCCGGGGACGCTGTTCGCGCGCAAAGCAGGTATGAATTTCATGGTCGATTTGAACGATCTCAAATTGGAATATCAGGGCTCAACCATCGCGACCCGCCGTTCTTTCATCCAAAAGAACCCAGCCCTGGCCACGCGGGCGTTGCGCGCGATCGTGCGCGGCGTTCATCTTTTTAAGAGCCGGAAGGAAGATACGATCCGGATCCTCGCCAAGTTCCTGGGAACAAAAGACCGTGAGGCGTTGGAAGAATCCTGGGACTATGCTGCCAAAATGCCGGCTAAACCGTATGCCGTGGAGAGCGCGGTTCAAGCGGTGCTCGATCACTTGGCGGAAGGCCAAGCCAAGTTCGCCCAGCACCGGCCCAGCGAGTTTATCGATTCCCGGCTTCTTTCGCAGATCGACAAGAGCGGCTACATCGACCGGCTCTACGGCGACGCCAAGGCCCGCTAGCCGAGCCAGCCTTGTTCCGCTGCCGGCGCGCTGTTATCTTTTTTGTTGATGATCCTCAATAGAGACAGCGGCCAGTTTCGGCTTACTACCGGATTCAAACCTCAAGGCGATCAACCCCAGGCCATCGACAAGCTGGTGCAGGGCATCGAAGCCGATCGGCGCCGGCAAAGTTTGCTGGGCGTTACCGGCTCGGGCAAAACTTTTACGATGGCCAACGTCATCGCCCGGGTCAACAAGCCGACACTGGTCATTGCCCCGAACAAGACGCTGGCGGCGCAGCTCTACAGCGAGTTCCGCGAGTTGTTCGCGGAAAACGCGGTGCGTTACTTCGTCAGTTATTACGATTACTACCAACCGGAGGCCTACGTACCTTCGACGGACACGTTTATAGAAAAGGACTCCGCCATCAATGATGAGATCGATAAGTTGCGCCACTCCGCCACCAAGGCGCTGCTCGAGCGGCGCGATACCCTGATCGTCGCCAGCGTCTCGTGTATCTATGGTCTGGGCTCCCCCGAGGCGTATTTCGACCTGATGGTGTATTTGGAAGAGGGCGGCAAGATCGAGCGCGACCGGATGCTGCGCAAGCTTGTCGACATTCAGTATCAACGCAGCGATTTTGATTTCCACCGGGGGACGTTTCGTGTGCGCGGCGACTGCGTCGAAATTTTTCCCGCCTATGAAGACAAATCGGCGCTGCGCATAGAGTTCTTTGACGATACGGTCGAGGGCCTCTATGAAATCGATCCCTTGCGCGGCAAGGTGCAGCGACGGGTGGACAAGGCGACGATTTATCCCGCGAGCCATTACGCGACCACCGAAGGGCGCATGAAACAGGCGATCCGGGATATTCGCATCGAGCTCAAAGAACGTTTGGCAGAACTCCGTGCCCAGCAAAAATCGCTCGAGGCTCAACGGCTGGAGCAGCGCACGCTTTACGATCTGGAGCTGCTGGAGGAGATGGGTTTTTGCCCTGGGATTGAAAATTACTCACGGCACTTGACCGGCCGCAAGCCGGGCGAAGCGCCGCCGACGCTGCTCAGTTACTTTCCCGAGGATTTTTTGCTCGTCATCGACGAGAGCCACGTCACGGTGCCGCAGGTCGGCGGCATGTACCGGGGCGACCGCTCCCGTAAAGAAACTCTCGTTGAATACGGTTTCCGTTTGCCCTCGGCTTTAGATAACCGCCCGCTGAATTTCGAGGAATTCGAAGCATGTTTGAATCAAGCCGTTTACGTCTCCGCGACGCCGGCCAAATACGAATTGGAAAGGAGCGGCGGCGTTGTTGTCGAGCAGGTTATCCGGCCGACCGGATTGATCGATCCCGAGGTTCTCGTGCGGCCGGCGCGCAACCAGGTGGACGACCTTCTAGGTGAAATCCGCAATCGGGTCGATCGTAAGCAGCGGGTTCTGGTGACCACCTTGACCAAGCGCATGGCCGAAGACCTGACCGACTACTATCAGGATCTAAATGTGAAAGTCCGCTACCTCCACTCCGATATCGAGACCCTCGAGCGCGTGGAGATCATCAGACAGCTGCGCATGGGTGTCTTCGACGTGTTGGTGGGAATCAACCTATTGCGCGAAGGACTGGATCTTCCCGAGGTTTCGCTTGTGGCCATTCTGGATGCCGATAAGGAAGGATTCCTGCGCTCCGATCGCTCTTTGATCCAGACCATCGGCAGGGCGGCGCGTAATGTCCATGGCAAGGTTATTCTCTACGCCGACTCGATGACCGAATCGATGAGACGTGCCATCGACGAAACCAACCGGCGGCGCACCCTGCAGAGCGCATACAACATCGATCACGGCATTACGCCGCAAACCGTAATTAAGGCGCTGGGCGCGCCGCTGGTGAAGAGTTACGAGGCCGATTATGTCGTTATTCCGCTGGCTGCGGAGGGCGCGCCTCGTTATGCGCCGGCCGATCTTACGCGCAGGATCAAGCAATTGAAAAAAGAGATGAAACAGGCGTCGGGCAAGCTCGAGTTCGAACGGGCGGCGGAATTGCGCGACCAGATTCGCGACCTTGAGAATCGCGAGCTCGAGCTGCGCGAGCCGCGCTCCATGGCGGGCGCGGATTTATAGAAGAGTTCTGATTAAGAGGCGGTCTGAAAACTTAGCGTGATTGCGCGTCGGTGATATCGGTGATGTTGACAGCGCTATCCAGCGGGTCCTCGGCGGTGCGCCGGCGTGCAAATCCGACGAAACGAACTTTGGTTTTTTCCGGTCCTTCGGTAAAAATGGCCGCGACGAAGAATACCGCTATGGCCAAACCGCTGAGCGAGTAAAGCACAAACGGCTGCATCGATCCCGCATTAGAGATATGATCGCCCCATTGGACCATGAAGCCGAGGTAGTAAGTAAACATGTAGGTAATCAACAGGCAGATTTTCACGCGATTGCACAGTAAAAACGGCAATAGACTGGCAATAAAAAAGAACACCTGCCAGATAGGAATGAACTGGTTAAAAACGCCGAGCTCTAGTAGGTTTTCGATATCCAACATCCTGCTCTCCATCCTTCAAGCAAATTGCCTCGATTGTCGAAGGCGCGGTTGATTGATGGTAGTAAGACCAAAAGCCGTGCCAAGCCGGATAGATGGATCCAGCTTTGCTGCTGCGCGCGCATAATACGGACAAAAGCAGTCAAGCGGCGAAAAATTCGCCGTCGGCAATTGGAGGACGCCGGCCGGCGCTCTCTACATCAACGTTTAACTGTGACAAATCGAGCAAAATCGGCCGGCGCTTACAAGTGAAGACCAGATGATTTCGATCGATGAAAAATTGACCAACCTGCCGTCGCGCCCGGGCGTCTATCTGATGCGCGATAAGGCCGGCAAGGTGATTTACGTCGGCAAGGCCAAGGATTTGCGATCGCGAGTCCGAGCCTACTTCAATCGCTCGGACGGGCGTTCACAGATCGAGTTCCTGGTCCGGCGCGTCGAAGACCTCGATACACTGGTGACAAGCAACGACAAGGAAGCTCTCATCCTCGAAAACAACCTCATTAAGCAGTACAAACCACGCTATAACATTCGGCTGAAGGACGACAAGAGTTATTTAAGCATCAAGGTCACCACCCAGCATCCATGGCCGCGAATTCTTACCACGCGGAAAATCGTCAAGGACGGCGGCCGTTACTTTGGCCCGTTCTCGTCGGCGCTGGCGGCGCGCGAGACCGTTGACATCATCGAGAAGCATTTCCTGTTGCGCAACTGCACCGATCACAATTTCAAGAATCGCAGTCGGCCGTGTTTGCAGTATGAGATCAAGCGGTGCATGGCGCCGTGCGTGTTAGCGGTGGACGCGGAAGAATACCGGGAGCAGGTCCGCCAGGCCGTGCTGTTTATCGAAGGTCGGCAACACGAGCTGCTAGGGGAATTGAAACAGCGCATGGCGGTTAAAGCCCAAGCGCTTGAATTCGAGGCGGCGGCGAAGATCCGCGATCAGATTCAGGCGGTCGAGAAGACGCTCGAGAGGCAGCGGATGGTGTCGCACTGGGGCGCCGATCAGGATATTTTCGGCCTGTACCGGGAGGGCGGCTTCATCGAGGCACAGGTGCTTTTCGTACGCCAGGGGAAATTGACCGGCAATCAGGCTTACTCACTGGAAGATCTGGAGTTTCCCGACGAGGAAATCGTCGGCTCCTTGCTGACCCAGTTTTATCAAGGCCAACGCTTCATTCCGGACGAGATTCTATTGCCCGTGGAGGTGGAAGATCGCGACACGCGCGAAGAATACCTGAGCGAACGCAAGGGAAAGAAAATCAGCTTGCTCACGCCGCGCAAGGGGGACAAGCGCAAGCTCGTCGAAATGGCCGAGGAAAACGCCCGCCAGAGCTTCGGTGAGCGGCACGATCATGAAAAGGCGCGCGAGAAAATGCTTCAGGAGTTGCAATCGCAATTGCGGCTCAAACGCTATCCGCAGCGCATCGAGTGCTTCGATATTTCGATGATTCATGGCGCGCACGCGGTGGGCTCCCAGGTCACGTTCATGGGCGGCGAGCCCGATAAGGCGCATTATCGCCACTACCGCATTCGCAGCATCGATGGCTCCAGCGGCGGCGACGATTTTGGCATGATGTTGGAAGTTTTGAAGCGCCGCTTTACACGTGGCAAAAAGGAGGAGGAGCTTCCCGACCTGGTAGTGGTGGACGGCGGCAAAGGCCAGCTGGCCATGGCGCTGGCGGCGCTGCGGGAAGTGGCTATCGGCGGCATCGATGTGGTCGGCCTGGCAAAAATGCGCGTGCAGTCCGCTCCACGCAGTGCTGAAATCGAGCGCTCCGAAGAGCGCGTGTTTCTGCCGGGCCAGAGTAATCCGGTAACCTTGAAACGCAACTCAAACGCGTTGTTTCTCCTGCAGCGCGTGCGCGATGAGGCGCACCGCTTTGCCATCACCCATCACAAGAAACTGCGTTCGCGGCAAACTCTCTATTCGGCCCTGGATGCCATTCCCGGCATCGGCGCCGCGCGCCGGCGCGCCTTGCTGCGCGCTTTCGGCAGCATCAAAGGGGTTGAACAGGCCAGCCTTGATGAGTTATTGCAAGTTCCAACCATGAACGACAAACTTGCTCGGCAACTCTGGGAAATGTTCCACCCCTCTCCGGCTCCGCAATGAGAGCGGATCATGGCGCCGGCTGCTGATCCATCCGCCACAAAATCCGCCGGAGCCATTTTCCCGTCGATCTGGCTGTTTGCAGCCACCGGCGCCCTTTTGCTGGGCCAATTACTTGCGGCCGCGCCGGTCCTTCTCTCTTCTTACTGGCTTTGCCTGTTGCCGATTGCTTTGCTCTTGCTGTTGCGGCCGGGGTGCCGCTCCTGGGCGGTGCTTGTCATCGTGCTGGCTTTGACGTTCGCGCTGGGCTACTACCGGCACCGCGATTTGCTAGCACCAAACTTTCCACGCGATCATCTCCGCTCGGTCATGAGCGGGCAAAGCGAGCTCTATTTGGAGGCGGTGCTGTTGCACGAACCGGAGAAAATGCCCAACCGCACCCGCTGGTATCTGCGCGCCGAGCGAATATGGCATCCTGCCGGAACTCAGGAAGTTTCCGGCAATTTGCTTTTAAACGTTCGGCATCTGCGCCGGGAGTGGCATTATGGCGATCGCATCCGCGCGCAACTCCGGCCGGCCGTGCCCAAGGACAGCGGTAATCCCGGCGGCTTCAACTATGCAACGTATCTTGCGCGGCGCAGCATTTATGCTGTGGCCTTTCTGGAGAGCGATCAAAAAATAGAATTGGTGCAACGCGCGCCGAGCCCGGTGCGCGGCATGATCGAAAGTTTGCGCAGGGAGATTCGCCGCTACATTCAAGACCACTTTCGCGCGGAAACGGGAGCGCTGATGAAAGCTCTGGTGATCGGCGATATGGGTGAGATTACGCGAAAGATGCGCACAGATTTCACCGCCGCCGGGGTGAATCATGTTTTGTCGATATCAGGATTGCATGTGGCGATGCTCGGCCTAGTGGTGTTCTGGCTCGTGCGCAAGGTCGGCTCGCTAAATAGCTATCTGCTGTTGCGCTGCAATCTGATCAAAATTGCGACGTTTTGTTCCTTCGTCGCAGTGGTGTTTTACACGGCGCTCGCCGGGGCGATGGTGCCGACGGTGCGATCGGCCATCATGATCGGTGTCTATGAGCTCGCCGTGATGCTCGACCGCGAAGAGGAAGTTTTAACCAGCCTGGCGTTTGCGGCGTTGCTGATCGGCTTGGTTTGGCCGGGCGTCATCGCCGACATTTCTTTTCAACTGTCTTTTCTTGCGGTCTTTTCAATTTCCTGGGGCATGCGCAGGATTGCCGGCGGTTTCACGGCCCCGCCCCGTGATCAGTTGCCTCAGGAGCGAAGCTGGTTATCGCCGAAGCTGCGCGCGATTTGGCCGCACGTGGCCGTACCGCTCCTGGCGACGATCGGCACGGGGCCTCTGATCGCGCACTATTTCGGCCATCTGTCGCTTTCGGGTTTCGTATCCAATCCGATCATAGTTCCGATCGTCGGCTTTGTCGTTGTTCCGCTCGGGCTCGGCATCAGTTTTTTGTCTCTGCTTTGGCCGGAGTGGCTCGCGCCATTGATAACGGTGACCGAATGGACGCTGTGGGTGACGGGGCTTCTGGTCGACTGGTTCGCCAATTTGCCGTTTGCCCATATCGGCGTGCCTGTGCCGAACCTGTGGGAAGTCGCCGCGCTCTACTTGTTCCTGGCATCATTTTTTTGGCTGAGGAGAAGTCGCTATGGCGTGGCTGCGGTGGTTGTGACCGCGGCTATCCTCGTCACCGATGGCGCATACTGGTGGCGTGAGCGCTGGGCGCGCAAAGAGCTCCGGGTGACCCATCTCAACGTCGGCCAGGGTGAGGCGGCGGTGGTTGAGTTTCCCGGCGCCAAGACACTGTTGATCGATGCTGGCGGCACGGCAACCGGTGAATTCGATACCGGCGAAGCCATCGTCGGTCCGTTTCTCCGATCGCGGAAAATACTCAAAGTGGAGTATCTTCTGGTGAGCCATCCGCGCGTCGATCATTACGGCGGCATGGCCGCCATCGTCAAAGAATTCTCACCCCAGGAGTTTTGGTCAGGCTCGGCCAAGGCGCGAACCCGGCGCTTCGAAGAACTGGACGAGATCCTCGACGGCTCCTCCGTTAAGCGTATCGTCCTGAACAACCGCGAACCGTGCCGCTTAATTGAAAAAGTAAAGCTCTGTTTCCTCTACCCGCCGCCGGGCAGGAGCGATGACGCATCGGTAGTGCTACGTCTGGAATACGGTAATTTCCGGCTTCTCTTCTCCGGCGATATCGACAAGCACGACGAAAATTTGCTGGCTGAAAAGCCCGAGGAGATCGCCAGCGAAGTGCTGAAAGTAGCCCGCCACGGCAGCGCCACCGCCAGCACGGCGGAATTTCTCTCCGCGGTCAGCCCTAAACTAGCGGTCGTGTCAGGTACGGCGCGAAACGCTTCGCCTGGAGCGAAGGAAGAGGTGACGCAGCGTTTCCGGACCATTGGCGCGGAAATTCTGCGCACCGACGAAGACGGCGCCGTTGCCATCGTTACCGACGGCAATGAGATTCGCTATGAAAGCGTCAAAAGCGGCAAGCGAGGCACGATCAACTTCTAATGGATCCTTTCGCAGCAAAAGCGGCGGACGGGCCGATGATCCGTGTGGCAAATGCCACCAGAATGTTAAAAACTCCGATACAGGCTGACGTCGCCGATTGACTAAGATCGGCCGAGGGTTTTCAGTTCCTCAATATAGTCTTTGAAGCCCGCTTCCAAATCGTACTCCGGCTCCCAACCGAGAAACTGCTTCGCCTTCGTGATGACCATCGGTTGTTTGGCCGAGCGCGGTGCTTGACCGGGAATCATTTCAACCTCCAGGGTAGGCAGCAACTTTTCGGCGGTGGCGACCAGGTCGTCGAACTTGATAACCACACCAGTGCCGATGTTCAGCGTCGTCGGCGCAGACAATGGCGTTGTCACCGCTTTGTCGAGAGCGCGTCCCAGGTCTTTGTAGTAGATGTATTCAAAATCGCGCGCCACTTCCTGAGCGATTTTGACCACGCCGCCTTTGATGCCGGTTTGCAGCATGCTCTGAATCATCTCGCCGCCGCCGGAGCCCCCGGCGAAATGGCCCACTCCGTAAACGTTGGCGAGCCGTAGGACGATCAGCTCGAAGCCATAAAGCCGCTGGTACGCCTCGACCATCAGTTCCTTGGCGACTTTTGAATTGCCATAGGCTTCACCGGGGCCGCGGTGAAAGGTCTCATCGATGGCGTCCGGCTCGCCGCCGCGCCGGTCATAGACGCCGAACGTGCTGATTTGAACCAGGCGTTTAACGCCGGTCAGGCGCACCGCTTCGGCGACGTTGATGGTTCCCATGACATTGATCTGCATGCCGGTATAGATCGGCTGCGCCACCTTGCCGCCTATGAGTCCCGCGGTGTGGATGACCGTGTCGACTTTGTTTTTCAAAATCGTTTCGATCAGAGCGGGCAAATCGCGGACGTCGCGCTGTACCACCGTAACATCGGCGCCGCCGAGTTTGTCCGCAAGGAAATCCCGCCTGGGCGCGATATCATAGAAGACAATGCTTTCGCCGCGCTTCAAGGCATTTTGCGCGTAAGAAGTGCCGACCAGCCCCAATCCGGTGATTAATGTCGTCATAGGGAATCCTTTCCGTACATCATGACCCGTGCATTTACCCCGATACTCCACCGGGCCCGCAATGTCCAGATTCATCGGCTTAGCGATGCTAAAGTTTGAAGTCGGTTGCAAAAATGCCTGCGCCTGAGATACAGCACGATTCATGACAAGTCGATGCCTCTCAAAGGCCGGCCTTGCAGCTACAGAGGGTCCGAGCTACAAAAATTCTGATTACATGGACGACTCGACGGAGCAGATCAATGGACGAAATAGCCGGCTTTGTTGACCGCATCTCCCGGCATTTTCAGGCTCGCCTTGGCTCTTCGCTCACTGAAGTGTACAAGCTGGGCAGCCTTGCGCATGGCGGTTTCAGTTCGATCTACAGCGATATCGATGTAGGCCTACTGCTCAACTGCGCGCAGCCGCCCGCGCATATGGCGGCTCTGGTAGAGGGCGCCAAGACTATGCACGCGGATTTCGGTAAAAAACTGTCCGTGTTTTGGGGCAACCCGGAGTTCAGCTGGGGTCGTTTGCCGGTGATCGATCGCCTCGATCTATTGGACCACGGCGTTCCTTTGTTGCGCGGCTGCAGGCCCGAGTTTCGCCGCCCGACCGAAGCCGAGATTCACCGGGCCCTGGAAGAAAGCATCGAAAATAGCTGGAAACCGCGAATTGCCGAGCTGCAAGGATTGACGCGGCTCGAGGCATCACAGCGCAAGCCCTACGTGCGCGCCATCCTTTATGCCGCGCGCTTGATTTACACCTGGGACAAACTCGTGGTGAATTCCAACGATGAGGCTGTCCACTATCTGCACCAGGTAAGGCCTCGAGGACTCGATCTCAGAGCGATCGATGCCGCCTTGGCCTGCCGCCGAGGCCAATGCACAGCGGAAGATGTACTGCATCTCCGGACCGACCTGGAGCGCCAGCTGCAAGCCGCCGCCGCTTATATTGCGGAACAAAGGTAATCCTGAAACTTTGGCTTATGACTGTCCGGAATCTAGGGATTGTCATGGTGCGGAACCCGGAGTCAATTGACGGGCGGGCGCGATCATCCGGGGCCGGACGGGCAGCTATGGACGGAACCCGATCTCCGAGGGCCAGTTGCAGAAAAGATACGCAAGGCGTGGAAGCGGAACGAAAACTATTTCAACTGCTTCTTGCCGATGTTCGACTTGGCAATGAGCCACGCGTCTATCATTTCTTGCTTGAAGCGCCATTGATTGCCGACTTTGAAAGCCGGAATTTTCTTCTGAAGCACCAGGCGATAGACGGTAAACCGATTCACGCTCAAGTAACGAGCTACTTGCTCCAACGTCAGCAAATCGCCGGCTGCGGTTTCGGCATCGGTCGCTGTGTCGGGCTGCGACGATGATTCGGCTCGGTCGCGGTCTTGCTGCTCGATAAACAACTCACAAGCTCGTTTCAGGATAGTCTCAAGCTCCGAGATGTCCCAAGGCTTAGTGACGTATTTAAAAACGGCAGCTGAGTTCACTGCTTCGACCGCCGCATCGAAGTCCGAGTAGGCGGTCGTCAGGATTCGAATGGCGTTTGGATGCAGCTGGCGGGCGCGCTTTAGAAATTCTACACCTTTTTCACCCGGC
>CAYZXN010000400.1:0-6351 GCA_964482425.1 uncultured Syntrophobacteraceae bacterium | reverse complement strand
ATCCGCATTCCGAGCGAACAATGCCACGCCCAAACTGTCGATGCGCACTCGGCATTGCTCCAAGTCGAAGCGGCAAGCGGCGTGAGCCACTGATTTAACCCTAATCCGACATTGTTTCGAAGTCGCTCGGACGATGAGCCTTACAGCCGTGGGCAATGGGACACTGCCTTGAAGGCCACCCCGCAATCCCCTGAGGGTGACATTTCGTGCGTCGGGCCTTAACGCAACCTGTACGCTCAAGTGCCCACGGCTTCCGGTCTCACCGTCGTTGCTCACTCCTGACTGTGCCCAATTTTTGTCGGATTAAGTTTCACTGTTACCGAACGCCTGCGAAATCGACAAGATCGAGGCGATGGAGTATTGGTGCGTCATAGGTTTTGTGATACTCGAATACCATCACGCCAGTTGCACGCTCGTCCGGGAGTTGCCATGAAAAACGGATTTCGCGCTTTTGACAGCGACATGCATGTTTACGATCCCGCATTTCTCTATGAAAAATACATGAACCCCAAGTGGGGCGATCGGATCCCGCGCGGGCGGCGCAACGGCAGGCACGGCAGAGTCGAGTTTTCCATCGGCGCCGGCCGAGAAACGCTGCGCGCCGTCACCGACGTCATCGACCACGGCCAAAAACAGGTGGCGGATCGCTACGACTTTGCCGTCGCGCGCGACTACGATGCGGTGTCGCAGCTGGAAGCCATGGATCGCGAAGGTCTGGACATGGCGGTGCTGTTTCGCACTTCGCCGCTGCACTGCGACGAGACGCTGGAGCCGGAGTACGCCAACGATCTATGCAGGGCGTGGAACGACTGGATCGCCGATTTTTGCAAGGAGAACCCGCAACGGCTGAAAGCTTCGGCGCTGATCACGCTCCACGATGTCGATCTCGCGATCGATGAGGTACGGCGCGTGTTCAGCCGATTAGGTACCACAGCGCTATCTCTCTGCCCGGAGCCGATCAACGGCAGGCGCATCCATGACCGATATTTCGATCCGCTATGGGAGGAAATCGTAAAATTGGATATGGCCCTCTGTTTTCACCCACCGGCACGCCCGAAACAGGATCAGGTGGCAAACAAGTTTTTCGGCCATCCCAACGCCAGCATCGTCGCTCTCGCTTTGCGCAATCCGGTGGAATTGATTCAGGCGGTTGCGAGTTTTTGCGCCGGCGGCGTGCTGGAAAAATTTCCCAGTTTACGGGTCGCATTCCTGGAGGGCAACTGCGCCTGGCTCCCATGGCTGCTCTACAGGCTCGACGAGCGCTCCAGGCTGCATGGGCCGCTGGCGGATGTGCCGCTATCGCGCAAGCCGAGCGAGTATTTTCTTCACCAATGCTTTATCTCGGTGGATCCGGATGAATATCTCATTACCGATGTGGTCAACAGGCTGGGCGACGATAATCTCGTCGTTTCCACCGACTATCCCCACATCGACGCGCACTTTCCTCATGCCATCGACGAATTTTTTGAGATCGGCGGCTTGAGCGATGCCAATCGAAGAAAAATCCTCTGGGACAACTGCGCGCGGTTGTACAACATTGGCTGAGCGCCGTTCAAAAGTTCAAGTTAAGGGGTTCAATGTCCATCAAGGACTCCCCTTCGACCGGAAAGAAGGACCAACAAATGATACGTAAAGCAATCTCGATCCTGCTGGTTTTATCCGTTATCGGCTGGGGTTGGCGTTTGGCGGAGGCCGCGGAAGCGGCTTCTAAAGCCGTTTTTGCCTACGGCGCCATCAATGCTTATCTGACCTCCACGTGGATTGCACGGGAACAGGGTTTCTTTCGCAAGCACAACGTGGAAGTGCAGCCGGTTTTCATCATTGCCACGCAAGCGGCGCAGGCTATGCTCGCCGGCGAAGTCCAATTCGGTCTCATCGGGCCGACGCATGTCATCAACTCGGTCGCCGCCGGCAGCGATATGGTCATGATCATGGGCAATCAGAACAAAGTCAGATATCAGCTGATCGCTCACCCGAGCATCAAGCGCGCCGAAGACTTGAAAGGCAAAACCTTCGGCATCGGCGCCAGCATGGCCGGTCTGGCCAGCCTCGCCGCGCTCATGGCTCTCGATCACCTGGGGTTGAACCCGCGCCGCGACAATATCACGCTCCTCCCCACCGGCGCGGAGCCTTCACGTCTGGCGGCGTTGAAAGGCGGCACGACTCAAGCGACGGTGATTGCGCCGGAGATTTCCAAGGCGGCGATCGCCGAAGGCTTCCCCGTGCTGGTGGATATGGCGAAATTGAATATCCCGTTCCAAGCAACCGGCCTGACGGTCATGCGCAAAACCTTGCGCAACGAGCCGGTCATGGTGGATCGCGTGGGACGGGCCCTGACGGATTCGGTCCGCTTCATCATCAATCCCGCGAACAAGAACGTCGTGGTATCCTCGATGATGAAGAATTTGCGGATTTCCGAGCGGGTGAGGGCCGAAGAGGTCTACGCCGACTTGGTGGAGGATCTGCCGCGCAGTATTTGTCCGACCGTGCCTGGAGTGCGTTCCATCGCGAAACTGATGACCGAATTCGGAATCAACCCCAAGGCCGCCCAGGTCAAAGTCGAAGAGGTGGTTGATTTGACGATGTGCAAACGCTGGGGCGGTGAAGCTAGCTGAGGAGTACCGCCACGCCCTAATTGCGAGGATAAGATGCTCTTATCTGATGAAGAACTGGAACGGATGCACAAGCGCTTCCCCTACCCGCGTTTCTCCAAAGCGGAGTACGAGCGGCGTTATCGAAATATCCGCGGCATGATGCGCGAGCATAATCTCGATTGCCTGCTGATCGTCGGCGGCTCGGCGGCCTACGGCCGGCTCTGGTTCAACATCCGCTATGTGACTAACATGATGGGCAAGGCGGAAATGGCCAACTACTGCTTCTTTCCCAAAGACGGCGAGCCGGCCGTGGTGACAAGGCCGGGCCATTCTCTGGCCGGCGGCATGCTGGCGCGGACGGCCGTGCACAACGTCATCGTCGGCGCGCCGAGCGTGCTCGGCGCCATCGTCGATGAGGTCCGGAAGCTTAGTTATGACACCGGTCGCATCGGCATCGTCGAGTATGACCCGTACACTTCGATCCCGAAAAACCATTGGGACTTTTTCACGACCCACCTGCCGAGCGCCGAATTCGTCTTCGTCACGAGAGAGTTTATCGCGCTACGGTTATTGAAGAGCGCCGAGGAGATTCAATTCCTCGAGCGATCGGCGCAACTGGGCGATCTGGGGCTTCGCGCCATGCAGGAGCGAGTAAGGCCGGGCATGAGCGAGGGCGAGGTTTTCGGTATCGTCCACGAAGCCGTGATGAGCGGCGGCGGCGAAATGGGAATGATCCAGCTTGGCTCCTGCTCGATGCTCGATCCCGATATCAACGATCAGCGGCCGCGTCCGGTCGATCGCATTATCGGCGAGCATGACATCATCAATAACGAATTGGGAATCTTCTATAACGGTTACGAAGCCCAATGCGGCCGACCGGTGATGACTGGCGAACCGACCGCGGAATATAGGGACATGTTCCAAATCGCCGCCGAAGGCTACAAGCGCCTCGTTCCAACGCTCTATGCCGGGAAGAGCAGCGACGACTCCATCGAGGCGATGCAGTTCATCCGCGACACGGATTGCGAGTTTTACGGCGGCTTCCTCCAGGGCATGCTCGGCGCCAACCCGCGCCATGAGCCGCAAATCGGCTTTGACCGCGTGCAGAGCGCGGAAGATCGTTATCTTTTTGACTCCCAAGGCAGGCTCGTATACCAGGCCGGGCATGTTTTCGCGTTGCAGATGCACATCGTCGACAAAAAACACACGCGCGGCCTCTTTCTCGCGGACTTTTTTGCTATCGAAGAACACGGTCCTCGTTGCCTCAACAAATTTCCCGTCGAGATGATTAGGGCCCGCTCCACCTGAGCGTATGAATTCATCTGTCAGGCGCCTCGCCCGTGAGCTTTCCTAGGTACAAGGCCGCAAAGATGACAATCCATGGGCTTCCCGCTCTTCGAAAAATTCGATCACTATATTGGCACTCTCCTTTTAACAACTTATACTCAATCAGGTCAGGCAGCCTTTGGCGGCCTCGAGCAATTCAAACATTTCAAGGAGGAAGTAAGTGAAAATAGAAAAAATGTCATATTTCCTGGCGATGGTGCTTTGTTTGGGCGGATCCTACACAAACGCGCAATCGACCGGTCAGGCGCAGCAATCCTCTCCCCAAAAAAGCAGCCCGGGCGCCGGTACAAACGGTGCCGGCAACTCGAGCGCAACCCCTGCCAAGCAACTGCGCTCGCCCGACGTAGTATTTGTCCCTACCCCTTACGAAGCTGTTGATGCGATGCTCAAAGTCGCCAAGGTCGCCAAAGGCGATATCGTCTACGATCTGGGTTCCGGCGACGGGCGCATCCCGATCATGGCGGTGCAAAAATACAATGCGGCGCGCGCGGTCGGTATCGACATTAATCCCGACCGCATCAAAGAAGCACAGGCAAACCTCGAAAAAGCTGGCGTCGGCGACCGTGTGCGTTTTCTCAACGAGGACTTGTTCGAAGCAAATATTAGCGAGGCGACGGTGGTGACACTCTACCTGCTGCCCAGCCTCAATCTTAAATTGATTCCCAAACTGCTATCCGAATTAAAGCCGGGAACGCGCATCGCCTCTCACTCCTTCGATATGGGCAGTTGGAAACCGGAGCGGACGTTGAACGTCAACGGGAGCACGGTGCACTATTGGACGATTCCGGCCAAGGGAACGTCCGAGTACAGTGCCGCCTCCAAAGCCGCAGCGGCGGGCAAAAACTGACGGGTGCGGGCCACCTGCTTTGGGGAGAGCATCTCGGTTTTACCGAACTCCGGCGAAGAGTTACTTTCGGTCTAGTTCAATTTCCGGGTCTTTGAACATCTCGGACGATTGGAACCGTTGGAACGTTTGGAACAGTCTTCGTCGGGTCACGCGGAGCTTTAGTGCTTGTGACCGCCGCCCAATGACGCCAGGTACGTTGCCAGATCGGCCAACTGCTTTACGGTCAAAACATCGGCAAACTCAGGCATTTTCGATTTGCCGTCCGGACCAATATAGCCCTGCTCTTTAGCGTCGTCATCGATCACGGCGTTGGGATTGGCAATGGACTCGGCGAAAAATTCCAGTGGGTGCAGGCCACCCATCTGAGAAAGCTCCGGCCCGACGTCCTTCTCCTCCGCCGCGACCTTCGGAAACTCTTCGCCTTTAACCTCGTGGCATTTATAGCATTCAATCTCGACGAAGAGTTTTCGTCCCTCGGCGACATCGCCCGGGATCAGGGTGAACTTCCAATCCCTGGGCGTGCCGTGCTGGTGGCCCGTGGATCCTTGCGAATGTCTTGCCTCGTGCTCGCAACCGGCCGCCACAAGCAACACACCTAGGATCAACAATCTCGAGAGGTGAATCTTCATTGCGCTACCTGGTTCACGGCTGACTTGCCGACGGAAAGGTTTCGACGTTTCGAGAATTTCCTGAACGTGGGGAACGGACCATCCACTATCCTCGTGCAACATCTGGAACTATGGAACGTTTGGAACGGGTTTCGCTATTCGTCCGTCGTTGAACTATTGAAATTAACCTTTTCCCAAACAACTGAACGGCTCGAATTTGGAGTCTTCACTCTGGTGCTAGCTCTACGGATACAGCTCCTTGATCAAGCCGCTTTTTTCGAGATTTTCCAGGAAACGAATATCGACAAACTGCTCGGGCTTGGCTTTTTTAGCCGCCGGTACCGTCTTGACCAAATCGTCGAGCACGTTCTGCACGCCGGCCATATTGACATAGGGCGCCCTTTCTAGAACCTTGGTCATGTAAAACATAGGCTCTCTCCAAGACCGACATATCCTGGATCTTGGTGTACTTGGCCATGGCTTTGTAAGTAAACTCGCGGTCGTTGAGCGCGCGATGGATGCCGCGGGTATAGGCGCGCATGAACCGGTTGATGGTGTCGGGCTTGCTGCGAATAATATCCCACTGCGACCAGAGCCGGATTCGGAAACGCGAGATTCATATCCGTAATGCTGATCAATTCCTTGAAACCGGCTTTATCGATGGCGAATTGGGTCGGCGGCGAAACAACCGCACCCTCAATCGAGCCGCCCTGCAATCCCGCGGCAACGGTCGCCATGAATCCCAGTTGTACCAACGTGACATCCTTCTCCGGATTGATGTTGTGTTTTCTGAGCGCGTACCGAACCGATATATCCGGCGCCGATCCGAAGCGCGTGATACCGATTCGCTTGCCTCGCAGCGCTTCCACGCTCTTGATCTCCGGCCGAACGTAAAGCGAGAAAACCATTTTGTTGCCCGAGTTGCCGATGATCTTGAGATCGGCTCCTTGCAGTG
>CAYZXN010000399.1:0-4207 GCA_964482425.1 uncultured Syntrophobacteraceae bacterium | reverse complement strand
GGCATCGAGCCCGGTGCGCTGGGCCGAGATGTATAACGAGGTCACCCAAGATCCCGTGCTCAGCGGCCGTTATCAGTTCTGGCTTTTTCAGTACAACACAGGCCAACCCGTGCTCTACTCGGCAATGCTGCTGCGCCGCGCGCTGCAAAACGTGCTTAAGGAGGTCGATCCAAGCGGCGACGATGATGCGCTGCGGCAGATGGTGATGATCGGCCATAGCCAAGGGGGATTGCTGACCAAACTCATGTCAATTAGCAGCGGAACTCGCTTCTGGAATAATGTTAGCGAAGATCCTTTCGAACAGTTTGAGATGCCTCCGGAGACCCGTCAACTCCTGCTTGAAGGCATGTTCTTCGAGCCGGTCCCTACGTTAAGGCGAGTCATCTTCATCGCTACGCCGCATCGCGGCAGTTTTCGAGCTTCGGGATTTGCTCTGAATCTGATCCGGCGAATTGTCAATCTGCCCGGCACATTGGTCACACAGTTTCAGGGTCTTCTGAAATCACAGGCGTTCGCCCATCTCGGCATGAGCCAACTACCAACCTCGGTGGACAATATGAGCCCTGGCAATCCGTTCATTCGAGCATTAAACGACAGTCGCATCGATCCCCAAATCACCGCGCACTCGATCATCGCCGTGCTCGGCGACGGACCTATCACCGGCAAGACCGACGGTGTGGTCGCCTACGAGAGCGCGCATATTGACGGCGTCGCATCAGAGGTGGTGGTTCGCTCCGGCCACTCTACTCAGGGGCATCCCGAAACTATCGAGGAAGTCAGGCGCATTTTAACAGAGCATCTCGGCGCGCGTTAAAAAATAAAGCGAGCACCGGCGCGCTGGATGGCGCTACCCCCCGAGCGAGCTGCCATGTGCAGCCAAGGCCGTTCGGGTATCCGACGCTGGGTTTTGGGCAGCGTGACCGAGAGAGTCGTGCGTCACTCAGGAGATCCGGTCCTGATTATCCGCGCTTCTTAGGATAGATGGCGCAGGTCAGGAGTTACATCGACTCAAATATTTCTGTAAGGAATAATTATGTCCATCAGGAGGGGAGCAGGGCCGTTACAGGCTAAGCGTACCGATCCCCGCGTCGAAGCGGCAGCGGCCGAACACGGTCGGAGTGCGGATGCCATTCTGCCGGTGTTGCGCACGGTTCAAGCCGCCAACCATGGGCACCTGGATGATCGTGTTCTCGGCGCTATCGCCGATACGTTGCGTATAAGCGATGCCCACGCCTACGGCATTGCCTCGTTTTATTCGCTGTTATCGCTGAGCCGCCATGGAGAAAACCAGATCCGGCTTTGCGACGGTCCGGTGTGCATGCTGAAAGGAGCCGGCGCGGCCCGCACGGCGATGGAAGCATCATGTGCCAAAAACAGCTGGTCGATCGAGCGCTGCAGCTGTCTCGGCTTGTGCGATCGCGCACCGGCAGCGCTGGTCGGAATCGAGCCAAGCGGGCCCATCACCGTAGACGGGGTTCCTGATCTATTATCGGGCTGGCGCGGCACTATGCCGAGCTATGCGGAACCGCGCGCCGGAGAAGTCCGCGTGACGATGGCGCGGCTTGGTCGCATCGATCCTGACTCGATCGACAGCGCGATCGCCGCCGGAGCGTACCAGGTCCTTGGCGGCGCGCTGCAATTGCATGCGCCTGCTGTAATGGATGCTGTGGAGGAGGCGGGCTTGCGTGGTTATGGCGGAGCAGGTTTTCCTGCGGGGCGAAAATGGCGCATGGTGAGGGAAGCTCAAAAAGCGCCGAAATACATCGTCTGCAACGCCGATGAGTCGGAACCGGGCGCTTTCAAAGATCGCGTGTTGATGGACGGCGATCCGCATTTGCTGCTCGAAGGAATGGCGCTGGCGGCTTACGCTGTGGGAGCGAGCGCAGGCGTCATCTATATCCGCGGCGAGTACGAATGGATCGCGCGGCGCTTGGAGCAGGCGATTGCCGCGGCCGAAGAGCGCGGTTGGCTGGGAGAAAATATTCACGGCACTGGATTTTCCTTTCGGCTGCACGTGCATCGTGGCGCGGGCGCCTATATCTGCGGAGAAGAAACCGCGCTGTTAAACTCGCTGGAAGGAAAACGCGGCGAGCCGCGGGTTCGGCCGCCCTATCCGACGACGCACGGTTATCATGGCCAACCGACGGTCGTGAACAACGTCGAGACCCTGTGCCATGTGCCTGCCATCGTCCGTCACGGGCCGCGGTGGTTTCGTTCGCTCGGAACTGCCGAGAGTCCCGGAACCAAGATTTTTACCGTGACCGGGTGCATTAACCAGCCGGGAGCGTTCGAAGCTCCGCTGGGCATCACGCTGCGCCAGATCATCGATCTGTATGGCGGCGGCTTGGAGCCCGGAGCGCAATTCAAAGCGGCGTTGACGGGTGGTGCGGCCGGTAGTTTCGTGCCGGCCTCGATGCTGGATGTTCCGATCGATTTTGACTCCTGGAGAAATGGGCCCGTGCTCGGCTCCGGGCCGATTGTCATCCTGGATGAAGCGGTATCGATCCCCGAGGTTCTAACCTCGGTGTTGCACTTCTTTGAAGTGGAATCCTGCGGCAAATGTACGCCCTGCCGTGAAGGAACGCGCGAGGTGCGCCGGCTGAGCGAGCGCCTCGGGAATCTCTGCGGAAGCCGAAGCGACCTCGCCGAGCTAAAGCGCCTGGCGCGGCAAATGAACCTGACTTCTTTATGCGGGCTGGGCCAATCGGCGGCTTTGCCGATTGAGAGCGCGTTGCGGCATTTTGCGGCGGAGTTTTGAACGTGACCCCTGATTATCCATCGGAGCAACCATGGCGCAACTGACGATCGACGGTCGCAGTATCACGGCTGGGGAGGGGCAAACCGTCCTTGAGGCGGCTCGCGAGGCCGCCATCACTATTCCAACGCTGTGCTGGCACCCGGATCTTTCGCTGGATGGCTCCTGCCGGCTGTGCGTCGTCGAGATCGACGGGATGCGCTCTCCGCCTGCCGCTTGTTCGACACCGGCGACAGACGGCATGATCGTGCGAACCGAGACGCCGGCGCTTATCGAGTCTCGCCGTTTCGTTCTGGAAATGCTCTTGCGTCACTACGTCGATGCCGGCTATGCCGTGCGCGACCGCGAGGAGACGGAATTCGAGCACTGGCTGCGCCATTATGACGTTCGCCTTCCCGAAGGTGTCACCCCGATCGCCGGCGATCGGGTCAACAGCGATGACAATCCGTTTGTTTGGGTGGATTGGAACAAGTGCATCCTGTGCACCCGCTGCGTCCGCGCCTGCGCCGAGATCCAGGGACGCTTCGTCTGGAGCGTCGGATACCGCGGCGACGAAGCCAAAATCATCGCCGGCCTGGATACCACGATGCTCGAAGGTCGCTGTGAATCGTGCAGCGCCTGCGTGGCGTATTGCCCGACGGGAGCGCTCGACGACAAATCCTCCGTCGGTCTGGGTCAGCCGGACAAGATTGTCTCCACCACCTGCGGCTACTGTGGCGTCGGCTGCGGCTTTCATCTCAACGTGAAGAACAATCGCATCATTCGAGTCAGCTCCAATCCTTTAGCACCGGTAAACGGCATGCAGCTCTGCGTGAAGGGGCGATACGGTTACGACTACGTACACCATCCCGAGCGCCTGACGAAGCCCCGTGTCCGCCGCTACCTACTAAATGGCGGTGCGAAGATTGAGGCGACGGGCGCCGCGCTCGATTGGGTGGACGTAGACTGGGGTACGGCACTTCGTTTGGTCGCTGAGAAGATCGTTTCCGTCAGGCGCGAATCGGGCCCCGATGCAGTTGGCGTCCTGGCGTCGGCGAAATGCACGAACGAAGAGAATTATCTGATGCAGAAGTTGGCGCGCCAGGTGGTGGGCACCAACAACATCGATCACTGCGCCCGTCTGTGCCATTCCTCTACCGTCGCCGGCTTGGCGATGGCCTTTGGATCAGGCGCCATGAGTAATTCCATGAGCGATGTGGCCGAGGAGTCCCGCGCGCTGCTGATCATCGGCTCGAACACAACCGAGCAGCACCCGGTGTTCGGGACTCGCATTCGCCAGGCCGTGCTCCGTCGCAGCGCGAAGTTGATTGTGGCCGACCCGCGCAAAATCGACATCAGCGAATTCGCGGCTCTGCATATGCGCCAGAGGCCGGGCACCGACATAGCTCTGATCAATGGCATCATGCAGATCGTGCTGCAAAACGGCTGGCAAGATCAGAAGTTCATCGACGA
>CAYZXN010000398.1:0-3840 GCA_964482425.1 uncultured Syntrophobacteraceae bacterium | reverse complement strand
TGATCACGACCGCCCGGATGGCGGATTTGCGCGCCAGATCATCCAACACGCTCGCCATTTCATGGCGCATCTCGGCATTGAACGCATTTTTCTTTTCCGGCCGATGCAATCGGATCGTCGCAACCGCCCCGTCCTCTGCGTACTTTAAGGTTTGATGCATACTAGGGTTCGCTCCAATCATGGCCGCGTTCGAACCGGATATTTGACCCGGAGATGATTACCGGCTCCCTGCGAAAGTCGCCGACTCCGGATAGATTGTTTGCCAAAACTCGCCGGATTCGAGCAGCCCACGGCAGGCTTTGCCGCAGGTGAGCTGGTCGACTTTAGGTTTTGCGTCACACTCGACCACATCCAACGAATGGCCGCGGAGCTGCGGATAGGCCTGAAATCTGACGGTGTGGTTCCCCGTGTCGATCGGACATTTCAAAGTGTACTCAAAGTCGAGGGATAAAAATCGGCACATGGCTGGCCTCCTTTCGATTAATGACTCAAACCGAAGAGCTCCACAGCATTATCGCGCAACAGTTTTTTCTTGGTGGCTTCCTTCAGTCCCATCTCTTCCCACTGGTTGAGACTCTCTTGCCAAGGCAAGCCGTTGGTTCCCCAAAGACAACGATCCTGTCCCATGCGGCTGTTGATATAGTGAATGATTTCGGGCTTCAAATATTTCGGCATCAACGCGTCGACGCCGAAGTAAACATTATCACACTTATAGCAGACCGAAATCAGCTCCTCGACCCAGGGCCAGCCGGTGTGGGCGCCGACGATTTTGAGTTCGGGAAAATCGCTGGCGATGCGATCCAGGTATATCGGCCGGGCATGCTCGCTGGGCATCGCTTCGAGGACATGGCCCACTTGCATCGATACCGGTACATCAAGCTCCACGCACTTGGCGTAGAGCGGGTACATTTTGGCGTCGTGCAGCGGGATGTCGAAACCGTAGATGTGAATATAGACGCCTTTGAACCCATGCACTTTGATCGCCTGGTCGAGCTCCTGCAGCGACTCCTTGATGCGAAAGGGGTTGTAGCTGGCAAGGCCGACGAAACGGTTCGGATAGCGGGTCGTGTATTGCGCCACTTCTTCGAGCTTGGTGTCCATGTACATCCACTTGTTGCGGTACGACCACATCTTGCACTGGGTGATGAAGACCTTGTCGACGCCGGCTTCGTCCATCTTGGCACTCATTGCCTCGATGCTGTCATACTGCGGCAGGCCGCCGATGGCCTTTTCCGTACGGCAGATGAGCTCGCCCTTTTTTGCCTCGTTCCACCTGGCGATGAATTCAGGTGTCGCCACGTAGTACATGAAGTCGATGGCTTTGATGTCCTTGGGCATGGCTACCTCAATTTAAAATGGATAATGGATAATGGATAGTTGAATTCCAACCCGAATTTCGAGTTTCCTGTCTTCGCTTTTCAATTCTCCATTATCAATTTTCAATTGTTTTCTTCACACCATCGTGAGTCCGCCGCTGACACTGAGGGTTTGTCCGGTGATAAACTCCGCAGCGGGAGAGGTGAAGAACAGCACCGCTTCGGCAATTTCTTCGGGTTTCGCCGGACGCCGAAAGGGTGTCGCCTTGGTGACCGCTTCGATAATTTTCGCGGTGTGTTCCGATTGGCTTCTGACGGCTTGCAGCAGCGGGGTTTCCGTCAGGCCGGGGCACACGACATTGACGTTGATCTTATAGCGCGCGACTTCTCGAGCGATGGTCTTTGAGAACGCAATAACGGCTCCCTTGGCGGATTCTCAACGCTTGTAGCCGTCGTCGACTGGCAGAATCGAGATGATCCGAACTATCGGAGGATGGCGCCTGAATTCGGCTCGAGTCCGGCTTTTCAGGCGGCGCTCGATTTGGTAATTAAAAGAAGGTCGGCCGCCAACGGTTACACTGAGCCGGTGCTGCAGGCCCGACGGCGTCAGGTAAGCAATCGGTAAGGGGGGGCTTTATGCCGCGATCGAGAATCATCGAGTGGCCCGACAAGGCCAAAATTTGCGTCACTTTCATCATACCCTGGGAAGTGTGGCCGGAAAATTTCGCCACACGGGAGTCATTGCAGCGCCACGGGACGCACACGATTCCGCCTGCCAACGCCGTGTTCAAGCAAAACCTCGCGGCGGTTACGGAGAGAGAATACGGCGACCGGATCGGCATCTGGCGTGTCATGGATATGTTCGACCGCCATGGTCTGAAGGTCACCTTCTTGATGAATGGTCTCAAGGTCGAACAGTTTCCCGAAGAGTGCCGGGAGTTCAAAGCGCAGGGACACGAATTCTCGTCGGAAAGCTACGAGCATGAGTATTCCTTCATGTACACACGCGAGCAGGAACGGGACTCGATTCAAAAAACCGTCGCCGCCTTCGAAAAGGTTTTGGGGCAGAAGCCTACCGGCTACCTTTCACCGGGGCACGCCTCGACGCCCCATACTTTAGAATTGGTCGCGGAAGCGGGCTTTGTCTGGTGGGCCGATCCGTTGAACTCGGACAACCCCTACACCGTGGAGTCCAAAGGGCGGAAAGTTGTCGTTGTTCCCTACAACGTTCCGGGTTGCAATGACTACTCGACCTACGGCGCAGGGCGGACGCCCAGAGATCTCTTGCAGATCATGAAAGACCAGTTCGATTATCTCTACTGGGAAGGCGAGCAGGGCGCACCGAAGTTCTTCGCCTTCAACTTGCACCCGTTCGTTTCCGGCGTGCCGTTCCGAACCAAAATCGTCGACGAGTTTATTCGTTATGCCAAGGGTTTTCCGAAAGTCTGGTTCGCGCGCCGCATCGAGATCGCCAACTGGTGCTTGGAAAAAGGGTATTGACGTCTACTGCGCGTAAAACGAATGCGCCGAGCGCATGCTCAATCCGACACTGGCGGCTTCGGGCAGGTCACTATTTTGCTGTGGCGATAGCGCCAGTAGATACCAAACCCAACTACGACAACAAAGGACCGGGGTTGTCGTGCGCCCCTTTGAACCTCGCTCACCAGAAGCGCACGCGTCCGATATCCACATGCACAAAGTCTGACTTGGGATAATAGCCGACGCCGCCGCGTTTGAGAGCTATAGCCACCTTTTGCAAACTGCCGGTATTTCTGCCGGGCAATCTGATGTCAATCGCTTTGCCGTGGCGATGGAGGCTATTATCCGCAACGCCGGCACTATGGGCGCGCAGAAATGCGTTGGTCTTGGCTGAACGATAGCCCGAGATCACGTGAAACGGCTGGCTCGCAGCGAGCTCTTTGCTGAGCGCGAAGAGCAGGTCTAGCAGCCGGACGTCGATGTCATGAACCTCATTGCTGCGGGCGTCGCGCAAAACATAGTTGATCTCGCGCAGCGAATCGTTTACATAATTGCCTTCCGCCCAGTAGACCGCCTTGAGTTTCTCGCCGGTATGTGTGTTGTAGAACGCCAATGATTTTTCCGGCACCAGAGGGTCGCCGGCGCCGAACACCGCGAGCGGCCAGAGAGCTGCCGCCGCGCTGACTGCGGTAAACTTTAGAAATGTTCGCCTGCTCGACCGGTTGTTTGCGCCGGTGTGTTGCAGCAGCTGAAACGAGCCCTGGTTTGTTTTCATTTGATTTTCTTGACTGCGATTTCGTGGGCGATGCCGTCTTGGCTGCCACTTATATCCTGTGCCAGTTTTCGGTCAATCAAGAAGTCGAGATTGAGTTCTTTCAGCAAGTCTTCGAATACGACGGCGACATCGGGCTGCTTTTTATAAATGTCGCGATGAATCTCCAGATACATTTTCCCATCGAGATTGGCGATCATCAGCCGGCGATAAACCAGCAACCCTGCGGTGCCAGGTGACACTTCGTTAAAAAGCGCGGCAATATCGTCCGGA
>CAYZXN010000397.1:0-4121 GCA_964482425.1 uncultured Syntrophobacteraceae bacterium | reverse complement strand
GATGCAGGTGCTCTTCGGCTTCTTCAATGGCGGTGGCGTGATAACGATCTTCCCAGAACGCCCCATGTCGGTTCTTGCGCTGGTTGTACTCCTGCGCGGTGCGGCCGGCGATGAGCTGCATACTTTCCGCAATCACGTTCGAGCCTGTGTGTTTCACCAAGAGATGGACGTGGTTAGATGTCACCATATAGTTCAGTACGGAGAGACCGAACCGCTTCTTTGCTTCGAAGAGCGTCGTGCGGTTTCTTCCTATTCCCGAGCGTGAGCCGGATAGTCGACTCGTCGAAGTCCGGGCGCAGGAGGTCCTTGCTTGTCATCGGTCCGGCGTTCAGGATAAGGAATGAGACGTGTTGAGCAGTAGCGCCATTCGTTTTGCCTCGTCCACTCTCATCGCCATCCTTGGCTTCGTTGTCTTTTTGCCGATCCTTGCCCTCGTATTCGGCAGCTTTTGGTCCGCTTCTCCCGTCTCTCTGGAAGGGCACTTCACCCTGCAAAATTGGCTCAAGGCCGGCTCGCTTCGGATACCCGCCACGCTGCCCACGCTCTTTTTGAATTCGCTCCTGTTCGCATCCCTTGTCGCGGTCATCTCCGTGGTCCTGGGATTCGTGATGGCCTACCTGGTTGCTCGCACAGATATGCCGTACGGCCACGTGTTCGAGAAACTCAGCATCTCGCCGCGGGCCTTTCCGGTCCTGATCGCCGCGCTCGCCTGGGTGATGCTGTTAAGCCCGCGCATCGGCGTCTTGAACGTAATTGCCAGGGAGTATCTGGGCTTTCCGCTTTTCAATATCTATTCGTTTCCCGGCATGGTCCTGCTCATGGTCCTTTATGAGTCGCCGATCGTTTTCTTGATTACGCTCAACGCCCTTCGCCTGATGGACCCGACCCTGGAGGAGCAATCGATCGCGTGCGGTAATACCGTGCTCGGGACCTTGAGAAAGATCACGCTTCCAACCCTGCGTCCCCTGATCTTGTCGACCTTCATGCTCGTTTTCATTATTAGTTTGATCACGCTGGAAGTCCCGATCATCATCGGCGTTCCCGCCGGTATTTTCGTCTTTACGACGGCGATCTTTCAGATCATCGCAACGGATTACCAGTCGCTGATCCACTACAATACGGCGGCGGCGCTGGCGATGATGCTCATTCCGGTAAGCCTCATCACCCTGTTCCTGTACCGGCAATCGGTCAAACGAGTCGAACGCTACGTAACGATGACGGGCAAGGCTTCTGTTCAGAACGTACACGCACTTGGAGGGTGGCGCTACGTCGCACTGGGGCTTCTCTCGCTTTACTTTGTTATGGTCATGCTTCTGCCGGCCCTCGTCATTATCCTCATCTCTTTTACGGAGTTCACCTCCTCTCCCAGGGTTGAGATGCTGGGCCACCTCACTCTGAAGCACTGGGAGCAGGCCTTTAACGATCCGGTCTTTTTGCGGGCGCTCAACAATACGCTGATCCTTTCCTTCAGCGCGGCCACGGTGTCTCTCGTGCTCGCTCTGGCGCTTGGATATCTCCTGATCAGGACCGGCGCTAAATGGAAGAGTATCATCGAAGGCACCGCTATGCTCCCGCTCGCCTTTCCCGGAACGATCCTGGCCATCGGCTTTGTGTGGGCCTACATTCGCACGCCGCTCTACGGCACGCTGTGGATCGTCTTGCTCTACTTCGTGGCTAATTATCTGCCGTTTGCGCTGAGGACGTTAAGCCCGTTTCTCTTCCAGTTCCATAAAGAGTTGGAGGAAGCGTCCTGGGTCTCAGGCGCCGGCGCCGTAAGGACGGTCGTGAGAATCGTCATTCCCTTCCTGAAGGGCGGCCTCTTTTCGGTCTGGATCCTGCTCTTTCAGATCTATCTCCGGGAGTTTGCCGGACCGATCATCCTGTTCACCTTCGGCACCGAAGTGCTCTCCACGCTGCTCTATCTCAGGGCTTTCGAGGAGGGCTCGCTGGGAGTGGGCGCGGTATTGGGCGTGCTGATGCTTGTCATGTCCCTGGGGCTTCACGCCATCATCGCCAGACGCTCCTAGCTGGAAGCGCGAAAGCCCAAAACTTCTTCTGCAGCCGGCGTGCTGGATTCCAGCCAATCAGAAAATCAGTCGATCGCGCAGTCGATCGTGCACGCAGCCAATTGTGAATGACGGAAAAAATTTCGGCGTGATTGTGGTGAGCGGAACGGGTGGAGCCGGGCTCCCCGAGATTTACATCCGGCGGAAGCGGGAAGCCCTCGTTAAAGTCGCCGCCGACATAATACAATCCGGCGATAAGACGGATGGCGGCGAAAGACCGGCTCTTGTGGTCCGGAAAAACCCGAATACGCGCTTATTCGCGGGCCTCACTGGAAGATTTTTTGGATTCGCGCCTTCCACTCTCCTTCTCTTTCGTCGAGCTCCTTAACGAGGGTGGGCTGCAAGGTTCCGTTCAACAGCTTCACTCCCTTGAGCGCCTCTTTGATTTCAGGCTTTGGCGGAACGTCCTTACTCGCCGGTAAGTTGCCGCCGTCCGCAAAGATTTTTTGCCCCTCCTCGGAGATCAGATAATTCACGAAGAGCTTGGCTGCGTTCGGATGGTCCGTGTTCTTGTGGATCGCGACCATGTTTGGCCACCATATGCCCCCCTCCTTGAAAGTGGAAAACGCGATGCTCGGATAGGTGCCGCCCCAGAGTGACGAAGTGTAGGTTAGTGTGAAAACTGCCATGGAGTATTCCTTTAGCCCGACCGCGAAATGCAGGGCCGGGAAGCCGGCCTCATAACGCCCTACGTTGCTCCTGAAGCGCGTCCAGTAATCCTGCCACTTCTTCATGTCGCGCTCGAACCAGGTGAAGTGAGACAAGATCCCCACCAAAAAGTTGGAGCCTAGCCACGGCGTTCTGGAGATGATCTTGCCTTTGAATTCGGGTTTGAGCAGATCAAAAATGCTGGTCGGGACCTGCTGCGGCGGAACCAGCTCCTTGTTATAAAGGACACCGACGACGTGGTTGAACATGGGAATCTGGTTCCACTCGGCCGGCAGTGCTTTTTTGACCTCTTCGATTTTTTCGAATCCAATCGGCGCATAGGGCATGGTCCATTTATTGAGATGGCTTCCAGTGGGACCGGGGGAAGTGGTAAAAATGTCGGTCGCGAAGACTCCCGCCTGAGACTCGGTGCTGACCTTTCGCAAGATGTCCGGGTCGCCGACATAGGTGCCTTCGACTTTGATCCCGTATTTTTTCTCGAACGCTTCCGCGGCCGGCCGTATGCTCGGAAAGACCACCATCCTGAGGCGCCCATCCTTTTTAGCCGCCCGCTCCAACTCAGTCGCCTGCCCGGCTAGAGCGGGGTTAGAGACGCTGCCGGTCAGGAGCGAAATCAAGACGCCGACGCCGAGGGCAACGCGCAACAGGGTCCCGTAAATCATGGATTTCTTCCAGCCGCTCATCATTTTCAGCCTCCTCGTCAATGAAAAATAAGAATGCCAGTAGAAGCGACGCGATTCATCCCGGGAAAAAGAGGATCCGTTTCCCAATTTCATTTTCATACCCAGCCTGGCTTTGTCAACCAGGTGTCGGCGCAGTTCCTTGAGGCCGGCGTAAGCCGGGGTCGCCCATTAGCAAGTTACGCCGCTTCGCAGCTGAACAACGGGAAGTAACTTGGTGTCGCGTGCGGTTTGGAGTAAAAGGGGCGAGACGCAGTGGGTCGAGGAAACCGAGCCGTCATTGGTGCCTTGTGCCCGTCCATTAGCATGGTTCCGGAGGAATGCGCCAACATCATTGGTGACACGTATGGCGGCCACGTGATCCCGTTTGGGAGAATGCAGAGCGCGCACCTCCGCGCCCGCCGCGTCGCAATGAATCCACGTTGCAAAGGAGATGCCCTATGAGCACCACTCCCAGTCGTGGCAAGCGGCGCCGTGAAGTCCGCATTGTATCGAAGCGCAAGATACCGCTTCCGCCGCAACTCAAGCGGCTCAATCTCACTGCAGCCGGCATCGACATCGGATCGGAGGAGCACTGGGCGGCCATTCCCCCGGGTCGGGATTCTGAAGGGCGGGACGTGCGCCGCTTCGGGGCTTTCACCGGAGACTTGTGCTCTCTGGCCGATTGGCTGAAGCAATGCGAGATCGAGACGGTGGCGATGGAATC
>CAYZXN010000396.1:0-5041 GCA_964482425.1 uncultured Syntrophobacteraceae bacterium | reverse complement strand
TTTCACCGAACATCGTATCGGTAAACGGCGGATGATCCGAGCCGCCCAGAGTGAGCATGAGCCTCCCATCGGCACAGAGCATCTTCGCCAAGCGTGAGAGCACAACATCATGAAGCGAGCGCTCGATGTGAAACAAAGTGTCCCAGCATACTACGCCTGCAAAGTGTCCGGTCGACAGGAAATCTTCGATCCGCGATTCGATCCACTGCCCTTGTGGAAAACGCCGCAATGCAGGCTCAAGCAGCTTTGAAGCGTGATCAACGCCGGTGACGTAATGCCCCCGGCTCAAGATGTACTCGGCTATGGGTCGCCCTGTGCCGCAGCCGAGATCAAGAATGCACGACGGCGCCGGCAACCCCTCGAGAAAGATGTCCAGGTAGTCGCGTTCGCGGCCGTAGAATGTATGGCGTGCTGCGTCCCACGATGTGGCAATCGCGTTGTAGCTCTTTCGGTTCATAGAGAATCGGATGGAGCGCGCAACAAAGCAATGGAGAGCTCAATGCTGAGCAGGGCGAGACGTTGCTCACCCTGCTTTTCTGCTCGCAACTTATAACAGCTCTGAGTGAATCGGAGTGTTTACTTACCGCCGATCGTTTTTATGAACGACCGGTCGATAAGCTCATCGAGTGTAATTTTTCTCTTGATCCGACCAACCTTGAATTCTTCTTCAATAACCTCGGGAATCACCTTTTCGGCGATTTGACCGTTGAGCGGAAATGACTCCCGATATTCGTCATAGCCGGCAGGAGCGTAGGCCGGATCCATTTTTACGTATTTCTGCATGATCTTCACTGAATCGGTTTTATTCTCACGTGTGAATTTCACCCCGCGCTGGTAGGCCTGGAGAAATTTCGTGGCCTGGTCCCTTTCTTTGTTGAGCCAAGTCTCTCTGGCCGCAAACGTCTCATACGGCCATTCCGGAAATACTTCCTTAAGATCGAGCAGTTTCGTGTATCCTTGGGTTTTCGCGATTTCAGTGACCGGGAACCAGACAATCGAGGCATCCACCGCTTTGGCTGTCAAAGCCGCAAAGCGCGCCGGCGTGCTGCCGATCTGGAGAATGGTGACGTCTTTGGCATCCAAGCCAAAATGGCGCAACGTGGCGCGGGTCAGAAAGTCGGTCAGCGAGCCGAAACGGCTGATGGCGAAACGCTTGCCCCTGGCTTCCTTCATCGATTTGAACTCGGGCTGGGAATAAAGCTGGAACGGCATGAGATTGCAAATTCCCCAAAAGTTTTTGATATCCATACCGGCTGCGCGGCCGCCGACGGTTTCGACAAAGGCGCTGCCCATGATTTGGATATCGCCACCGGCCAAGGCCTGCAGGTTGGTCGAGCCGGCATTGAACATGACGAGGAGAACTTCGAGTCCTGCGTCCTTGAAAAAACCTTTTTCCTGGGCCACGTACACCGGCAGGAACGCTACGTTGACCGAGGAGAGGCCAACAATGATTTTGGCCGGGCTCGATTGCGGCGAAACGACAATGAATAGCAGCGCAGCCGATAAGATAAATCCGAGTATGTTTCGTCTCATGATGTGCCCTCCTTAAGAGCGGTTACCTACAGTTTCTGTATCACTTTTTCACCGAACAAGCGCATCGATTTTAAGATCTCCTCCTGCGGCAAGCCCGGGGTCCAGTCGAACCGCGGCAGAATATAGTCGACGCCCAAGCGGCTTTGGTATTCTTGAACCTGCTCAATACATTCTTCAGGAGAACCGAGGATGAAACGTCCCTCGGCCAGGCGTTCGAAAGCCCAATTCAGCTCGTTGGGATCGCTCATGGCTTCGTTCTGCTTCCACTTTATGTAAATCGTGCGATAGAGCTGCTCCAGACAGGGACGGGCTTTCGCCATCGCCTCTTGCCTCGTCCTGGCGACGAACGTTTCTCGAATGATCGGCAGCGCCGGCGCGCCTGACTTTCCCGCGCTTGTCCAAGCCTGACGACAGAGCTCCGCCTGCCGCTGCAACTCAGCGATGGCGGAATGCGGCCCGATCATCCAGCCATCGCCGATCGTTGCAGCGCGCCTCACCGCGGCGTCCGAATTGGCGGCGATCCAGATCGGCGGCCGCGGTTTGTGCAAGGGCTTGGGATCGACGCTGACGTTCTTCAATTTGAATGCTTTGCCGTCGAAACTCACGTTCTCCTCGGTCCAAAGCCGCTTGATGATCTCGACGCCCTCGACAAAGCGATGGAAACGCTGCGTCTTTGTCAGGTTAAAGGCATTGAGCTCTTCGTCGCGGTAGCCGAGACCGAAGCCAAAGAACGATCGGCCGTCGTTTAGCACATCGAGACTCGCCAGCTCGCTTGCCACCGTCACCGGATGGCGCAGCCCGAGAAGCATCACCGCGGTGCCAACCGCGCAATGTTTCGCTTCGGCGCAAAGCCGCGCCAGCGCCGGCACTTGATTGAGACGCTGCAGGCCGGGAATATTGTAATGATCGCCCATGGAGAAGGCGTCAAATCCGACCGAGTCCGCTACGCGCACCTGTTCGATCAACGTCGGCATCAATACCGCGCCGGGCTTGTCGACGGAGACTTGAGGATTGAGTTGCACGCAGAACTTCATCAGGTATCCGAGTTTAGCTTTCCCGAATCATAAAGAAACACCTTGCACCATCTTTTTTGACGACGAAATTCGATGACCGATCATTCGACGCCGCAAAGTATCATGGCACTCAGGGCATAAACCTTGGTTGCCTGCACCAGATCCGTGATCTTCATGGCCCGGTTTTGCGCCCCGCTCAGCGGCTCTCGTTGACGGGGCGGTCCGTAACAAATCGCTGGAATACCGACTTCGTTAAAAACGTTCAAGTCGCGCCACATGCTGGTTTCGGCAGACGGCGGCTGGGGCGGTTCGACGCCAAAGAGATAGCGATGGGCAGTGCTGACCGCGCCAATCAAGGGATCCGCGTTCTTAGCGATATGACCGCGCGAATACTGGAAGAGCGAGATGTCACAGGGCAAATTGGTTTTATGTATCACGGCGGCAAGCTCCCGCTGAACGTCGAGTGGATTCTTCCCGGGAGCGATTCTGACATCGACGAAGATGTCGCAGGTGGGATTGGGTCTACCGACGCCCTTCCCTCCCCTCACCTCGACGATCTGCGCTTTCGGTATGATAGTACCGCCGGCAAACTCCAGCGTTTCCCGCTTCTCGTATTCGACGGCCCAATCCTCCAGCGCCAAGATGACGTGAGCCGACTTGGCGAACGCATTAGGATTTTCCTGAATTGAGTTACCGCGTTCATATCTCGGCGTATAAACCTCTCTGCCCTTGACGCGGATCTTGAACCACGCTGCGCCGCATTCGGCTTGGACAATGCCGAAGCCGGATGTCTCCCCTACCAGCGCGTAATCGGCGATAGCGCCGCGGTCCACCAGCCATTTCGTGCCGAAACCCTCGCCGGGAAAATCGATACCTTGAAACTCATCGATGGACGGATTGCCGGTTTCAGACGCCACCGCGGTCAGCGTGAGATCTCCTTTGAGTTTGATTCGGGCTCTTTTGAGCGCGCTCATAGCAATCATAAAAGCGCACAGCTGCGCCTTGTCGTTGATCATGCCTTTGCCGAAAAGCATGTCGCCCTCGTTCCAAGCCGTTTCGAGCTTCCTGGCGTCTGCGTCGGCATCGGCCGGCAGCTCCGGACCCGTGTCCATGTGCGCGTTGAAAATAAGACTCGCGCCGTCGCCGCTGCCGGAAATTGTCGCCACGGCATTGACGCTCTGCTGCGTGATAAACTGCAGCTGCCCGTCAATGTCATATCGCTTAAGCCATTCAAGCACTGCCTGGCCAACGGCTCGCTCCTGGCCATGGGGGCTTGCCATGTTACCCAATTGCAAACAAAGGTCGAGCAGCTCTGCGCGCGCTTGCTCGATCGTTTCGATAACCTTTTCAAATGCCGAATTTTTTTCCATCGGTAATGAGTATCCCTCTTGTGATTACAACGCTAACTTGGCGTTCTTGAGTGCCCGCCAGACTCTCTCGGGTGTCAACGGCAAGGTTCGTAATCGCACGCCGGTGGCGCGGAAAACCGCGTTGCCGACTGCCGGCGCGATCGAGACGATTCCTGATTCGCCCATTCCCTTGGCGCCGTACGGCCCCGGACCGTCCTGGTTTTCAATCAATAACGAATCGAAGCGCGCCGGCAGATCGGTGAAACGCGGCACGCGGTAGTCGACCAGATTGGCGTTTAGCGGCTGGCCGTTTTCATATTCCAGCGACTCGAACAGCGTATGGCCGAGCCCCTGAATGGCCGCGCCTTCGTCCTGTCCCTCGGCCTGCACCGGATTGATGGCTTTGCCGACATCGGCGACCGTAACGTACACGCCGATCTTAATCTCGCCGGTCTCCGTGTCGACGTCGATTGCAGCGGCGCCCATGCCGGTTTCCCAAAACAGCGGAAATTTTGTACCGAGCCCCTCGCCCGGCCGCATGTAACCGCGTCCGATGAGCTCGCCGCCCGGCATGCCGAAATAGGCGCTAACGATCTTGGCGTAGCTCAGAGAGCGATCACCGGCGACCGCGGTGCCGTTGCGCAAGGTGATCCCGTCTGAGCTGGTCGCGAGAGCCTCGGCTGCCGCCGCAATCAGCTGCCTGCGCAAATCAAAAGCAGCGAGCTTTACCGCACTTCCCATGACCGTGGTTGAACGGCTGGCGCCGGTAGAACGATCGAACGGGGTCGACAGAGTGTCGGTGCCACGCATGACGATGCGCTCCACAGATACTTCGAGCTCCTGCGCGACTATTTGGCTCAAGATAGTCCGCGCCCCCTGACCCACCTCTGTGGTCCCGGCGCTTAAAATCACGCTGCCGTCGGCCAGAAGCCGTACCAGCGCAACCGAAACCGGCATGGCTTCGGAATCCGATACGCCGACCGCAATGCCGTCGCCTTTGCCGAAGCGGCCCGCCGGTTTGCCCCAGTGAACCGCGCCGGCCGCGGCCTTGGTTCCTTCCCGAAGATCGGCATCGACCGGCGTCGCCCCGCTCTTCAGCTCTTCACCGCGTTCCAGCAAATTCCGCAGGCGAAACTGCAATGGATC
>CAYZXN010000395.1:0-6928 GCA_964482425.1 uncultured Syntrophobacteraceae bacterium | reverse complement strand
CAACGGCACAAGGATTTCCGTCAGTATTTCACTGGGCTCCATGGCGGTGGCAAAAAAATCCACGAAGAACGCATCCGCCGCCACAGTACGAGCGCCGTTTGTTGATTTCAAAACGAACGATGCGTTGAGCGCCGTCAGAATTACTGGAAAGTCCGCCGCCGGATCGGCATGAGCGACGCTGCCACCGATGGTGCCACGGTTGCGGACCTGCAGATCGCCGATCACCGACGCGGCATCCGCCAGCCCCGGCAAATGCCGGCGCACCAGATCCGATGAAGCGACATCCGCATGCACCGTCAAGGCGCCGATCGCCAGATTATTGCCGTCCAGGCGCGCACCCGCGAGGTTCGGCAGTCTGCCGAGATCGATGAGCGTGCGCGGCGAGGCCAGTCGCAGCTTCATGGCAGGAATCAGACTATGCCCGCCGGCCAGCAGTTTGGCATCGTCGCCGTGCTTGTTTAACAACTGCAACGCCTCGTCTAGCGAACTTGGCGCCACGTAGCTGAAACTAGCGGGAAACATCTTTCCCTCCGATCTTCCGCGCCGCCCACTGCACAGATTCAACGATGTTGACATAGCCGGTGCAACGGCAGAGATTACCTTCAAGAGCGTGCTTGATCTCTGCCGCGCTAGGGTCAGGATTGGTTTGCAGCAGATGCGCCGCCGTCATGATCATTCCCGGCGTGCAGTAACCGCACTGCAAACCATGTTTTTCGCGGAAGCCTTCCTGGATAGGATGAAGCTCATCCCCGCGCGCCAGACCTTCGATAGTCGTAATCTCCTGATTATTGGCTTGCCCAGCCAGAATCGTGCAGGATTTCACGGCCCGGCCGTTTAAATGAACCGTGCAGGCACCGCACTGGCTGGTGTCGCAGCCCACGTGCGTGCCGGTCAAGCCCAATTGTTCGCGTAAATAGTAAACCAGCAGCGTGCGCGCCTCGACAACGGCCTCATGCTTGACGCCATTGACGGTCACACTGATTGGCACCGCGGCATACTCGGCCTCAGCAGTCATACTCAGCGTTCCTCCGTTCATGATTCGTATCCGTATTCACTGGTTGGTTTGGTTTGACGACACCAATCTCGTCTCTTACACCCGATCGACGACTGTCTCAAGGTGCCGGAGGCTAAAGTTCAATGTTCAATGGGTTCAACAGTTCAACGTAAGATGTCGGCCTCGCGGCATACAGTGATCACCGGCTGTAAGGCAAAGCGGCAACGCAGGATCCACCGTCATAACTTGACAGCGGCCCGGAATATTCATACTCAGAGGAAAAGCTGCGACCACTCTGCCGAATGAAGACTGAAACTGGTGGAAACGCAAAGGAGACGAGCTGTTTCGATATTTTGAGTGCTTGCCACGGCCCGCCCAAGCTGCAAAACTTTCTTCCACCGAGGCCCGTTGCCTTCACTCTGAAGGGACCGATGTCCAATCGAAATCGCATCCGGAGCCATCACATATGACGGAAACCTCAAGGAGACTTCCAGATGGAAATCAAGTCTCTCATCGACCCTGAAGGCGGTTTGATCAACCGGCGCATTTTTGCCGATCGCGAGATCTACGAATTGGAGCGCGAGCGCGTGTTTGCCCGCTGCTGGCTCTATCTCGGCCATGAATGCGAAATTCCCAATCCCGGCGATTTCGTCACCTGCTACATGGGTGAGGAGCCGGTGATCCTGTGGCGCGGCTTGAACGGCACAATCAACGCCTATCTCAACATCTGCCGGCACCGCGGCAACCGCGTCTGCCGCGCCGACCGGGGCAATGCCAAAGCCTTTACCTGCTCGTATCACGGCTGGACCTACAGCAGCGAAGGCAAGCTCGCCGTTGTACCGATGCCGGATGCCTTCCCCGGCTTGAACCGCGACCAATGGGGCCTCATCGCCGTCGCTCAGGTCGCCAGCTACAAAGGCTTGATCTTCGCCACCTTCGATCCGGCAGCGCCGCCTTTGCTGGATTATTTGGGCGACATGGCGTGGTATCTCGATGTTATGCTCGACCGCAGGGACGGCGGCACCGAAGTGAGCGGGCCACACCGCTGGGTGGTCGAGGCGAATTGGAAAACCGCCGCGGAGAACTTCGGCGGCGACGGCTATCACATTTCCTATACGCACGGTTCGGCGCGCGAGCTGGGAGTGGATACGACCTCGAATTCAACCCGGCAGTGGAACAAAGGCTGCCAGATATCGTGCGGCAACGGTCACATCCTCGTCTCGTGGCTGACGCCGCCGGACGATGCCGGCCCGTGGTTCGCGCAGCCGGACGAAGATTTGCTCAACTATATGAAAGAACATGCGGGTGAAATCGAGAATCGCTTGGGAGACGTACGGGCGCGGCAGATCTCGCCGTCGGCGGGAACGGTGTTTCCGAATTTTTCCGTTCATTGGTTGACTCGGACGATCCGTGTCTGGCAGCCGCGCGGTCCGGACAAGATGGAGATCTGGAGTTGGGCTATCGTCGATAAGGCCGCGCCGGCAAGAATCAAGGACATTATGCGTTTCGTCTCGCAGTATCGCTTCAGCCCGACCGGTGTCTTCGAACAAGACGACATGGATAACTGGATACAGGTCACAGGAGCGGCCAAGAGTTTGATCGGCAGCCGTTATCCGGCCAACTATCAAATGAGCGGAAGCGAAGAAGTGACTCACGCCGGTTTGCGCGGTCGCTTGGCCAGCCGCTTCAGCGACAATAATCAACTCAGCCTTTACATGCATTGGGCCAAGATGATGCAGGCAAACAGCTGGAGCGAGATGACCGGTCTCGCGGAGCGCGCCGGATGAATCACGAGCTCCGTCACGCGATCGAAGACTTCTACTATCTCGAGGCAGACATGCTCGACGATCGCCGCCTGCGCGAATGGCTTGAGCTAATGGACGACGACGTGCATTACTGGATGCCGGTGCGCCACAATCCTCTCGGCCGCCCCGAAGATATTGAGGACGAGCTCTCTAAAGAGCGCGAGGCTTATTACTTCAGCGACACTAAGAAGACTCTCAAGATCAGAGTCGAGCGGGTCTATGCCAAAAACGCCTGGGCCGAAATGCCGCCGTCGCGAACCCGCCATCTGATTTCCAACATCCGGGTAAAGAACGACGACGGCACCGTCATCGACGTGCATTGCAATTTCATGTGTTATCGCACGCGGATGGAAGCAGACGCGGATCTTTTCGTCGGCACCCGGCATGACCTGTTGCGCAGAGTCGACGGCGGATTCAAGATCGCCCGCCGTAAGATTATCCTGGATCAAGCCACATTGAAGGCGAAAAACATCAGCGTGTTTCTTTGAAAGATCACGACCTCAAGGTCCGGCGTGACCCCTCGTTTTTGCCAGCACAGCGTCCCGCTAATGACCCGATCCGCGCACTTCGCTTTGGCCGTCGCGAACCCGCACCTGTAGTACAGGCTGGGCGTGAGCCGAAGGTCCTTCGATCACACGGCCATCTTCAAGCGAATAGCGCGAGCCATGCCAAGGGCACCTGACCGTCAGATCTTCCAGCTTCCCTTGTGAAAGCGGGCCGCCCAGATGCGCGCAAGTCTCGGCTATCGCATAGATGCGGCCGCCGCTACGCAGCAGCAAGACCGGCATTCCGTTGGCATCCACACGACGCGGCTGATTGTCCACCAGCTCCGAGTCCGGGAGAACCGAAAAAAACTCCTTCGGCGCTGCATGATCGGCCGTATGGTCGATGCCGACTTTCTCTTTATAGACGAGATGCCCGCCCAGATAGGCCGACACGCCGGCAACGGCGAAGCCCAGCAAGGCCAGGCGATGGCCCGCGCGCCGCGAGCTATGGCGGCGCAGACACAGCGAAGCGATATAACAAGCCGTGGCGGTAGCGTTGAGCAGACCGTGCGCAAGACCGATACGGCGCCGCTGCCCGCCGCCGATTCTGGACCAGTCGGCCAGTCCTGTAACCGCTGCCGCCGCCGCGCCGACCAGGCCCACTTTTATTGCCGCATCCGCACCGCGACCGATGGCGCGGCTTCCGGTGGATCCCTCCAGCGCGTCGAGCACGGCCGCAACGGTCCACGAACCTACCGGCACATCCGTCAGGACGGCATGAAGCGGATGTCCAAGCCAGGTTCCATGCAAAACGTTGGCGAGCTTTGGGCCAATACAACCACCGTCCCTGAGTGTTTCGGCAATCGCTGGCTGCAGCCGGGCGGCGAGCGGCTCCAACCATTCCTGTTTTTCGATCGCCTCCACCGTCAAGTTAGTTGCCATGTAACTCCTCCCGTACCTTTGGCGACGAATCCGAAAAGAGCAAACGCCATACCAGGAAGTACTCAAAACGATGTCTCTCACGATGAAAGGATCACGACATTTTCCTGTTCAACTCTGAGATTAGCAGGCAGTCCTTTGTTTTGTTTCTAACACACGAGGCAATCGAGGAGTCCGTATTCAGGGCCCCACCACTTTTTTGACCAAAGCAACGACCTCTGCGGGTTGATCCATAACCTCTTTGAAAATGGCTTCGACTTCCTCGCCGGTGGAGGGATCCATATCGAGTCTCGATTTTTTTACTTCCGCAATGAGCTCAGGATCTTTCAAAGCCTTATTGTAAGCTTCTCGCAAAATTTTTACGTGCTCCGGCGGCACACCGGGGGGTGCCGCCATTGGACGTCCAAGCTCGTCGCCGCTCAGAATCACGTCAGCCAAACGCCGCCCGGTATCCGAAGTTCTATATTTATCCATGAGTTCGTATATCGTGGGCACGTCGGCAAGTCGCGCGTCGCGCTTTTTGCCGGCCTGCACGAGATGGCGCTCGAAGCCTTTCTTCTCCCATGAGAGGAAAGGCTCCCGGCTGAAATGGACCGTGATTCTGGTGGCCCGGCAAACGACTTCACCTCGTTCCATGGCAAGGTCGACGTCGCCGCCGCCCGGATAACCGAGGACCCGGACAAACTTCGCGCCGACGGTCTCTTCCAACAGCCGGGTCAAGAGCGCCGTCTGATCCGCGGTGCCCGAGCCGCCGCATTTAGGCGGCTCTTTAGCTTTGATGATATCGTCGATCGATTTGTAAGGAGAATCGGCGCGGATGTAGAGCATCATCTGGCCCTTTTCCTGTGAGCCGAGCCAGTTGAATTTTCGCACGTCGTACTTTACTTCGCTTACTCCCACCAGTTGCTGCAGGTACATGTGAGTTTGAAACATGCCGTACATGTGAGTTTGAAACATGCCGATGGTTAATCCGTCGGGCTTGGCCACTCCAAAAAGGTAATTAGCGGCGATCATCGACCCGCCTCCCGGCATGTTCTGAACTACAAGATTCGGATTTCCTGGAATGTACTTGCCCATGTGCTGCGCAAAAAGACGGGCCCAGCGGTCGTACAGTCCTCCGGAAGCGGAGCCGACAACCACCTGTATGGTCTTATTCTGGTAAAAAGATGATTGCGCGTCGGAATGCGTCGCGGGCAGTAGCGTCATTGAAAGCATGATCAGAAAGACAACCGTGCTTCTAGTTGTGTTCATAAAAACCTCCGAAACAATTTTGCCAATGAATGTCTTGCGATACACATACTAGATCGGCAATGCCGGCGGCAAGCGTAGATCGCGACAACGCGCACGATCATCGTGACCGCGACGACTACGATAGGAAGCGTAAACAAGATTGTGCTAAAGATGCGAAATTGATCTGCATCTTCAGTTAGAAGGGACAAGCAATGGCCAAACATAGATATAATGCGGCAATCCAGCGGGTGAAAGGTTTTCTAGAGTTGGCCTCGGCTCTCTATGACACGTCGCTCTCGCACCGCACCAGACGCGCCGCCGAAGGCGTGCTGCAAACCGACGCTCGGCTGGGTTATTACCTGCGGCTGTCGCTATTGCCGCGCGGCAAACAGGAGGAATGCTTCTCCCTGTCTTTTGCCGCCGACAGTTTTCGCGAACTCCAGCTGCTCGCCAAAGGAAAAGTGTCCGTCGCCTGGATCAATCCATCCGCATCGGTGACCCTGGCGTACAAGGGCACGGGGCCTCTCCGCGGCCGCATACCGATGCGAACCATTGCCGTGTTTCCCTCTTGGGACGTCATGGGCTTTGCCGTTCACAAATCCACCGGCATCGTATCTCTCGAACAGATCAGGAAAGACCGGATCCCACTTCGCCTGTCCACTGGACCGACCAGCGCTCGCGATCTGATCGAAAGCCCGGTGTCTTATACGGTCTATGCCGTTTTGCAAGCGGCCGGCTTCACGGTGGCCGACATTCGCAAATGGGGCGGCAGAATTCAGACGATATCGAGGCCTAGCCATCCGGCACGGCGCCAGGGCATCGAGAGCGGCTCGATCAATGCGGTGTTCGACGAAGGGATCAAAAGCTGGGGGCAATCGGCGCTCGATCATGATTTTCACTATCTGCCGATTGAAGGAGCGCTGGCCCGGCGGCTCAAAGCCATGGGCTACCGCCCGGGCGTGGTGCCGCGGTCGCATTTCAAAGGCATGCCCGGCGACGTGCCGACTGTTGATTTTAGCGGTTGGCCCATGGTGGTTCGCGCCGATATGCCTGACGGAGTCGCCTACGCTCTGTGCGAAGCCATCGAGCTACGCAAAAAGTCGATCCCGACGGATAATTTCAAGCCGCTCAACATCGCCCAGCTGTGCGCTAACGACGCCGAGGCCCCCTATGACGTGCCCTTGCATCGGGGCGCAAAACGATTTTATCGCGAGCGCGGATTTCTGAAATAAACCAGACGCAACATTTGGCGTTGTAGAAGCTCAGCCGCTACTTCTCGTCGGCAATATTAACCCTAACCCGACAATTGCGTACAGTCAGGAGTGAGCAACGACGGTGAGACCGGAAGCCGTGGGCACTTGAGCGCACAGGTTGCGTTAAGGCCCGCCGCACGAAATGTCACCCTCAGGGGATTGCGGGGTGGCCTTCAAGGCAGTGTCCGATTGCCCACGGCTGTAGCAACTGTCTTCAAAGTC
>CAYZXN010000394.1:0-8010 GCA_964482425.1 uncultured Syntrophobacteraceae bacterium | reverse complement strand
GGATTTCTTATGGGATTGATTATGGCCTTCCAGGCGGCGATCCCACTGGGTCAATTCGGCGCACAGGTTTTCGTTGCCAATCTGATTGGGCTGGCGGTCCTACGCGAGCTGGGTCCCCTTATGACAGCCATCGTTCTGGCGGGCAGGTCGGGATCTGCCTTTGCTGCAGAGTTGGGCACAATGAAAATCCGTGAGGAACTTGATGCTTTGAGAACGATGGGGCTGGAGCCGGTGCGTTTTCTTGTCGTGCCGCGAGTACTTGCCGCGGTTTTCATGACGCCATTGCTCACCGTTTTTGCTAATTTGGTGGGTGTAATGGGTGGCTCGGTGGTTCTGCTCTCCCTAGGATTTCCTCTGATTACCTTCTTTAATCAGGTTCAATCTGCGGTGACTTATACGGATCTGATAGGCGGATTGGTGAAGTCGTTTGCCTTTGGCATTCTGGTGGGCGCCATCGGATGTCTGCGCGGCTTGCAGACGACTACTGGACCTACGGCCGTTGGCGAATCGACAACCCGTGCTGTCGTGAGCGGCATCGTGTTAATCGTTGTAGCGGACGGAATATTCTCGGTGGTTTACTACTACCTTGGGATTTAGACTTATGTCTGAAGAACAGAAGAAGATCATACGAGTCGAAGGAATTACCGCCGCCTACGACGGATCGATGATTCTCGACAATATTAGCTTTGACGTCCGTACCGGTGAGGTGTTTGTGATCCTGGGCGGTTCGGGATCGGGTAAGAGTACTTTGCTCAAGCACTTGATAGGCCTTTATAAGCCGCTCACAGGCAAGATCTTGATTGATGGGCACGACATTGCCGCCGCCGACGGCGAAAATCGACTTACCATACTGAGAAAATTCGGCGTCATGTATCAGAGCGGCGCCTTGTTCGGCTCCATGACGTTAATGGAAAACGTGTCGTTGCCGCTCGAAGAATTCACTGACCTGCCGCGCTCGGCAATACAGCTCATTGCTTCAATGAAGCTGCGACAGGTCGGGCTTGGCGGTTTCGGCAACTTCATGCCGTTTGAGCTCAGCGGCGGTATGCAGAAGCGTGCCGCCATCGCTCGCGCCATGGCCCTGGATCCGAGAATCCTGTTCTTGGACGAGCCATCGGCTGGGCTCGACCCAATTACGTCAGCCGAATTGGATGAATTGATTCTGAGTCTGTCCAAGAGGCTGAAAGTGACTTTCGTCATAGTCAGTCACGAGCTTGCAAGCATTTTTGCGATTGCGGATCGGGTTATTATGTTGGATAAACAAACCAAAAGAATTGCCGCTAGGGGTAGCCCTCAAGAGTTACGTGACCACAGTGATGATCCATGGGTGCGTCAGTTCTTCTCGCGTCAATTAGAATCGAAGAGTTAGCCGACGGGTGGCGCAAAAGCATGCCGTTAAGCTAGCTGGGTTTCAAGATGGAAAAGCTCAGATACTTCAAGATTGGTCTATTTGTAATCAGTGCGGTAATCGTTGCCGTCATCGGTGTAATTGCCCTGGGAGTTGGTACGATGTTCCAGAAGAAAAACCTAGTCGAGACCTATATTGAAGAATCGGTACAGGGTTTGGATGTCGGTTCGCCGGTGCGTTTTCGTGGCGTGCTGGTCGGCAAGGTGGAGCAAATCACACTGACCAGTGCGGAATATCCGACGTCACTACGCTACGTTTTGGTGCGCCTCGACATCTCCTCGAATATTTTCCAATTTCCGATCGCTGATCCGACCAATCCGAATTTACAAGTCGAGATCGAACGAGGGTTTCGAGTTCGCCTGGCGCCTCAGGGTCTTACCGGGGTCGCCTACATAGAAGCGGACTACTTAAGTCAGGAGCGCCACCCGCCATTGGAAATCGACTGGCGTCCCAGATACGCCTATATACCTTCAGCGCGCAGCAGGATAACTCAATTGAGTGAAACCGTGGAACGTATCCTGCACAACTTCGAAGAAATCAACATTCCCCAACTCACCGCCAGTGTCGAAAAATCCTTGAATGCGATGACCAAACTCGCTGATGCCGCTAATCTGGAAGGCATCGCGTCGCAGGCTAACGTCTTGCTCTCCGAGCTCCGCGATACCAATCGACAGTTGGGAATGATGGTGAATTCACCGGAGCTGAAGAGCGCGTTAAGCGATGCCGCGGCAGCCGCCGGCAGTGCGCGCCAAATCCTGCAACGCGCCGATGAACCGATAACTCAACTGCTCGCCGACCTGCCGCGTGTTTCGGAAAGTATCCATCGTGTGGCAGCGCGCTTAGATTCAATGACTGAAAATTTACCGGAAACCAGCGTTCAGCTTCAGCAGACCTTGCGCCAGCTCAACCGCATGATTGCCGGGCAGCAGCGGCAAATCGATGGCACCTTGGAGAATCTGCGAGCCGTCACGAACAACATCAGAGAATTTGCCGAAGAGTCTCGCAAATACCCGTCGCAGCTACTCTTCGGCGCACCGCCGCCACGCTCCGAGGTTTTCGACCGATGACTGCACCGATGGCGCGCTTAGTATGTAAATCGCTGGCTGTGGCGGTTCTATTTTGGGGTTGTGTCAATATTGAGCGGAGTTATCCCGACAAACGCTTCTTTGTCTTCGACATTGGCCGTGACGCTGTCTCGGCGAGACCAGCCGGCAACGGCATCCTGCACATTGGGGCTGTGCGAGTGTCGCCTCGCTATGCCGACCGCAGTTTTGTCTATCGGCTAAGCGACAATCGCTTCGAAGCGGATTTTTACAACCAGTTCTTGATCTCTCCGTCAATCCTGATCGGCGAAGAAGTGCGGCATGAATTATCGGAGGCTGGAATATTTCAGTATGTCGTAGGCTCCGCCAATGCACCGGCTGCGGCAACCCACACGTTGGAGAGCACGGTGAATAGCCTGTACGGCGACTTTCGTGACGCTCGGTCGCCAAAAGCCGCCCTTGAGATGGAATTTTTTCTTGTCCAGGAGGCACCGGTTTACGGCGGGATAGTTTTTCACATGCTCTACCATCAAACCGTGTCGGTAGACGGGCGCACCCCAGATTCGCTGATGCAAGGCTGGAATCAGGCTCTGGATATGATCTTGAGCTCTCTAGTCAGTGACTTAAAGACGGTGAGTCTACAGTCAAAAGCCGATTTGTCGAAGAGAACTGGGAGAACTGGGCCTGATTCCAATTATTTTACGTCACGGGGCGCACGCGGCAAAGATAGGACCGGTGCGGCAGTGACCCGCTGATAGGATCCGTCAGCACCGTTCCGATGAGCATCGCAGCATTGGCGCCGTCGTCCCGGTACGGATCGTAACCGGGTAAATTCAGCTCCTCGCACGTTTGCCACCAACCGTGCTGGCAGCAGATCACGTCGGGAATTATGTTTGTTGTCTCTCGCGCTTTGACTTTGACGGCTCCGTTCGGAGTCTCGATCCTCATCCACTGTTTATCCTCGATACCATAGCGTGCCGCCGTTTCGGGATGAACGTCGGCGCTGGGATGTGGTGCGGCTTTGCGCAGACTCTTCAGCGCACGCTGCTGACTGTGCACGAATGTCGTGATCTTGGCGTTGGTCAACACCAGCGGGTACTCCGCCGCGATTTCCGGCCGACTGATCGGACTCAGTGCCGGTTCGACGTACTCAGGCATCGCCGGATAACCGTGCGCCGCGAACACATGGCTGTAGATCTCGACCTTCTTGGAGGGGGTGGCGAAGCCACGAACAGCGCCATCCTTACTTGCTTGCGTGTGCTTTTGGTACACGGGTTTAACCGCCAGGGAAATTCCTCCGGAACATTTCTTAAGTTGCTCCAGATCGATCCCGCTGGGTCTGAGCTCGTAGGCGTAACCTGCTTCGATATCGCCGTTCCAAAACTCGTGGCTAAAGCCCAGCCGCTTTGCCAGCTCAAAGATTATCCAAGTGTCCGAGCGGCGCTCGGCAAGCGGCTCGACGGCGGCCGGTCGATACTGTAGATGCGTCCTGCCGGCGGGCCGGTGTTCGAAAGCCGTGGTGATGTTTGCCATTTCCAAAAAACTGGCGGCCGGCAGCACATAGTCGCAGAGCTCAGCCGTCGGTGTCATGAAGAGGTCCACCGCAGCGGCAAACTCCACGGCCTTTAACGCCTCGCGGGCGCGCCGGGAATCGGCATTGGACATGATCGGATTGGAGCCAAAGCTCAAGAAAGCTTTGATAGGATAGGGGCGTTCGTCGAGAATGGCGGAGAAGATATCGTAGGCCGTGCAGTTTCCCGGCTTGGCGGGCGGGCCGAGCGGCCGTTTTTCCCGGCCGATGCGCGCAGCCGCGGCTTCCTTCGGTAGAAACTCCCTGCCGCCGACGTCGTTTACCTGCGCTTTTGGGAATATGACATTGCCACCCTGACGGTCGTAGTCGCCGAGGAGCGCACAAAGGATCGCAATGGCGCGGCTCGTCTGGGTGGCGTTGGTGTGTTGACCCAGCCCATTCCACATGTACATGCTGACCGGCCGGTTGTGCGCGAGCAGGAGAGCGGTTTGCCAAACTCTTTCTGCCGGCACTCGAGTGGTCTTCTCGGAACGTTCGGGGGTGAACCCCGCGGCGATTTCTGCCAGTCGCTCCAGTGCCGGCTTGCAGGAGATATCGCGCCCGTGATTACCTTTAATCGAGCGCGTACCGAAGAGCGCAGGCTGTGCGCCGCCCGATTCATACTCGCCAGTAGCGGAATCGTAAATCACCGACTGTTCTTTTGACTGATCCCAAGCGACGAAGCGATGAGGTGACCCGTCGGAGGTAAGATCGGCCTCGGTCAAAATTCTGTTTGTCGCGATATCGATCAGAAAAGGTCCATTGGTCCACCGCCGTACAAAAGCGGCGTCGTACCAGCCTTCCTCCAGGAAGCAGTGAATGATGGCGAGAGCGAGGGCGCCATCGGTGCCAGGTCTCGGCTGCAGCAGAATGTCAGCCTGAGTGCCGAGACCGACACGTCGCGGATCGACTACCACGGTTTTCATGCCGCGCGTTCGTGCAGCGACGATGTCGTGGGCGAGGATTAGAGAAGTGGCGCTGGGATTGTGACCCCACAGAAGAAAAGTTTTGCTGTTGGCAAGGTCCGGCGTCGGGATATTTGTGCCAAACGTGTAGCTGAAGGCAGTGTCCTTGTGCCAGTTACAGACGTGGGTGGTGGAAACCCAGTTCGGACTACCAAACAGATACAGAAAACGTCCAAGCCATCGTTCGACATCGTCCACGGAAGTACCGCTTCTTGTTCCTTTGCCGAGAGCAAGCGCTTTGGCCCCGTAACGATCACGAATTCCTTTTAGACGATTTGCAATATCGTCCAGAGTGGTCTCCCAACTCACTCGTTGCCAGCCCGGATCGCCATTTCCTTTGGCGCGCGTGCGTTTGAGTGGATAGTTCAGGCGGTCGGGATTATATACAAGCTCCGGCGCGGCCTTGCCTTTGATGCACATGACGCCGCCGTTCGGATGGTCGTGATCGGGATCAAGGCTGACGACCCGGCCGTCTTTGACCGTTGCGATCGTCGCGCAATGGGCCGTGCAGAGAGCACAATAGCCGCGTACCGTATGTAGTTCGCTTGTCTGGTTCGATTTGTGAGTGGTCTCGCTCATGAAATCAATGTATTACGGCCGATTAGGTTTGCCAACGAAGCCCGGGCCGAAGCCGGCTTCGTGTGCTGCCCAAGCTCCCGCAACACGACCGCTGAAGACCGATGGACCAAGCATTGTCCCTTCAAGGCCGTTGCGACCATTGATATGGCCTCCGGCCATACCGGATACTTCCCCTGCCGCGTATAGTCCAGGAATCGGTTCGAAATGTTTATCCAGCACGTGGCATCGTAAATCGGTTTTGACGCCACCGAAGTTTTTCCGCGCCAGCGGAAACAACTGAATTGCATAGTACGGCGGCGTATCGAACTTCTTCGAGAGTTTCAAAGACTTGCCGAACCGGGGCTCGGTTTCGAGACCGTCGTCGAAGGCTTTGTTGTATTCGTATATCTCGGCGAGAAACGACGCCAGGTCGACCTCGATCTTTTTACCCAGCTCTTCCAGCGTATCCGCCTTGCGAATATACGGCGAGTTGTCCAAAAGCTCCTGGACTTTTGTATGGTCGATGACGTCACCACGCCGATAATAGGGATCGGCGACGTCCATTTTCGCGGTCATGGGATGATCGAGAATCGCCCACGCGTGGGGTGGATTCTGCGCTAATAGCGAGGGAGTCGCGGATGCGCCGCCGGTGACGGATTCGTTGTGAAACCGCTTTCCTCGCTGGTTAAACCAGATGTAGCCAGGCGTCATGCGGAAAACGAGACCCCGTCGTTGCTGAGGATCACGATAATCGGGGGTCGCATACACATAAAACCAAATATGGTCCATATGTGTGAAGTAGCCGCCCAATTCCTTGATCATCGCATGCCCGACACCTTTGGCGCCAAAGCCGGAGCCTTCCATAACTCTGAACTTTTTGAATTCGGGTCGAACTTCCAAAACCATGTCCAGGTTTGAGTTGAAACCGCCGGTGGCAACGACGACAGCCTTGCTAAAAATCTCGACAGTCTCACCTCGGCTTACGGCGGTGACGCCGACCACGCGGCCATTTTTGGTCATTAGTCTGCCGGCATCAGTGGCCGTCATGATTGTGATATTCGGCAGCGACTCGGCGGTCTTAATCAGCGCCGTCATCAGACCCAGGCCATTATTCTCCGGCCGGTGCCAGCGCAACACGCGGTTTCCTTCCTGAAACTTCATGTCCACCCATCTGGCGCCGCACCCCTCGGCCCAGTGATACAGGTCGTGCAGCGTATGCTCAAGATAGTACCGCGCCCACACTTCATCGGCCGAGCCGCCTCCCCACTTGATCCAGTCGTCGAAGGCGAGATCCGGTGTGTCTTCGATGCCCTGGGATTTTTGCAACGGTGTGCCGACAATACAGCAACCGCCGCCGGAGATCGCCGCCGTGCCGCCGCACTCGTCGGCCTGCTCTAACACTACCGCGGTAGCCCCCGCCCGCCCGGCTTCAATGGCCGCCGGTATGCCTGCACCGCCGCTGCCGATAATGGCGACGTCATATTCTAAGGCCGAATTGACCATCGCAATCTCCTTTCCAAAAAGCGTCATGCCGACGATTATCACCGTTGTCGGTTTGCGGTCAACCAAAGCCGCAGCCATAGAAGCGAGGGGTGCTCTTTGGAAGTAGGTCAATGGCTTACCTCGACGGCGGGTTTTTCTGTTAGTACAAGGTAAGTAGCAGGAGACCGACTGAGATGAAAATGAACGTTACCAAATGGGCCGGATGAAGAGAATGCTGAAATGTGCCGGCCCCTAGTGTAATGTCTCTGGATTAATGGAACTTATCCGTCGTCTAAGTGTCAGGGGGCAAGTTCCATGCGAATCGCACAACCGATTGAGTTGAGTGAGAAAGAAATCAAGACGTTGACGAGCTGGTCTCGCGGGCGCCGCACGCCCACGCGCTTGATGAAGCGAGCCAAGATCGTGCTGATGGCGGCACAAGGACAACAAGACAAAACGATTGCCGAGCTTTTGGGAATCGACCCACGGCAAGCGTCGCGCTGGCGCCGACGGTTTATTGAGCAACGGTTGGTGGGAATTGAAAGGGATGCTGCGCGGGGTGGCCGAAACGCTAAGAAGCGAGAACGAATGGCTCCTTTGATCATTGAGAGAACCACTCAAAGTAAGCCCTGTAACGCCACCCACTGGAGCGTGCGGACGTTGGCCGAGAGTCTCGGCATCGACAAATCGATGGTCCACCGGGTGTGGCACGCCAGCGGACTTAAGCCGCATTTGGCCAAGACGTTCAAAGTCAGCCGGGACAAGAAGTTTGCCGAGAAAGTGCTCGATGTGGTGGGGTTGTATCTCAACCCTCCCGAACATGCGCTGGTGCTGTGCGCCGATGAGAAAACATCGGTACAAGCATTGGACAGAACCCAACCCGGTTTGCCATTGGTCAAGGGACGACTGGGAACCATGACCCACGACTACAAACGCAACGGCACCACGACCCTGTTCGCTGCTCTGGAGATGACCCAAGGGAGC
>CAYZXN010000393.1:0-7340 GCA_964482425.1 uncultured Syntrophobacteraceae bacterium | reverse complement strand
TAACGCAGATCGCTTTGGTCGGCGCGCACAAGAGTGCCTAGCCGCAGGGTTTCCCATGTCCCCTCGAACAGGCTGTCAACGCTCATACGCCCTTCGACGCTCAGAGCGGTCGGCAAAATCCGTTCGAAAGGCGCGGTGCTGCGCAAACGCGTGACATTGACGGAATTCAGCCGGAGACTGCCTTTGAGTGGAGCTTCGGACCAGCTCGCGGCCCGGGAAAGGTCCGCCGAGCCGCTAAGGATCGCGTTGTAATCCGAAGAGCCCATCATCGGAGCTTTAAGAACGAAGTCGTCGATTCGCGGACGCGTCAGTACGCCGCTCAATCGAGTGCGCAACGACAGCGGCCCGGCGATATCGAGCTCCGGCGGAATTCTGTTGCGAAAGAAAGGCACGGCGCGGGTCAATAACGGCACGAAAAGCGAATCGAACTCGACCGATAAATCGACCGGCTGCTCCTTCCATGCGTTGCCCCGAACGAAAGGCCCCAGGTATCCCGTGACGCGAACGTCTTGCCCCAAGCCCTCGGTCAGGGCGGCGGCCAAAGTCACTTTAGCGCGGCCGTTGGGAGTGATTCCTCCGATATTCATTGCGACCCTTCGAATGCGCATTTCCGCCGGCTCGCGAATCGAGCGGTCGATAAAATCGATCCGGCCGTCTTTGACCCGAAACCTGGTAATTCGAAAACTGACCTGCGTCGGCTCCCGTTTCGAAGGAGCAGAGCGTGGCCGTGGCGCCTCAGACAGTTGTTTCCTGCGCGCATCCAATGACGAGACGTTCATCAAGCCCTGCTCGTTGGTGATGATTTGAAACTCCGGCTCGACCAAGGTCAACTTGTTGATGACGATCCGGCCCAACAGGAGCTGCAACAAGCTCACTCCCATGCGCAGTTCCCTGGCCCGCACCAGGGGAGTTGCCGCGAAGATCGGATTGTCGGCGATGCGAAACTCCTTGGCGGAGAATCCCGGTCCGGTCAAGAGCGTCACGTCGAAATCGTCGAAAGCGACATCGTTGCCCAATACCTTCTGAATTTCCTGATAAACGAGATCGCGTTGACTATCGGCGAGAACGTTCAGCGAATAAACCAGGAGAAGGGCGAAGAGTATAGCCGCGCCGGCGGCCGCTAAAATGGTTTTTTTAACGAAATTCATGGAGCCTATAGCGGAGGCCGAAACCCCGTCCATCCGCGCCAACGGCTTCCAGGCGAATCCCGAACGCGGCGTAGGAACGCCGCGCCGCCGGCATTACTTGTAATTCGCAAAAGCGTTTAATCGATGCGCTCCACGATGGTGGCGATACCCTGGCCCACGCCGATGCACATGGTGGCCAGCCCGTAGCGGCTGTTGCGGCGCTTCATTTCATGCACCAGAGTAGTCATGATACGGGCGCCGCTGCAGCCCAGGGGATGACCCAAGGCGATGGCTCCGCCGTTGACGTTTAGTTTATCCAAATCGATGCCCAGTTCGCGGGCGCAGGCAAGCACCTGCGAGGCAAAGGCTTCGTTGATCTCCACCAGATCGATTTTATCGATGGTGAGCCCCGCTCGTTTCATCGCCTTTTGAGCCGCAGGTATGGGCCCGATACCCATATAGTTCGGATGAACCCCGGCGCTGGCCGATGCGACGATGCGTGCCATCGGTCTGAGCCTTAGCTCGGCGGCCTTTTCCGGCGTGGCGATGAGCAGCGCTGCGGCGCCGTCCGAGAGCGGCGAGGAGTTACCCGCTGTGACTGATCCGCCTTTCTTGAAAGCCGGCTGGAGCGCCGCCAGCTTCTCCAGCGAGGTGTCGGCGCGCGGGTTTTCGTCTTTGGCGTGCACCAGAGGGGCGCCTTTTCTCTGCGGGATCTCGACAGGAATAACTTCGTCCGTGAGCCGTCCTTCTTCCTGCGCTTTGACCGCCTTCTGATGGCTTGCAAGGGCAAAGGCATCCTGGTCCTGCCGGCTGATCTGATACTTCTCGGCGACGTTCTCGGCGGTCTCGCCGTTGTTGATCAGCGAATAAAGCTCGCCCATGCGCTTGTTCGGAAAGCGCCAGCCGAGCGAGCTGTCATACATCGTAACGTCGCCGCGCTGAAAAGCGCCGGCTGGTTTACCCATCACCCACGGTCCTCGCGTCATGCTTTCAACGCCGCCGGCGACAAACAAATCCCCGTGGTCGGTTGCGACGGCGCGGCCTGCCTGATTGATCGCCTCCAGCCCCGAGCCGCATAGACGGTTGACCGTTGCGCCGGGCACGGTATACGGCAGCCCGGCAAGCAACGAAGCATTCCGCGCGACGTTGCGCGAATCTTCACCGGCCTGGTTGGTGCAGCCAAAATAAACGTCTTCGATCTCTTCTTTGTTGATGCCGGTTTTTTGCACCAGCTTGGCGATGATGTATGCGCCTAAATCGTCGGTGCGGATGTCCTTGAGGATGCCGCTGTGCCGTCCCATGGGCGTGCGCACGGCCTCTACGATGATCGCTTCTTTCATGATTGCACCTGGTTCTCGTTATAAGTGTAAAATCCCCTGCCATGGCTCTCGCCGAGAAAGCCGGCGAGCACCAATTTTTTAATAGACGGCGCCGGACGATAGCGGTCGTCGCCGGTTTCACGCTCAAGCCCTTCAAGAACCGCCAGGACTTCATCAAGGCCGATCTGGTCGGCCCAGCGCAGCGGCCCGATGGGATAATTGACGCCGAGACGCATTGCGATATCGATCTCTTCCGCCTGCGCGACGCCTTCTTCAAGGCTGCGGGCTGCTTCGTTGATGATCAAGCTTAGGATGCGCGGGAACGTCAGTCCGGCTGCATCTTTGACCTTGATCGCCTCCTTTCCCAAGGATTGGAAGCACTCTTGGACCTGTCCAACGGCGGCATCGGAGGTTTTTAAGCCGCCGGCTATCTCAATCACTTTTCTGTCCTTGAGCGGGTAAAAAGTGGCATATCCCACGATTCGCTCCGGCCGCTTGATCCAGGAAGCCATTACCGTGGTCGCCGAGCCGAGACAGGAGGCGGCGATCACAACCGACGGCGCCAGCGCGTTATCGAGCTTCTCCAGAATGTTTTTCTTGGCGGCCGGGTCGCCGGCCGACGTTTCGATGACCAGAGACGTTGCGGGCGCCACCTGCGCAGGTTCTCCGGCCAAGGCGGCATCAACACCCTTTTCCGCGCACAGATCGAGCCAGTCGCGCGCCATCCGGCCGGCGCCGACGATGGCGACGCTATTTTTTGTCATAGACATAAAAGCCACGGCCGGTTTTGCGTCCTAGATTGCCGCCCATGACCATGCGCTGCTGGATCGGGCTGGGACGAAATCTCGGGTCATGAAAGAACGACTGATAGAGCGATTCCGTAGCGGCGAAGTTGATGTCGTTGCCGATCAAGTCCATCAACTCGAATGGCCCCATGCGGAAGTTGCCCGCCTCTTTCATGATGCGGTCGATGGTCTCCACTGACGCGTCGCCATCGCCGAGCACCCGCAGGGCCTCGTTGTAAAACGGCCGGGCGATGCGATTGACAATGAAGCCGGGCGTGTCCTGGGCGCGCGCCGGGGTCTTGCCCATGCGCCGCATGAGATCGGTGGCGCGCTCTATACTCGCGTCGCTCGTGCGATCGCCCTGGACGACCTCCACCAAGGCCATCAGCGGCGGCGGATTGAAGAAGTGCAGACCCAGCACTCGTTCCTGGTGCTGCGTGGTTGCCGCGATGGCGGTGACGTTAAACGACGAGGTGTTGGTTGCCAGAAGCGTTTGCGACGAGCAGATGGAGTCGAGTTGCCGGAAGATGTCCCGCTTTAGTTCGAGCTTTTCCGGCGCTGCCTCGATGATCAGCGCGCACTCTTTGCAATCCTGCAACTGAGTAGTCCCGCGCAGTCGCTCGAGTATCTGCTGCTCCTGTTCGGCGGAAATTTTGCCGCGCTCGCGGCTGCTCTTCAAGAAACTGCGAATTCGGCCAAGTCCGCTATCGATGAAATCCTGTTGAATGTCGTAGAGAAGAGTTTCGAAGCCGGCTTGCGCGGCTACCTGTGCGATGCCTGCTCCCATGGTGCCGGCGCCGAGTACGGCGATTTGTTCGCTTTGATTGCTCATAGACTTTGGATAAACGGTTGCGGCTGCCGCTACAAAAGCGAAAGCTCAGGTCCAGTCGGACTATTTCCCCGTAAAAACCGGCGCGCGTTTTTCCAGAAAGGCGCGCACCCCTTCATCGTAGTCGGCGCTTCGACCGGCGATTTCCTGCAAATGGGCTTCGTATTCGAGATCCGATTCCAATGCGGGCAGGTTGGCGTGGTTTACCGCCCGCTTGATCAATCCGATGCCGCGCGGCGCGCCGGCCACTCTTTCGGCAATTTCTCTGGCGCGAGCGGCGAATTCCGCGTTCGGGAACACCCGGGCGACCAGCCCGATCCGCTGCGCTTCCATGGCATCGACGGTATCCCCGAGAAGCAGCAACTCCATCGCTTTACTCAGCCCGACGAGCCGGGTCAGTATGAAACTGCCGCCGGAATCGGGAGCCAGGCCGACACGAACAAAAGATTGGATAAACTTGGCGTCTTCCGAAGCCACTCGCAGATCGCAGGCCAGAGCAAAGTTGCAGCCAGCGCCGGCGGCGACACCGTTGACGGCGGCAATGACGATCTTCTCCATTTGGCGGATCTGGCGGATCATCGGATTGTATTTCTCACGGAGCGAGGCGCCCAGCGATCCTTTTTGCTCCGGTGTCCGTCCCTTGAGATCCTGGCCGGCGCAGAAAGCCCGTCCTGCGCCGGTAATCATAAAACAGCGCACTTCTTTGTCGCGCTCGCCGTCTTTGAGTGCCGCCATAACCTCCTTGTTCATCTGCGGCACAAAGGCATTGAGCGCCTGCGGCCGATTGAGCGTGAGTGTCGCAACGCCGTTTTGCTTATCGTAGAGGATCGTTTCGTAGGCCACGTGACGGTGATTTCCCTATTTGCCTTTAAACTGCGGTTTGCGCTTTTCCAGGAAAGCCTTCATACCTTCCTTGCGATCTTCCGAAGCCAGCAGCATGTAAAAAGACTTGCGTTCGAAGTCGAGACCTTCGTCAAGCGCCGTGTTGGCAGCCTTGAGCACGGCTTCTTTGGCCGCTTTGATTGCCAGCATCGGCTTGGCGGCGATTTTTCTGGCGATGTTTTTGGCTTCTTCAAGCACCAGTTCGACCGGAACCACCCGATTGACCATGCCCAGACGCTCGGCGTCCGCGGCATTGATGATGTCGCCGGTCAGCACCAGTTCCATGGTGCGGTGCTTGCCGATCAGCCGCGTGAGGCGCTGCGTACCGCCGCTGCCGGGGATGATAGCCAGATTGACTTCAGGCTGGCCGAAGCGCGCGGTCTCGGAGGCAACTATGATATCGCAGCTCATGGCCAATTCGCAGCCGCCGCCCAGTGCAAAGCCGCTGACTGCGGCAATCACCGGTTTGGAAATCTTATTAATCCGGTCGCGGTACACCAAGCGCCCCTGAACTCGCTCGTCGAACGGGCCGAGATCGGCCATTTCTTTGATGTCCGCTCCGGCGGCGAAAACTTTTTCTCCCCCAGTGATGACGATGGCAGCGATAGCCTCATCCTGGTCCAGCGCCTGCATCGCCAACGACAGGTCTTTGACCAGATCATAGGAGAGCGCATTGAGCTGCTCGTGCCGGTTCAAAGTCACCACGGCAACCGGTCCGTCGGTTTCGACCATGACATTCTTGAATTGCATAGGGGTATGACCTTTAAGACATACACCATGGGTATGGCCGATTCAAGAAACAGGCGGGCTGGCGGATCACAGTGAAGCACGTCATTTGACAGCTCTCCGGCGATTTGCAAATATCGATGGCATCCATGTCCAACCGCCTGGAACCGGCCACCCGTCATCACGACGAAAAGCTCCGATATATATTGAAAACCTCGGCGAGGATCTTTGCCGAAAAGGGCTTTCATCGCACGTCGGTGCGCGAGATTTCGCGCGCCACAAAGATGAGCCTTGCGGGTCTCTACTATTACTTCAGCACCAAAGAGGAGTTGCTCTATCTGATCCAGGAGCGCTGTTTTTTGACTTTGTTGCAGCGCTGGGAACAGGCCGCCGACGGGGATATGGATGTGCGCGCGCGCATCGGGCTTTTTGTCGAGAACCACCTGAGCTTCTTCTGGCATAACATGCACGAAATGAAAGTGATGGCGCACGAGGATGAGTCGCTGACCGGCGACTTCGGCCAGAGAATACTGGTGCTCAAGCGGCGCTACGTCAAAGTTCTCATGGATTTGCTCGATGAATGGCAGAAGGGCGAAGGCGGCAACGAAATCGATCTTCGCGTCGCGACCTTTTCTCTATTCGGCATGATGAACTGGATCTATACTTGGTATCAAGCCAAGCGCGACTTGCCGCTGCCTCGGTTGGTCGAGCAGATGTTGAGGATATTCTTTTTCGGCATGCTCAGCGCCGGAAAAATCGACGAACCCTGGTTTACTTCGACGGCGGCGGGTCAAAACGGTACTTTTTCGCTCTGGCAGAACATTCCTTAGGATACTGATCTGTAACGGCGCGCTCGAGATACGAAGAACGAGCAGTTATAGCTCTGCATCGGTGGCTGAAAACTTTATTCGGAGAGTAGATTGCGAGGCGTGAAATGAGTCTAGTACAGGTCGGGGAAAAGGCGCCCGATTTCTCGCTCAAAGGCATTGTCCAGAACAGGATTTCGGATTACAGCCTGTCGCGCTACAAAGGCAAATGGCTCGTGCTGTTTTTTTATCCCGCGGACTTTACCTTTATCTGTCCGACCGAGGTGATCGGATTCAGCAAGCTGGTCAGGGAATTTGCCGCGGAGGAGGCCGGCATCCTCGGCGTGAGCGTCGATTCGCTCGACAGCCATCGCTCCTGGGCCGAAGAGCTGGGCGGTGTCGAGTATCCGCTGCTCAGCGACGACGAGAAAAAAATGAGCCGGGCCTACGGCGTTCTTAATGAGCGGGAGGGGGTTGCCTCGAGGGCTACTTTCATCATCAATCCCGATGCGCAGATCAACTATATCGTCGTCAGTCATGTGAACGTCGGGCGCAGCGTCGAGGAAACGCTGCGGGTGCTCAAAGCCTTGCGCACGGATCGGCTTTGTCCATCGGAATGGAAACCCGGCGATCCCACGGGAGATCTCGACCTCAGGTACTAGCGGCCGCTAACGCTTCATTTGCAGCCGGTATCGGGGTACCGCCTCCATGGCACTGGAACTCATTCAACAGAAAAAACAGTTTATTGAAAGCCGCGCGCGCATTCGCGAGTTCGTGTTCGGCATTCAAGACGGCCTGATCAGCACGGTGGGCCTTCTCGCCGGCATTCAAGGCGCCACCGAGAATCGCTTGGTTGTGATCGTGGC
>CAYZXN010000392.1:0-11746 GCA_964482425.1 uncultured Syntrophobacteraceae bacterium | reverse complement strand
ACGGTATGGTCCATCGATTTCGACAAACGCGGGCATAAGACGCCGGAGATCCTTGAGATCAATCCGGCCGGCAAGCTGCCTGTCCTGGTCGACGGCAACTCGAAGATTTTTTTAGACAGCGGCAGTTTGTCTCTACTTCGGCGACAAAATCAGCGATACGGCACCAGCCGCCATCGGCCGTAGGCTACGAATGCACAGAGAAGCCCCACCGCCAGCGGTATCAGTGCCGATGCGACATCGACTGCCGCCAGCGTGTAGAGTGTCGCGCCGATCATGACGATCACCAACCCGGCCGCCGCCAGCGGCGTCAGCACGGGCCAAATGTGCAGTAGCCATGGGAGGATCACGCCCAGCCCGCCGAGTATCTCGAGGACTCCCGTGAAGCGCAAGAACAGGCCCGGCAACGGTAGCGGCATCTGCTTAATCATCTCCTCGATCGGGAGAACGAGCTTCATGCCACCGGCGAACAGAAATAGGAGCGCAAGTAATCCTTGCGCAATCCAGAGTGCAACATTCATGATTCGGTCTCCTTTGTAGCGGCACTCAGCTGAATTTATGCCGCTCTGATCGGGAAAGCGATCTCTGCAGATAATACGCTCCGTGCCGCCCCGCCCTGACATCGAGCCTATCCTCATTGCGTTGCTGTAAGACGATTGGTTTTCTCCCTTACAAGGTTCTCGCTGTAAGTTCGTGATTTTGCCTCCTGATTGCGCCGGAGTGGCTTGATGTGATTGGCTGGGAAATCGAATCCGGTCACCCAGCCTGGATGATGCCAAATTGCGGCGCTATATCCGAGGTGGCGGGAATCAGCCGCGGTGTCAGAAGTCGCTTTTAACTCGAAGCGAAGCTTGATTGGTCGCGGTGAAACATGGAACGGAGTTGTTTCTAATGAAACTAAAATTTTTTTCGATGCTCGTGTTCGCGCTGCTATCCTCCGGTGCATACGCCGCTGATTTTTCCTCTCCGGTCGGACTATGGAAGACCATCGACGACAAGACGGGCAAGCCGGGCGGCCTTGTACGAATCTTACTGGCAGACGGTCAGTACCAGGGTAAAATTGAAAAAATCATCCCTGAACCTGGCGAGGATCCCGATCCGAAGTGCGACAAGTGTGACGGACCCAGGCGGAACCAGCCGGTGATCGGTATGACTTTTATGTGGGGCATCACGAAGCAAGGCGATGACTATCAAGGCGGAGAAATTCTCGATCCCAAAACCGGCAAAATTTATCGGGCCAAGATGAATCTCGCCGACGGCGGCAAAAAACTCAATGTGCGCGGATTTATCGGCTTCTCGTTACTCGGCCGCACCCAGGTTTGGTACCGCGAGGAGTGATTTCCGGGTTTGGAACTCCGTTCGACCCGCCCAAAACTATGAGAAAATGCGGAACAGCCTGATTGGGAATCAACTATACGTGGATCGTTGGGCGCCATAGACTGACTTAATCGAAATGAAGCCATGCTCCCGTTCGTGATTTTTCTGATCGTGGTGAGCCTCACAGCCGGCGTCGGTGCTATTTTTAGCCCCGGGCCATGGTATGCCCAGCTCGATAAGCCCGACTGGACCCCACCGGCCTGGCTATTTGCTCCGGTGTGGAGCACTCTTTATCTCGCCATTGCGGTCGCCGGTGGGCTCGTCTGGCGGCGGTCGGGTAGCCGGGTCACTCTCCCTCTCATACTCTGGATCGTCCAGTTGATTCTTAATGGAGCGTGGTCCTGGCTATTCTTCGGACTCCGGTCGCCGGCTCTTGCGTTCGCCGACATCGTCCTGTTGTTACTGTTTATTTTGCTTTTTATGGTTTGCGCTTTTCGCGTAAGCCGGCTCGCGGCTTACTTGTTTGTACCGTACGCATTGTGGGTCGCCTTTGCAGCAGTTCTTAACTTCGCCATCTGGCAAATGAACTCTGCCTAGCGGGGGAAGGAGGATCCCATAGAAATTCCCCACCAAGGTAAGGTGCCGTCTACAGACAAGGGATCGACACCACTCTGGTAAGTGCTTTGATCGATCCACCAATGTATCACCGGCTTGGCAATCGCCGCATACTGCGACACGTCATGCTCATCGGAATACGATACCCTAGCGGTACCCTTCCGCTTGCATACTGAACAGCTCGGCGTAGACGCCTTCCCGGCGCAGAAGCTCTTCATGCGTGCCCAGCTCAACGATGCTGCCGCCCTGTATAACCGCGATGCGATCCGCCATGCGCACAGTGGAAAACCGGTGCGAAATAAGGATCGCCATTTTTCCTTCCGTAAGCGTTTTGAAGTTCTGGAAGATTTCGTATTCGGCGCGGGCGTCGACGGATGCGGTGGGTTCATCGAGTACCAGAATCTCCGCCTCGCGCATGAAGGCACGCGCCAGGGCGATCTTTTGCCATTGTCCGAGAGATAGCTCGTGGCCGTCATGGAACCAGCGCCCAAGCATCGTCTCATAGCCGAGAGGGAGCTCTTCTACTACGGCCTGAGCGCCGCTTTTTCGAGCCGCCGCGGCGATCCGTTCCGCGTCGTCCATCGCATCGATCTGGCCAAAGCCGATGTTCTCTCTGACAGGAAGGTGATAGCGCACGAAGTCCTGAAAAATCACGCCGATTCTTTGCTGCAGTTCCAACGGGTCCAGGTCGCGGATATCGATGCCGTCGATCAGAATGCTGCCTTCCGTGGGATCGTAAAGCCGGCTCAACAGCTTTATCAGCGTAGTCTTGCCGGCGCCGTTATGGCCCACCAGCGCAATTTTTTCTCCGGGTCGAATGGCGAGATCGACACCGCGCAGAGCCCATTCATCACTGTCCGGGTAACGAAAGCCGACGCCGCGAAACTCTATGCCGCCGCGCAGCGGCCTCGGCAGCTTGCGCCCCTGCCCGTTGGTTTTCATGCGCGGCTCGAGCCGGAGAAAGTCGAAGAAATTCGCCATGAACAAATTGTTTTCATAGATATTGCCGATGGCCGAGAGAATCGATTGAAACGTAGACTGCCCCTGACGGAAAATCGCCAGGTAAAGAGTCATGTCGCCGAGCGTTATTCTACCTTGCACGGTATGCCAGACGATCCAGGCATAGGAGCCGTAGAAGCCGAGGGTGGCGATCAGTCCCAGAGCGAAGCCGGCGCCGGCCCTTCGTAAAGCCAGTGACTTGTCTTCTTCGAAGAATTTGTCGAACAGAGTCGTGTAACGCTTGAGCAAAGTGCCGCCGATATTGAACAGTTTGATCTCTTTGACGGCCGTGTCTTCGGTCAGCAGCCGCGATAGGTAATTGACCTGGCGTGTTTCCGGAGCGCGCCGGGTAAGCAGGCGAAAACCGCGCTCCGAGTAGCGGGTTTCGGCGATAAACGCCGGAATGCTCGTTACCACAAGAATCACCACGAGCCAGGGGCTGAACCGTAGCATCAACAGAGCGAAAGAGATCAAAGTGATCAAGTTCTGCACGATGAGAAATGTGTCATTGATCAATTCTACCGGCTTGTAGCCGCCGTCGCGGCGAGCGTTTTGCAGCCGGTCGTAGAAATCAGAATCTTCGAAGTAGGCTAGATCCAAAGTCAGCGCTTTGCCGATGATCTCGCCGCGGATTCGATTGGCGAGCTGGAGCTGGATCAACTGTTGAATCAGCCGCCGCCCGTGAGTGAAAGCAGCGCTCAGAAGAAAAAGACCGAGCTCAAGGAGCAAATAAATGAAGACTCTTCTGATTTGTTCATCGTTTTGGGCGCTCTGAATCGATGCGACCACGCCGTCGACAATGAGCTTTCCCACCCACGCCTGGGTCGCCGGCAACAGAGCGCCACCAAGGGTCAGTAAACCCAATCCTACGGTCGCCCAACGATTGGTGCGCCAGACGAAGCGTACCGCCTGGGGCGTGTGGGTGAACGACCGGCGCAATTGGCGCCATCTTTCGAGGAAAGAAATCATTCTGATCAGATCACTAGGTCTGGAGTTTAGATCTCCGAATGAACTATAAACCCGCAGCTCGAGACATGGAACCCGACCCGCACACGACCACGCCGCATGTGACCTCGACGGGAGATCTGCAAAAAGTACTTTAATAAATGATCGCGATACACAGAGTTTTATCGATCTGCTCGGAAGCAGCGTCGCCGGGGAATCGCTTTGACTCACACGAAAATCCGTTTGATTAACTTCGGCGCGCATGCATTAGATTGTAACCGTGATCAGGAGTTTGGGCAGGAGAGAAAAGCGGCACGAATTGAACAGAAAAAGGAGGTCACTATGTCAATTGTAAGACTCATTTACGTAACGGTAAGATCCGATCAGGGTAAGGAAGCGGTCAGCCTTTGGAAAGAGCATTGTGCTCCGCTGATGATCAAACAGCCGGGCTGTCTGTCCGAAAAGCTCTTGGAATGCGTCGATGCGCCGGGTGAATTCATCTCCTATTCCGAATGGGATAGCCAGGAGAGCATCGACAAGTATCGAAGCAGCGAAGCACATGCGGAGATTCAAAAACACTCACGCGGCTTGCAAGGCGGCCAGGCTACCGTGAAGCGCTACCAGGTGAAGTGAAATCCAAACGACGCCAGGAGGATCAAGGCACGAAGTAAAAAGGCTATAAACGCACGCGAGTCGGCAATGACCTGAAAGGAGACTTTATGCCAAGGTATATTCTTCTCAGCACGCTAACTCCCGAGGGGCGGCAAACGATGCACAAAAACCCCGATCGCTTGGAAGAGGTCAACAAGGAGGTGGATGCGTTTGGTTGTAAGATCGTGGCTCAGTATGCCGTGCTGGGCGAATGTGATTTCGTCAGCATCATCGAAGCACCGGACAATGAGACAGTCGCTCATCTGTCTGTGGATCTGGGGTCAAGAGGGACAGTCAGTATTATTACTCTGCCGGCGATTCCTACTACAGAGTTTGTTGCAAAACTGAAGGGCCCTAAGCAAATGGGACACAAGTAAACTTAACCGATTGCGAACTGAAGAAACCTTAATTCCGACAGCTTTGGAAGACTGGCCGAGTGCTGCGAATTGAAGGCGCGCCGGATTGTCGCCATTCTGGAGGTTTCCAGAGTCTCGCAGACACCGTTAAAACGGGTCCGACGTTAGTGAATGGCAAATTCGGGAGATTGGCACAATGAATAAGGTTATCCGGACGGATACTCGGCGAGATAGCGAAGCGATCGAATGGATCAGGGAATTGCGCGACACCGAAATCTGGTTTCAAAGCCAACGATTCCGACAAATCACTCGGCTTCACACGGCATACGAGGTCGTCGCGCTCCGCGGCAGTGCGCGCGAAGACTACACTATCGCCAGGCAGGCGGCCGATAAGATTTACGATTACCTGCAACGGTTGTTCAAAGCGAAAAAGCAGGAGATCACCTACGGACCTTACTCATCGACCGGAGCGGTGCGCGCGGTGATGGAGGGCATCAAGATTCTCTACCTCGGCGGATGGTCCACGTCGGCCCGCGGTTCCGACTCTGAAGATCCCGGCGCCGACTTGGCGAACTACGCGTTGGATCGGGTTCCCAAGGAAGGAGCCTCGTGGGTGCGCGCGTTGATGCACCAGGACGAAGTGCAAAGATCGAATCGAATGAGAATGACCTCGGCGCAGCGAAAAAAAACTGCGGCTGTCGAGTTCAGTCCGCCGATGATCATTCCCGACGGCGACACCGGACATGGAGGCGAGCATCATATTCGCAACCTGGTCAAGAAGTTTGTCGAAAACAAGATCGGCGCCATTCACATTGAAGACCAAAGAGCGGGTTGCAAGGTTTGTGGTCACCAGGGGCAGAAGGTTCTCGTCTCCACCTCTGAAATAATTGCGCGGCTCAATACAGCAAGGCTGCAGTTCGACGTTTTGGGCGTGCCCGGGGTGATCGTTGCCCGGACAGACTCTAATGACGCGACGGCGATAGACAGCTTGGAAGACGAGCGCGATCATCCTTTTGTTTTGGGCGCGACAAACGCAGATATAGTTCCGTTCAAGAACGTTAGTCTGGCGGTCATCAAGAAGTTTTACGATCGGGGTTTTAAAGAAATTAACGGGCACCTACTGTACAGGATCTCCGACAAGGCCTACCGGGACGCGCACGAATGGCTGAGAAAAGAACATCTCGCTTCTCGAGTCGATGAAGCAATAGCGCTCATCGATAAAGAGATCTCGTCGCTAAAAAAACTTCGGCAACAAGCCCGTCGCGAGGGCAAGGGCCGGAGAGATGCGCGTGAGCAGCTCGCGGCCCTTGAAGTGACAGCCAAGAGGGTCACTGAAGAAATCCTCGACGATGTACTGGCCGTGATTCGCGAAGCATGGGCGGAGAAGGCAGGTTTAAAGACCTATGGTGAAGCCGTCGCCGAGTCCATGGAAGCGCGGCTTCGCAACCAGGGCAAGCTTCCCATGTCCGTCGAACGCTGGAGGAAATTTGCCGCCCAAGCGTCCTTCTGCGAAGCCCGTGAGCGCGCCAACTCCTTGGGCCTCGAAGTCTTCTGGGATTGGGACTTGCCGAGGACGCCGGAAGGTTTTTATCCGATCACGGGCGGGCGCGACATGGCAACGGCCAGAGGATTGGCGATGGCGCCATTCTGCGATTTGGTTTGGCGTGAAACCGCCAAGCCGGATTTGGAGGATGACAGAATTTGGGCCGAAGCCATGCATGAGGTCTTCCCTGGCAAGCTATTGGCCTATAACCTGTCGCCGTCGTGGAACTGGGACGCGTGGGGGTTCACCGACGATCAGATCCGCAGCTTTGCCGCCGAACTGGGGAAGATGGGCTATGTTTTTAACTTCATAACCTATGCGGGTCATCAGACCGAAGCGCTGATGAATGGGCGCCTGGCGCGGGCGCTGAAAGAAGAGGGAGTGCTCGGTTTCGTCCGGCTCATCCAGCGCTCGCTTCGACTCGCCAATGATCCAGCGCAATTTCCGCAGACCTTCGTCGGCGGGCCGTGGGCGGACCGGTTCCGGCGTGCGGCACGCGGGCCGTCGCTGACTACATCATCGATGGGCGGCAAGTCGACCGAGGCTCAGCATAGAAAACCCATCGAGGTGCCCACGAGCGTTTTGGAAAGATGGCTGCGCATGTGGACCGAACATTGGAGCAAGCAAGGTCTGTTTAAAGGCGGCGAGCTCAGCGCCGAAGTCAAAGAGCGCTGGGCCGGTTCCGAGGAAATGATGCTCAACGTGTTCGATGAGGCCCGTGACAAGATCGCCGAGATCATTTATCGCGTGGATAGGGACAGAGGCGGTCGAAAGTTTCTCGCGGTCAAGGATCAGAATACCGTGAAGAAGTATCGCGCCCGCCGTCTCATGACGTTAATGCACTTCTTTCTGCTTCATCGTTACAAAACCGATCTCGTGCACTACGTGACACCCACGGATGATAACCGTTTGTCGGTTAGCCGCATGATCCAGAACGGTGTTTTCCGCGAAGCGCGGACCGACGATCCGAACATTATCGCTCTTGTCGTAGACACCGCACGGGCACAAAAAATATTCGCCAACGATGAGTCGCTGAAGCGCTTTATTACCAACGAGTTTAGGCCGTCGAAAGGACGTTCAAACCACGCGCCGATCAGAGCCGTGGGTTAGGCGGTGCATGTGAAGGAGGTGTCACCTCTGCCGCTGTCGAAGATATAAGACCGGTCTACGGCGGCCCAGCCGTTCGAATTTTAACAACCAGTTACGATGGAGATCCGCGCCGGACGTTTTGACGCAAATCTCGCAAGGAGGAAAGCCATGGCAAACTTCGTAACTATCGGCGGACTTAAAGTTAACGAGGAATTGCATCGGTTAGTGCGGGATCAGATCGCCCCAGGCACGGGCGTGGATCCGGACGCGTTCTGGATTAGCTTAGGCCAGATCGTCGAGGATCTGGCAGCAAAGAATCGCCGGCTTCTGGCCAAACGTCAAGATCTGCAGCAGCAAATCGACGAGTGGTGTCGGGCAAAACGCGGCCGGCCATTCGACGTCGAGGAATACCGAGCGTTTCTAATCGAGATCGGCTATCTCGTTCCTGAAGGCGAAAACTTTGACGTGTCGACGTCAAATGTCGATCGTGAAATCGCGGAAGTTTCGGGTCCGCAATTGGTAGTCCCGCTCGACAACGGCCGCTATGCTCTCAACGCGGCAAATGCCCGCTGGGGTAGTTTGTATGACGCCCTTTACGGCACGGATGTGATTCCAGAAACGGATGGCGCGGAAAAAGGCGAAGCCTACAATCCACGACGCGGCGCCAAGGTGATCGCGCGAACGCAGGCCTTCTTGGATCAGGCTGTCGGTCTGGAGCGAGGAAAGTTCTCCGATGTCGCCGAGTTCTCAATTAAAGATTCCAACGGTGCGACCCAACTGATTGCCAAGCTGAAAAATGGCAGCGAAACGGGGCTTGCAGATGGGCGCAAGTTTGCCGGTTTTGTAAAAAAAGGCAGTGAGCTGGCAAGCCTCCTGCTCAGGAATAACCAGTTACACATTGAAATTCAGATCGATCGTAACCATCCCATCGGCAAATTAGATCCGGCGGGGGTTAAGGATGTGCTTCTGGAGGCTGCCATTACCACCATCCAAGACTGCGAAGATTCGGTTGCCGCGGTGGATGCGGCGGACAAGGCAAGAGTGTACCGCAACTGGAATGGCATCATGAAGGGCACGCTCGAAGAAACTTTCGAAAGAAGCGGCGGCGTCATAATGCGGGCGCTGAATCCCGACAAGATTTTTACTGCGCCAAACGGACAGAGCGCGACGTTGCCGGGAAGAAGTCTATTGCTCGTGCGCAACGTCGGCCTTCACATGTACACCGATGCCGTAACCACTGCCGATGGCCAGGAGATTCCCGAGGGATTCCTCGATGCCATGATGACGGCGCTGGCCGCACTGCACGACCTCAAAGGCAGGTCGAAATATACGAACAGCCGTGCCGGCAGCGTCTATATCGTCAAGCCCAAACTGCATGGTCCTGAAGAAGTCGCAGCTACCGTCGAACTGTTCGCAAGGGTCGAGGATGCTCTCGGACTCGAGCGCAACACTCTCAAGATCGGCATTATGGACGAGGAACGGCGGACGACAGTGAATTTGAAAGTGGCGATCGAGGCGGCGAGGGAGAGAGTTGTGTTCATCAACACCGGCTTTCTCGACCGCACCGGTGACGAAATCCACACCAGTATGGAGCTCGGTGCTATGTTGCCGAAGGTGGAAATCAAAAATCAGCCGTGGCTGGGTGCCTACGAAGACCAGAACGTCGATATCGGTATCGAGACCGGGCTAGTGGGAAAGGCACAGATCGGCAAAGGGATGTGGACCATGCCCGAAGAGATGCGCAAGATGGTCGAGACCAAAATGGCCCATCCTGAAGCGGGAGCAAACACCGCATGGGTCCCTTCGCCGACAGCGGCAACGCTTCACGCGCTGCATTACCATCAAGTTGATGTCGCTAAAATACAGGCTGAGCTTGTTCAGCGTAGCCGCGCACGTCTGGAGGACATCCTCACCCCGCCGCTCCTCAATCGAAAATTGACGGCGGAGGAGATCCAAAAGGAATTGGACAACAACGCGCAAGGTATTCTCGGTTACGTGGTCCGCTGGATCGATCAAGGTGTGGGCTGCTCGAAAGTTCCCGACATCAACAACGTTGGCCTGATGGAAGACCGCGCGACCTTGCGCATATCGAGTCAGCATATGGCCAACTGGCTGCATCACAGTATCGTCACCAAACAACAGGTACGAGAAACCTTTGAACGAATGGCCGTAGTGGTAGACCGGCAAAACAGCGGCGACCCGAACTACCGAAAAATGGCACCCGAGCTGGACAAAAGCATTGCGTTTCAGGCGGCTCTGGATCTGGTTTTAAAAGGAAGAGAGGCTGAAAACGGCTATACCGAACCGGTGCTTCACGCGCGACGTCGCCAGGCGAAAACCGCAAGCGCTCAGGTGTCAAAGAGTTCTTCTCCTTGATTCGCTGGCATCGTCATCACGCAGCCTCGGTTCATGAACTACAAACTGTCGATCGTCGCACTTTAGATCTGCTAACGGTTAGTCGCTTCTCTCATCGTGTTTGTGCATGGCTCTGCCACGGACCCGCGTAATGAAGATTTCTGGTTAGACGGTGAGGACTGTGGCAGATTGTTTTTTGTCGTCTTCCAGGTGCGAATTTTTTACGTCTCGATCTCCCGCTCCTGATGCAAATACCGATCGCGCAAATGGGATATCGTGTTCGGCGTGGGGGCAATGTTGCTATATGTCGCGGCGAGGTTGCATCTCATTCATCGCTTCCTCTAAGAGTTTCTACTTTCGCGATATAAGCATCCATATCTGCTTTTCGTTCCAGGCCCGATGCCGTCATCGAGCGAACCGTGCCAAAAATTTCACGGCCATAGAAAGGCCGATCGTGATTGCCGAACACCCAGGCGACGCCACTGTAGGAGTTGGCGTCCCGCCCATCTAAGAAATATTTATTCATGATGGCTAGAGTGATATCGAAAGCTTCTTCCGGCGAGCGCGACCATCTTAGAATTTGTTTTGCCCAGTACATGCGCATGTGGCTGTGCATATATCCGGTACGCTTGGCCTCAAGGAACGCAGCGTTCCAGTAGCGGTCATGGGTTGCCGCGCGCTCCAATCCCACCGCCGAATAAATATGCTCGCGAGCGTCGCCGCGGTGGTCATTGAGGGTTTTTCTCGCCCAGCCGGGCAAGCAGGTGATTGAATCGTAGTCGTCCGTGAACTCGACGAAATTCATCGACAACTCGCGCCGGACCACAAGCTCCTCAAAGAAAGCCTCCGCGTCAGGCCGCAAGTTTGGACGCTGCCGCCGAATACGCAACGCCAGATAAACCGGCGAGATCTGGCCAAAGTGCAGGTATGGACTCATGTGCGACACGTATTCGGTTTGCGGCTGGTTGCGATTGTCCTTGTAGTGCCCGAGCTTGTTCTGCATAAACGCTGCGAAACGCGCCTTGGCCGCGGATAAACCGCCGGCAAAAAACCGCGTCACCGGTTTTACACTGCGATCGATCTTGAGAAGTTTGAGCGTCGCTTCGAGATCGCTGAGATCGATTCCAGCCATTTCAACCGGCGCGCTGCGCCGCTCGACTTTGGTCTCCGTCACCTCGACGAGAAATTTACCGAGCTGTTTGTGGATCTTCGGGCGGATTGTGCGCGCGGCAACCTCCCGCTTGTCGGATACCGCCCTGATCGGCACGACGACATCGCTCTCGATTTGCACCACACGGCACGGCGCAGCTTCGCCGACCTGGCCGCGCCATTTCTTCTGATGTCGCAAGTAGCCTCGATCGCAGATGACGAGCGCGGCGTTCCGGGCAGCTTCGATCGCCACACTCGCCGGTTCTCCTTTCCGCACAGCCATCGCGATGCCGCGCTTAGCCAGCGCAGCTTGAGTTTCCCGCAATCCTTCCAACATGAAGGTGTAATGGCGCAGGTTGGCCTCGGGGTAGTTGTCAGTCAGACCGAAGATGACATGCACGGGTAGTTTCAACTCATTGGCTTGCTCGATGGCATACTCGAGCGCGTGGTTGTACTCCGAGCGCTGAGACTGTTGCATCCAGTATAATACACAGGCTCCGGGAGCCAGCGCCTTGGAATTGAGCAGCTCAATACGTTCAGAGGCAATTTTACTTCGTACCATTGTGATGGGTGTCGCGGCAGGCGCAGCCGTCCCTCTCGTGCCGGCTCGGAATCGGCTCACTTATGCCGGCGGCGCGTTTTTCCCTGAGGAGTGCTCCATTGCACACGTTCACCGGGTTTCAATCGTTGAGCCATAATCAAGACTATGCGCGCGCCGAGCGGCGCGAAT
>CAYZXN010000391.1:0-7713 GCA_964482425.1 uncultured Syntrophobacteraceae bacterium | reverse complement strand
GTAATGAAATCGATAAACATGATCTCGACCACAGGTCTGAGGCCGGCCATTGCCGCGCCAATCGCCAGCCCCATTACCGTGCCTTCGCTGATCGGCGTGTTAACGACCCGGTTGGCGCCGAAGTCTTCGACCAGCCCTTTGGTGACGCCGAATGGGCCGCCAAGGGCGACGTCTTCGCCGAAAACGTACACCGACGGATCGCGATCCATCTCTTCGTGCAGCCCGGCACGGATGGCGTCTAAATAGGTTTGCTCCGGCATGCTTGTTCTATCTCTCGCCGTAGCCGGGCATCGCTCCATCCCGGCCGCGTTCCCACCGCTGATTTCGTCTTCTGATCACTGAGCTCTGCCGGGCTTCAAGCCGTAACCTGAGTGTCCACTTCAATCTCGTCGGGAGAAGCGGAAGACAGGACAAAGACAGCGGCTTGCTCCACTACATCACGCGCCTCGCGTTCGATGGTTTCGAGCTCGCCGTCCGTGATCGCTTTTTTACTCTTCACTACACGAGTGAAACGCGCGATAGGATCTTTCTTTTTCCATTCCGAGAGCAGGGCAAGCTCGCGGTACTTGGCCGGGTCGCCCTCATAGTGGCCGCGCATTCGATGGGTGAGACACTCAATGAACACCGGACCTTTTCCGGCGCGCGCCTGTGCCAGGGCTTGGCTCATGACGGCGCGCACGGCGAGGAGATCGTTGCCGTCCACTGTGCTGTTCTTAATGCCGTAGGTTTTTGCATGCCGCGCCAGCCGGTCGACGTTGGTATGGGCGGAGAGTGGCGTGAACTCGGCATAGCCGTTGTTTTCGCATACGAAGATCACCGGCAGCCGCCACAAACTGGCGATATTCAAGGACTCGTGAAACGGCCCGGCCTGTCCCGCGCCGTCACCGAAGAAGACGACCGCGACCTGGCGTTGTTTCCGTTCTTTGGCGGCAAGTGCCGCTCCGAGAGCCAGTGGGATCGTGCCGCCGACTACTCCAGTGGCGGTCATGAAGCCGGCGTCCACCGCGACAATGTGCATGGAGCCGCCTTTGCCGCCGCAGTAGCCGGTGGCACGGCCGGCGATCTCGGCCATGAGCCGGTTGACGTCGGCGCCTTTGGCAAGAGCATGGCCGTGGGAGCGGTGGCCGCCGAATACGTAATCGTCCCGGCGCAGCAGGCTGCAGGCGCCGACCGCGACGGCTTCCTGACCGATACCCAAATGCAGCAGGCCGAGGATCTGCCGCTGGGCGTAGAGCGCCGAAACTTTCTCTTCAAAGGCGCGAATCAGCCACATGCGCCGCAGGAGATCGACAAGATCCTTTGAGCTTTCTTGCTTTTTTGCCATGGGTGCTCAGGAGCCGAGTGAACGTCACACGAGGGTCGAAAGGAGATAGTACTATCTCACCTTCGTGGTTACTTGATTGTTTCTATTTGCCTGCGGCTTTGCTGCGCTGCGTTCTTGGCGGTCGAATCGATGCCATCAAGTAGCGAGGGCTTCTCAGCCAAGAAGCTTATGCCACGGCAGCGCGGACGGCATCGATGATGCGATCTTCTCGCGGCCCGATGTAGTCTTCCAACGGCGGGCTGAAAGGCACCGGCACGTCGAGGGTCGAGACCCGGCGAATCCGGGTCCTCAATTTGTCAAAGCCGCTCTCGGCGATGCGCGCGGCAATCTCGGCGGCAACGCCGCAGCTCTGGTGTGTTTCGTCAACCACCACCACGCGCCGAGTTTTATCGATCGAGGACAGGATGGTTGCCAGGTCAAACGGTACCAGGGTGCGCGGGTCGACGACTTCCACTTCGATCCCTTCCCTGGCGAGCTGGTCCGCGACTTTAAGGCAGCGCTGGACTGTGTAGGATGTCGAGACCACGGTCACGTCCCCGCCCTCGCGCTTTACGTCGGCCACGCCGAACGGAATCGGCTTGTCGTTCTCCGGTACTTCCCCACGGGTGTCGAGAAGGCGGACGTGATCGACGAAGAGGGTCGGATTGTCCGACGCGACAGCCGTCTTGAGCAGGCCTTTGACGTCGCGCGGCGAAGACGGCAGAACTATCTCCAAACCCGGGACATTCCACAGCATCGCCTGGGGGCTGCCGGAGTGCTGTGCCGCGCCGCCGCCACGGATACCATGGAATATATGGAACACGACCGGCACGCGGGTCTGGCCGCCGGACATGTAATAGGCGTTGGCGGCCTCATTGGCTACCTGCGGCCAGGCTTCGTAAATAAAACTGCCGGTGCTCAGATCGACCACGGGCCGCAGTCCCGCCATGGCGGCGCCGGTAGCCAGTCCGCAAAACCCAAGCTCGGAAATCGGTGGCGAGATCATGCGCTCGCGGTATTTTTTTACCAGGTTTTGATAAACGTGACGGTGCGGGCTCAAGCTTAAGAAGGTGCCGTTGATCAGATGGACTCGCTGATCGGCAGCCATGATCTCGTCCAAGGCCTCGAATTTGGCTTCATAATAAGTCAGCTCTCTCATGGTTTATCTCTTACGCGAAAAAGTCGCGCTCTGCCTCTTCAGGTTTCGGGTACGGGCTGGCGACGGCAAACTCCACTGCGGCGCTGATCTCGGACTTGACCTGGCGTTCCATGGCGGCAATTTCTTCCCGGCCGGCATGGTTGGCTTCGACCAGCTCGCGGATGTAAATGAGCAGCGGATCGCAAGTGCGGTACCATTCTCGCACCTTTTCCGGGACTGTGCTGACATCCCAGGCGAGCGAGCTGTCGAAGGGTTGCGCTACCGACGGCCAGTTGGTTTCGCTGCCGGGCCAGCGCACCGTTTGCGCTTCGACGAACTGCGGCCCTTCGCCGCGGCGGATTTTTTCTACTGCGTCGGCAATGGTCGCGTGCACGGTGCCGGAATCCAAGCCGTCAATTTGCTGGGCGGGAATTTTATAAGCTTTCGGCAAATCCGTCAGAGGATAGGCTGCCATTGAAGATGACTGCGCGGCCGACTCGGCTCGCCCCGCGCCGTATTTGCCATTGTTCTCGCACAGAAAGAGCACCGGCAATTTATAGAGCGAAGCCAGGTTGAACGCCTCCGGCGCCGCCCCTTCTTCCAAGGCGCCGTCGCCGAACAGGCAGACGGTGATGCGGCCGTTTTGCAGCGCCTTGGCGGCATAGGCCGTGCCGGTCGACAGCGGAATAATGCCGGCCACTACGCCAGAGCTGTGAAGAAACCCTAAAGACGGTGCCACCGAATGGAACGATCCGCCTTTGCCCTTATTGAGGCCATCGGCGCGGCCCAGGATCTCGGCGCATAGCCGTTTGGGGTCTGCACCCCGGGCAAGCAAATGGCCATGATTCCGGTGCGTGGTGAAGAGATAGTCATCGCCCCGCAGGCAAGCTAACGCGGGCACGCCGGTCGCCTCCTGGCCGATGTAGAGGTGATAATGGCCGCTAAAGACTCCGCGGTCGTGCAGCGGCACCAGGCTCTCTTCGAAATAGCGGATGATCATCATCCGCCGGCACAGCTCCAATAACTCTTCGCGCGCTAAATTGGGTAGCATGATGCCTCACATATTCAAAAGGTCCGCTTTTGTCAACTTACGAAAACTTATATGGCGAGATTCTCCTGCTGATTGACATCGTTTTCACATCGGGACTATATCCCGAATAGATCATGTGTTCAGGAGGAGTCATCGGATGATCTATCACAAGCCGTTCCTGCGTCTGTTGATTCTGCTAATTGTATCCAGTTTCTTCTCTTCACCCGCTTCGCTTCGTGCCCAAAGCGGATCGCTGAAGAAAATTCACGTCGGTGTGCCGGCGGTAAGCATGGGCAATATGATCATCTTTTTCACCAAGGAGGCGAAGATTTTTGAGAAGCACGGGCTTGACGCCGAAGTCGTGCTGATGAGCGGCTCAGGAATCGCTTCGCGCGCCCTGGTCGCCGGCAGCGTGGCGATCTCCCCGATTGCTACGCCGTCGGTCATGAACGCGGTGCTCGCCGGATCGGACATGGTGATCTTGGGCCATACGATGCCGGGCGTCGTGCAATCGCTTATGGTTCGGCCCGACATCAAGAAGGACGAGGATCTCAAAGGCAAGTCGGTGGGTGTCACTACTTTCGGTTCGTTAACCGACTTCCTGGTGCGCCACCTGGCAAAAAAGAAAGGGATGAATCCGGATAAGGACTTTGCGCTGCTCCAGGTCGGCGGCGATGCCGATCGCCTGCTGGCGTTGAAACAAGGCAAGATTCCTGCCGCCGTTCTTTCTCATCCGGCGTTTGTTTTGGCGCAGCGTGACGGATTCACAGTGCTGTGGGATTTCTTCAAGGAGGTGGATTATCCTTGGAGCGAAATCGCCTCGCGGCGCGCGACCATTCGCCAGGACCGCGACCTGATCCTTCGGTACATGAGAGCGCACACTGAGGGCATCGCCCGTTTCAAACAGGAACCGGAGCTCGCCAAGAGGATCATCAAGAAGACGCTCAGGCTCGATGACGACTCTCTGGCGCAGGAATCCTGGGAACTGTTTGCCAAGCATCGCCTGGCCGCCCCCTACCCAAACATCAAAGGCATGAAAACGAGTTACGAATACGTCGCCATGACCCGCCCTGAAGTCTACAAACGAAAACCGGAAGAGTTCACCGACCCGAGCTTCATCGAGGAGCTCGACAAGAGCGGCTTCATCAAAAAACTCTACGAAAAGTAGCGCTGCCTCATGAAGGTCAGGATCGGGCTCACCCTTGGCCAATGGCCGGAGAACGACATCTCGCCCGACGCGATTTCCGATTTGATCGATTATTTCGAAGCGCTCGATATCGATTCGCTATGGGTGAGCGACCGCCTGGTTTCCTCTGCCCCCGCTTTGGAACCCATCACCTTTTTGTCGTACATCGCGGGCCGGCTGCGGCACATGAAATTCGGCACCAGCACTCTGGTGCTGTCGACGCGTCATCCGGTGCTGCTGGCCAAGCAGCTGGCGACCCTGGACTTTCTCTCCCGGGGACGCCTTTTTCCCGCCGTGGGACTTGGCAGCGACGATGCCGCGGACTTCGCCGCTGTCGGTGTAAGTCAAAAGGAGCGCGCGCAGCGTTCCGACGAAGCCATCGTCCTGATGCGCCGGCTGTGGACTGAAGAAAACGTCAGTTACGAGGGAAAATTTTGTTCCATCAAGGATGTTACGATTACACCGCGGCCATGGCAGAAGGGCGGGCCGCCGATCTGGATCGGCGGCCGCAGTCAGGCGGCGTTGCGCCGCACCGGACGCCTGGGCGACGGCTGGCTCGTCTCCGCCGTTTCCGCAGCTGAAGTCGCCACCGGCATCAAAGCCATCCGCGCCTACGCCGCCGAGGCCGGACGCGCCGTGCCGGAAGATCACTACGGCGTGTTGCTGCCGTTCTACTTCGCCGACAGCCCGGATGATGCCTATGAAGCCGCGAAAAAGTCGCTGCGACCGCGACCCGAGCTGGCGCCGTTTGAGTTCACGGCTCTCGGCACGCCGGAGCAGGTGCGCCGGCGGCTGCAAGAATATATTGCCGCGGGCGCTACCAAGTTCGTCATGCGTCCCTGCGGCCGGCTTGAAAACTGGCGTGAACAAACCGAGATATTGGCGCGTGAGGTGATCGTGCCTCTGCAGACGCCGGACGGAGTATCCTAGCCATTCGCACTATCGCTCTCTGTGACCAGCACGGCGGCTCCTTGAATCCTTCCCGACCGCAGCCGAGCAAGGGCTTCATTGGCTTTTTCCAGGGCAAACGTTTGGACCTCCGTGCGCACAGGGATGCGCGGCGCAAGCGCAAGGAATTCTTCGCCGTCGCGGCGGGTCAGGTTAGCCACCGAACAAACGGAGCGTTCTTCCCATAAGATCGAATAGGGAAAGGAGGGGATGTCGCTCATGTGAATGCCGCCGCAGACCACAGTCCCTCCCTTGCCCACCGCGCGCAGGGCCTGCGGAACCAATTCACCTACCGGAGCAAAGATAATCGCCGCGTTTAATTCCACGGGCGGCAGCTCATTGGACCCTCCGGCCCAAGTGGCGCCCAAGCCCAGCGCGAACTCTTTTGCCTGTTCATCGCCGGGCCGGCTGAAAGCGTAGATTTCGCGCTGCTGATATTTCGCCACCTGCGCAACGATGTGCGCGGCGGCGCCAAAGCCATAGATCCCCAGCCGCTTGCCGCCGCCGGCCTTGACCAGGCTGCGATAACCGATCAAACCCGCGCACATGAGGGGCGCGGCTTCCGCATCGGTGTACGAATCCGGAATGGGAAAACAGAAACGTTCGTCGGCAACCGCATAGTCGGCGTAGCCGCCGTCAAGCGTGTAACCGGTAAAGCGCGCCTGATCGCAGAGATTCTCCCGACCGGACAAACAATGTGCGCAGGCGCCGCATGTCCAACCCAGCCAGGGTACGCCGACACGATCGCCGATCTTGAAGCGTTTCACTCTTGCGCCGGTTTGTTGCACCCGGCCGATGATTTCATGGCCGGGAATCAGCGCGAGCTTGGGATGGGTAAGCTCGCCGTCAACCACGTGCAAATCGGTGCGGCATACCGCGCAGGCGCGCACGCGAATCAAGACCTGTCCGGCATCAGGTTGGGGGACCGCCACTTCTTCCAACCGTAGCGGCTCACCGGCTTTTTTGAAAAGCATGGCGCGCATGGCGTGAATACATCCCAAGGGGACATCCGTCGAAGCTTTATAGTTCTCGATCCTTTGTCCGCACCACGCAAAACTGCCACCAGACATCCGTCAGCAGCAATATTACACTAGCACCTCAATTGCGTTAATATTCCAGGTACAGGTATTGAGAACAGTCTCAAAAGAAGAGGCAACGGTGAAGCTCTTAATAGTTGGAATCGGCGCTCTCATGATCCTGGCCACTGCCATTCCGTTAGTGCGCAAGGACGACTGGTGGGTCAGAATATTCGATTTTCCACGTTTGCAAATCGCTATTCTCACCGCCGCCGTTATCGTCGCTTACGTTTTATTTTTGAATACATTCGGAATCACTGAATACGCCTTTATTGCCGCCCTGCTTTTATGTCTGCTTTACCAGGCATTCATGATTTATCCGTACACGCCGCTCGCCCGCAAGCAGGTACAACAGAGCATGCATGCCAAAAAGGAGTCGACCTTAAGCCTGCTGTTTTCCAACGTTCTTATGGACAACCGGAATGCGGCACGGTTGAAGCAAATCATCCGTGAGTTCGATCCGGATATCGTTGTGACCGCTGAGACCGATTCCTGGTGGCAGGAACAGCTAAAAGAACTGGAGCGCACATACTCCTACACGGTCCAGCAGCCGCTGGATAACTGCTACGGCATGCTGCTCCATTCCCGGCTCGAGCTCGTGAACCCGGAAATAAAGTTCCTGGTGCAAGACGACATTCCCTCCATACACACGCGCGTCAGGTTGCCGGCGGGCACAGAGGTCGAGCTGCGGTGCGTTCATCCGCGGCCACCGGTGCCGCAGGAACATCCAAGGTCGACGGAGCGAGATGCGGAACTGCTCATCGTCGGCAAAGAAGTCAAAGGAAAAGATGACCCGGTCGTGGTTCTGGGGGATCTGAACGACGTGGCCTGGTCCCGGACAACCCATTTATTTCAGAAGATCAGCGGTTTGTTGGACCCGCGCATTGGCCGCGGCTTTTATCACACGTTTAATGCCAAGTATCCTTTCATCCGCTTTCCCCTGGATCATTTTTTTCATTCAAAGCATTTTAGACTCGTGGAGCTCAGGCGGCTGCCCTATATCGGCTCCGATCATTTCCCGGTCTCGATTCG
>CAYZXN010000390.1:0-6903 GCA_964482425.1 uncultured Syntrophobacteraceae bacterium | reverse complement strand
CCAGCTGCAGCAGGATATCGGTGATGGAACCGATTTCCACGCCCTTGTACTTGACAGGAGCACCGATATTGAGTCCGTTCACCGACCCCTGGAAGTACAGCACGAAGTCGTAGGTTTTTCGGAACCATTTCCCCGATCCCAGAAGCACCACCGCCACGACCAGTATGGCGACAGCCCCGATGACAAACAGGCCGATGAGCGTCGGGCTGATTCTCGTCTTCATTGTCTCTTCTCTTCTCCGCCGCTCAGAAACCGCCGGACCCGGGGGTCTTGTGAATAAGCCAGAAGCTCCTTGGGATCGCCGCGCGCAATCATCGTTGCGCTTTCGGAGTCGAGAAATACACAGTTGTCGGCGATCCTGAAAATACTCGCAAGCTCATGTGTGACGACAACGATGGTCGCGCGCAGATTGTCGCGAATCTCGAGGATGAGATCATCGAGCAAACGGGCGGTGACGGGATCGAGTCCCGCTGACGGCTCGTCCAACATCAGGATTTCGGGGTCCAGTGCCATGGCTCGGGCGAGGCCGGCGCGTTTCTGCATGCCGCCGCTGATCTCGGATGGATAGTAGTCTTCGAAGCCTTTAAGACCGACAAGCGCGAGTTTCAACGAAGCGATCTCGCGCACTTCAGCAGGACGAAGGTCGGTATACTCCCCGAGCGGTAGGCATACATTTTCCGCAAGGCTCATGGAGCTCCACAGCGCGCCGGTCTGAAATAGCACGCCCATGCGGCTCATGATCTCCCGCCTCTTGGCGGGGTGCGCTTTGGTGAAGTTGTCACCGCCGTAAAAGATCTCTCCCTGCGCCGGTTCCTCCAATCCGATCAAGTGTCGCAGCAGCGTGCTTTTGCCGCACCCGCTACCGCCCATGATAATAAACACCTCGCCACAGTTTACCGTGAAATTGAGATCACGCATGAGAACGAAGCTATCGAAGGCCATCGTCAGGTGGCTCACCGTAATGTGCGCCTTCTTGTTCTTTTCATCTGTTGCCTCCCCCGCCATGCTAGATTCCCAGGACGTAGAAGATCACGGCAAAAACACCGCATGCCACTACAATGGCAACGATGCCTGTGACCACGGCGGAAGTGGCCGCGTCGCCCACGGCTGAGGAGCTCTTGCCGCACTGTAGGCCTCGTAAGCAGCCGGAAAGGGCAATCAGCAACCCGTAGACTGTACTCTTGAACAGGCCGCCGAAAAGTTGTGTCAAAGTGATGGCATTCATGGTTTCCCGGAAATAGGTCCTCCAGGATATATCCAGCATCCCAACCCCAACGGCAGCGCCACCCAAAACCCCGATAAAATCAGCGTAAAGGCAAAGCAGAGGCATCATTAAAACCAAAGCGATCACACGCGGAAAAACCAGGAATTCCTCGGGCGGCAAGCCAATCGTGGTAAAGGCGTCAATCTCCTGGGTTACCTTCATGGTGCCAAGCTGGGCCGCAAACGCAGCTCCGGTTCGACCTGCCATGATAATTCCCGTCATCACCGCGCCCATCTCCCGCACCATGGCGATCCCAACGAGGTCGGCAACATAGATCTGAGCTCCGAATCGCCTGAGTTGCACCGCCCCAATAAAGGCGAGAATGACGCCCACCAGGAAGCTGATCAGAGTGACAATCGGCAGCGCCTGGGGGCCACTTTGTTGAATGAAGAGAAACACATCCAGCGCTCGGAAACGGACTTTCCCAGGCAGGAGCTTAATCGAAGCAAGGGTCATCTCCCCCAGGAAGTTGAGCGCGGCGGTAGTGGACGAAATGCTAGCAATGGCGCGGTGACCAATACGGTCGACAATGGACGGCGTGGCGAAGTCTCTTCTCACTCCCTTTTTTTCGGGAACGGCCTCGGCGAGCTCCACCAGCCGGCGAAGTCCCTTTGGCAGGTTGTCCCGATCAACGGCAACGCCTCGTTCGCGGCAAAGGTCGGATACTTTGGCCAGAAACCAAACGATGCTACTATCCCAACCGGTTAGCTCTTGAGTATCGAACCGAACTACCTTGGGGTGGGGAGATGAATCTATTTCCCTCTCGATCGGCTGGATTGCAGCGAGGCCGGCCTGTAATCGCCACGTGCCGGACACGCGAATCAAAAGCTCGGAATCTTTACCCAAAATTGAGAAACAATTGCCTTGTCCACTCATGACGCAGTTCTAGCAGCGCTGCCGTTGAAGCACGCAAACGTCTGTTGCGCGTCTCCGCGCAGGCAGCAAATCATCCGAAAGGAAGTTTACTATTCAGCTCCATTCCCGCGCCCGTTTGTTTGCTTTGCTGCTTCTCCACGGCATTGAGCAGCTTGTCGAACGCATCCGCGAAAAGCTGCACGCCTTCCTGTAGTAGCTGATCCGTGACCTCTTTCATGCTAATGCCGGCCTGGGCGAGCCCGGCGATGGTGTCAAAGGCATCCTCGACGTCCTCCGTCAGGCTTGCGCGCGGCCGACCGTGTTTGCGAAAGGCGTCGTAGGTGGCAGGAGGTATCGTGTTGACGGTCTCCGCTCCTATGAGTTCTTCTACGTAAACGACATCGCGATAGCTGGGATTCTTCGTGCCCGTGCTGGCCCACAACAAGCGCTGCTTCTGTGCGCCTTTCGCGGCCAGCGCCTGCCAGCGTGGGGTGCCGAACAGGTCGCGGTAGCGCTGATACGTGAGCTTGGCGTTGGCGATCGCTACTTTGCCTAACAGGCCTCGCAGCACGCTTTGGTGCCTAGAGTCGGTCGTTGCCTGCAGGTGCGCCAGGACCAGCGCATCAACTGCACTATCAATCCGGCTGATAAAGAAACTAGCCACACTGGCCAGCCGCTTGAGGTTGCCGCCGCGGGCGGCAAATTGCTCCAGCCCTGCAATGTAGGCCTGCACCACCTGCTGGTAGGTTTCCTGGGCGAACAACAAAGTTACGTTGACGTTGACACCCTCACTGATGAGTTGCTGAATGGCGGGGATGCCCTGCGCGGTGGCCGGAACTTTGATCATCAGATTAGCCCGTCCTACCGCGCGCCATAAGCGGCGCGCTTCGTCCAGGGTACCCGCGGTGTGGTGGGCCAGAAACGGCGAAACTTCCAAACTAACGTAGCCGTCGCGCATCGAGGTTTCTTGGTACACGGTGTGCAATGCATCGGCGGCATCTTGAATATCGCGCACCGCAAGTTTCTCATAGAGCGCCTTAACATCGAGCGCCCGGGCGTCCGGCGACTCGAGAATGTTTTGGTAATCGGAACTTCCGGCGATCGCTTTTTCAAAGATCGAGGGATTGGACGTGACGCCGGCCAGTCCATCTTCATCGATTAACCGGCGCAACTCGCCGCTGGTGATCAGGCTGCGCCGAATGTAATCGAGCCACACCGACTGGCCAAATACCTGTAGTGCGCGCAACCGATTCTCCAACGCCGTCATTTTGGCGAGGCGTCGAACGTGACGCGTTTCGCCCGAGAAGTTCGCATTTAAGAACGCGCGAATCAGCTCGCGCGCCAGCTCGACTCCGACCACCCGCCCCCCGAGCACCAGCACGTTCATATTGTCATGCTCCACGCCCTGGTGCGCCGAGTAGGTGTCATGGCAGAGGCCCGCGCGAATACCGGGGATACGATTAGCGGCCATCGACGCGCCTACGCCGCTGCCGCAAATGAGAATTCCTCGCTCGGCACGCGACCCGCGCACCGCCGCGCCCACCGCTTCGGCATAGTCGGAATAGTCAACGGGATCTTTGTTGTAGGTGCCGACGTCCAAAATCAGCTGATTGTCACCTGCCAAGAAAGTTTTGATCTCTTCCTTCAGGTCAAAGCCGGCGTGATCCGAACCGATCGCGACGCGCATCTAGCTTACCTCGATTGAGCGAGCTGCTGCTTCACAGCCTCGACAATATTTTCCACGGTGAAGCCGAACTTCTTCTGTAATTCCTGCAGCGGCGCCGAGGCGCCGAAGGTCTCCATGCCGATGCTGCGGCCGTGCCGTCCGACATAGCGGGGCCACCCCAGGGTCGATGCTTGTTCCACTGACACCCGCGCGTCCACCGACTCCGGCAGCACCTCATCGCGATACCCGGGATGCTCGCGGCAATACTGCTCGAACAGCTCCCACGAGGGCATGCTCACGACGCGCGCTTTGATGCCGTCGCTCTTAAGCTTCTCGTACGCGTCGATGCACAGCGAGACTTCGCTGCCACTGGCGAGCAACAGAACTTCGGGTTTGCCGTCGTCGGCATCGGCGAGAATGTATGCGCCGCGCGCAACGCCCTCGGCGGACGCATACTTCGCGCGGTTTAAAACGGGCAGGGCTTGCCGCGTCAAGATCAGCGCCACCGGCTCATGGCGCAATGGCATGATCACGCGCCAGGCTTCCACGGTCTCGGCGGCATCCGCCGGCCGCAAAATGATCAAGCCGGGAATAGCGCGCAACGAGGTCAAATGTTCTACCGGTTGATGGGTGGGCCCGTCTTCTCCCACGCCGATGGAATCGTGCGTGAAAATGTGAATGACCGGAATTTCCATCAAGGCGCTCAGCCGGATCGCCGCGCGGCCGTAGTCGCTGAAGATCAAGAATCCCGATCCAAACGGTCTGATCTTCGAAAGCGACAAACCGTTGAGAACTGCGCTCATGGCATGCTCGCGGATTCCAAAGTGGAAGTTTCGCCCTCCAGGATTCTCGGCGTTAAAATCTCCGGCACCCGAAAAGGTCAGCCGAGTTTTGCATGAAGCACCGAGATCAGCCGAGCCGCCGAGCAGCCACGGCACCTTCCGCGCAATCGCATTCAACGCCAGGCCTGACGCATCCCGGGTTGCCATCCCCTTGCTGTCGCGGGGAAAGACGGGCAACTCGCCTTCCCAGCCTTCCGGCAGCTCGCGGCGCAGCATGCGATAGCCATGATCGGCGAGCTCTGGATAGTCGCGCTTGTACGCTTCGAATTTGCTCCACCATGCCTCGTGCTGCGCCTGGCCGCGCGCGCCGATCCCCGCTCGAAAATGCGCGCGGACATGGTCGGGCACAAGGAATTGCGCATCCTCCCGCCACCCGTAATTTCGCTTCGCCAGCTTGATTTCTTCCTCGCCCAACGGTTCGCCGTGAGCCGCACTGGTATCTTGTTTGTTGGGCGCGCCGTAAGCGATATGGCTATCCACAATGATCAAGGTCGGTCGGTCGGTGGTATTTTTGAACATCTTAAAAGCGCGCTCGAGCACTTCCAGATCGTTGGCGTCGCCGACGCGCGTGACGTTCCAGCCGTAGCCGATGAAACGCGTCGCCACGTCATCGCTGTACGCCAAAGCCGTGTTTCCCTCGATGGTGATGTGGTTGTTGTCGTAGATCCAACAGAGATTGCTTAGCTTCAGGTGACCGGCCAACGAAGCGGCTTCGCCGGAGATTCCTTCCATCATGCAGCCGTCGCCGCACAACGCGTAAACATCATAATCGAACAGCTCGAATCCGGGCCGGTTGAAATAGCTCGCCAGCCAGCGCTCGGCAATCGCCATGCCGACGCTCGTCGCCACACCCTGTCCCAACGGACCCGTGGTGGTCTCGACACCCGAAGTCCAACGGTATTCAGGATGCCCGGGGCATTTGCTCTCGAGCTGGCGAAAACGCTTGATATCGTCCAGCTCCACCGAGAGATTCCCGAGCGTTTCATACTTCGGGTTAACCGCTTTAACACCCGTAAGGTGAAGCATCGCGTACAACAGCATGGACGCATGGCCAACGGACAAGACAAATCGGTCTCGGTTGGGCCAAATCGGATGGTTCGGATCGAAGCGCAAGAAGCGTTGCCACAAACAATAAACCACCGGAGCCAGCGCCATCGGCGTGCCGGGATGGCCGGAGTTGGCCTGTTGCACCGCATCCATCGCCAGCGTGCGTATAGTGTTTATGGATAATTCGTCCAGTTTTTGCTTGTTTATCGTTTCGCTCATTTCATTCCTCCGACCATGAGCCACTCCTGCCGTGGGAGCCCTCGCGCAATAGCCGGCGCGTATGCATCGCGATCATAAGCTCTTCATTGGTCGGTATCACCCATGCAGACGCGCGACTGCCCTCACGAGTAATGCGCGGACCAGCGTTTGCGTTGGCGATCTCGTCGAGCTCCAACCCGAGCCAACTCGCATCGCGGCAGACCCGCGCGCGGATCGATGGCGCGTTCTCACCGATGCCTCCGGTGAACACCAGTGCTTCCAGGCCACCCAGGGCTGCGGCCAGGGATCCTAACTCGCGTTTGATGCGATAGACGAACAGATCCAGCGCCTCCGTGGCACGGGAATCGCCGCTCGAGAGCAGCGCGCGCATGTCGCTGGAAATTTCTGAAACGCCGAGCAATCCCGACTGATAATAGAGCAGCTGCTGCAAGGCATCTGAATCCATGCCGTGTTGTTTCATCAGATACAGCAGTACGCCGGGATCGACGGCGCCGGACCGTGTGCCCATCATCAGGCCGTCCAAAGCCGTGAAGCTCATCGTAGTCGCGACACTGCGGCCGTTTGTCATTGCGCACATACTCGCGCCGTTGCCCAGGTGTGCCACCACCGTTTTTCCCTCGGCGGCGCGCGGGTCGACGGTCGGCAACACCGACGCGATGTATTCGTACGAGAGACCATGGAACCCGTATCGGCGGACGCCCTCTTGCGCATACCGGCGTGGCAATGCGAACGTTTGCGCGACCGCCGGTTGCGTATGGTGAAAGGCGGTATCGAAGCAAGCAACGTTAGGCAGCGAAGGCATCATCCGCAGCATTGCTCTAATGGCCGCCATATTGTGGGGCTGGTGCAATGGAGCCAGCGGCACGAGATTTTCCAGTGCCGTGAGCGTTTGTTGATCGATGAGCACCGGCTCCGTGAACTTTGCGCCACCGTGGACGACGCGATGTCCGGCCGCGCGAATATGGTGCTTACCGAGGATGCCATCGCGGCCCCAGGTAAGAAGAAACTCA
>CAYZXN010000389.1:0-21944 GCA_964482425.1 uncultured Syntrophobacteraceae bacterium | reverse complement strand
GTGACGATTGATCGAAGAGCGACGTTGGCATTTTTCCTCTTCGTTGCCAGGGCACCGAGCGCGCCCGCCACGCTGCCGCACGTTTTTCGCCGCCGCTGATTTTATCCGCCCTCAAATTACGTTATCCTGAGGGCAATAAACCTGTCCGGGTTTGCCGTTATTCGCGATTTTACTTTCTGAAGGACGTTGAGAAAATATGACCGTGGAGAGATCCAATGAAAATCGTTTGCCGAGGCAAAAAAGGGGATCGCCGGCGCGCGAGCCGCGACCGCAGCCGATCGTAAAAAGCGACATGCCGGCGGACAGCCGCGTCCGCGCCGTCATCGAAGGCGTAGAGCCGGAGATCGACTGCGGCCGGTTTCCAATCAAACGGGTTGTCGGCGACCGTGTCAGCGTCGAAGCCGATATTTTTACCGACGGTCACGACGCGCTGTCGGCGCTGCTGCTCTGGCGCGCAGACGACGAAGCGGAGTGGCGCGAAGATGTCATGGAACCGCTGGTGAACGACCGTTGGCGCGGCTCATTTCAGATCGATCGCCTGATCGGCTTTCGCTATACGATTCAGGCGTGGGTCGACTCATTCAAGTCCTGGCGCCAGAATCTGAGCAAAAAACTGGCCGCCGGGCAAGATGTTGCTTTGGAACTGGCGACCGGCGCTCAATGGGTGGACCAGGCGGTAATGCGGGCGGCCGGAGCGGACCGGGAAATCCTGGCGGTGTACGCCGCTGCGCTCAGGTCCGACGATGCCGAGGCCGTACAAAAAGCGCTCGACGATGAGCTGTCGATTTTGATGGGTCGCCATGCGGAGCGGCGCTGGCCGGCAATATATGGAAAAGAACTGCGCGTCTCGGTCGACCGTCAGAAAGCGGAGTTCAGCAGCTGGTACGAAATGTTTCCTCGCTCCTGCGCCCGCGCGCCGGGTAAGCACGGTACGCTGCAAGACTACATGGCGCGCCTGCCTTACGTCGCCGAGATGGGCTTTGACGTGCTTTACGTGCCGCCGATTCACCCCATCGGCAGAGCGTTTCGCAAAGGCAAAAATGGCGTGCTCACGGCTGCTCCGGACGATGTCGGCAGCCCCTGGGCTATCGGTTCGGAGGAGGGCGGGCACAAGTCAATCCATCCGCAGCTGGGTACATTAGCTGACTTTAAGCAGCTGTTGGCGAAGGCCAATGAAATCAATATCGACATCGCGCTGGACATCGCGTTTCAATGCACGCCTGATCATCCCTACGTGAAGGAACATCCTGAATGGTTCCGTAAGCGGCCCGATGGCTCCATTCAATACGCCGAAAACCCGCCCAAGAAGTACCAGGATATCTATCCGATCGACTTTGAGACCGACGATTGGCAGTCGCTATGGGAAGAATTGAAGAGCGTCATGCAGTTCTGGTGCGCGCAAGGCGTACGGATCTTCCGCGTTGACAACCCTCACACCAAGGCGTTTGGTTTCTGGGAATGGGCGATCGCTGCGATCAAAAACGATTATCCGAATACTTTGTTTCTCGCCGAGGCCTTCACCCGGCCCAAGCTCATGTACCGCCTGGCCAAGCTCGGCTTCAGCCAGTCTTACACCTACTTCTCATGGCGCAATACCAAGCGCGAGCTGACCCAGTATTTCACCGAGCTGATACAAACCGAGGCGGGCGAATTTTTTCGTCCTAACCTGTGGCCCAACACTCCCGACATTTTGCCGGAATATCTGCAGTATGGCGGACGTCCCGCTTTCATGGCGCGACTCGTTCTTGCCGCAATGCTGGGCGCTAACTACGGTATCTACGGCCCGGCTTTCGAGCTTGGCGTCACTGCGCCGCGGGAGCCCGGTAGCGAAGAGTACCTGGACTCGGAGAAATACGAGATCAAGCGCTGGAATACCGAGGCCCACGACAGCCTGCGACCTTTCATCGCGCGCGTCAACGCCATCCGTAAAAACAACCCGGCGCTGCACTGCAATCGCAGCCTGCGCTTTTTTCCGGTGGACAATGACGACATTATTTGCTTCGGTAAACAGACCGCGGATCGCCACAACGTCATCATCGCCGTGGTCAATCTCGATCCCCATCATACGCAGTCCGGTTGGGTGGAGTTGCCGCTGGCGGATCTCGGCCTCGATCGGGCGCAACCGTTTCAAGTGCATGACTTGCTGACCGATGCGCGTTATCTCTGGCACGGCGAGCGTAACTATTTGAGTGTCGATCCGGGCAGCGTGCCGGCGCATATCTTCCGGGTGCGCCATAATGTGCGCCGCGAGCAGGACTTTGATTACTTCATGTAGCCATGAAAAACACCCCCAGCCGCAGAAGCGCCAAATCCGCATCTTACTATCTTGAAGACAATCCGCTCTGGTACAAAGACGCGGTTATCTACGAGGCTCACGTGCGCGCCTTTCATGACGGCAACGGCGACGGCATCGGTGACTTTCAAGGGCTGACCGATAAACTCGACTACCTGCACGACCTCGGCATCACCGCCCTATGGTTGTTGCCGTTTTACGCCTCACCGCTAAAAGACGACGGCTACGATATCGCCGATTACACCCAGATCCATGACGATTACGGCACCTTGCATGATTTCAAAGTCTTTTTACGAGCAGCCCATGAGCGCGGCATCCGCGTCATCACCGAGCTGGTTATCAATCATACGTCGGATCAGCACCCGTGGTTTCAGCGGGCCCGGGAGGCCAAGCCGGGCAGCAGCGCGCGCAACTTCTATGTTTGGAACGATACTCAGGAACGTTATCAGGAGGCGCGGATTATTTTCAAAGATTTCGAGCCTTCCAACTGGGCCTGGGATTATGTCGCCAAGGCTTACTACTGGCATCGCTTCTATTCGCATCAGCCCGATCTGAACTTCGACAATCCCGTAGTGCACAAGGCGATTTTCGACGTCCTCGATTTCTGGCTGGAGCTGGGCGTCGACGGCCTGCGGCTGGATGCCGTGCCTTATCTCTACGAGCGCGAGGGCACCATCTGCGAGAACCTTCCGGAGACCCATGCGTTTCTCAAGAAGCTGCGGCAACACGTCGACGCCAAATTCAAGAACCGGATGCTGTTGGCCGAGGCCAACCAATGGCCCGAGGATGCGGTCAGCTATTTCGGCGCCGGCGACGAATGCCACATGGCGTTTCATTTTCCCGTCATGCCGCGCCTGTTCATGTCGCTGTACATGGAAGACCGATTTCCGATCATCGATATCCTCGATCAAACGCCGGCAATTTCGGAATCCAATCAGTGGGCCCTTTTTCTGCGCAACCACGATGAGCTCACGCTGGAAATGGTAACCGACGAAGATCGCGACTACATGTACAAGGTCTACGCCAGCGATCCGCGCGCGCGCATCAACCTGGGCATCCGGCGGCGGCTGGCGCCGTTGTTGGGTAACAACCGCCGCAGAATGGAACTGCTCAATAGCTTATTGTTTTCCCTGCCCGGTACCCCGGTGATTTACTACGGCGACGAGATCGGCATGGGCGATAACATCTATCTCGGCGATCGCAACGGCGTGCGCACGCCGATGCAATGGAGCGCCGACCGCAACGCCGGTTTTTCACGCGCCAACCCGCAGCGGCTCTATCTGCCGGTGATCATCGATCCCGAGCATCATTACGAAACGGTCAATGTCGATGCGCAACAGCAAAATACCGGCTCCTTGCTCTGGTGGATGAAGCGGTTGGTGTTGCTGCGCAAGAATTATCAGGCCTTCGGACGGGGCAGCATCGAGTTTCTATCGCCGGACAACCGGAAGATGCTGGTATTCGTCCGGCGGCTCGGCGATGAAATCATTCTGGTGGTGGCAAACCTTTCGCGGTTCGTCAATTTCGTCGAGCTCGATCTGTCGGCGTACAAAGGCATGGTGCCGGTGGAGCTGTTCGGATATACCCGTTTTCCCGCCATCGGCGACCTGCCTTATTTTCTCACTCTCGGGCCTCACGCGTTCTATTGGTTCAAGCTCGAGCAAACCCGCATCTCGGAAGCGCGCGCCAGCATGGAGGGGTTCGAGCCGGCCCGCTTGGAAGTCGATGGTGGCTGGGAAAATGTTCTTCAAGGCCGCGCGCGGACGATGCTCGAGCGCACCCTGCCGGCTTATCTGTTGACTTGCCGTTGGTTCGGCGGCAAGGCACAGCAGATTCGCTCGGTGAGAAGCGTCGATATCGTTCCAGTTGCCGCCGATTCGGGGAACAGTTACTTCACGACCTGGCTGGTCGACTATATCGGCGCGACACCGGAAACCTACTTGTTGATCCTGGCCTTCGCATCCGGCGATCGGGCATTTGAGCTGCGCCAGGCGTCTCCTCAGGCGGTGATCGCCCAACTCAAGGTCCGGGACGAGGGTGTAGAAAACGAAGGAATTCTCTTCGATGCCCTCTACGATGCGCGCTATCTGAAGTCCCTGCTGCTGGCTTTGGCGCGCAGCCGTCGTTTCAAAGGAGACAGCGCCGAATTGCTGGCGCAACCTTCGAAAGTTTTTCGCAAACTCTACGGGCCGGCCGACCAGCCGATGGAACCCGTGCTGCTCAAACGCGAACAGAGCAATACCTCGGTGGCCTATGGCGACAAGTTGATTCTCAAAATATTTCGCCGGGTGACGGAGGGGTTGAATCCTGACGTCGAGATCGGCCGTTTTCTTACCGAAAAGGCCGACTTTGCCTACGTGCCGTCGCTCGCCGGTCATTTCGAGCTGCAGCGCGGCCGCGGCGAGCCGGCTACTCTGGGGATTCTGCAAGGATTGGTGGCGAACGAAGGCGACGCCTGGCGCTACACGCTCGACAGCCTCGGCCGCTATTTCGAAGAGGTCCTGAGCCGCCAGATCGACACGGCGGCGGCGACGTTGCCGAACCAGCCGCTGGTGGAACTTGCCCAGCAGGACTTACCGCCGCTGGTGCAGGAATTGATCGGAACCTATCTCTCGTCAGCGTGCCTATTGGGTCAACGCACCGGCGAAATGCATTTGGCGCTGGCCTCTGACAAAAAGGATCCGGCGTTTGCGCCGGAGCCGTTTACCGCTCTTTACCGCCGCTCGGTTTATCAAAGCATGCGCAGCTTGGCGGACCAGGGCATCGGTTTATTGCAAAAGCGGCTAAAACGCCTGCCGGAGGAGGTCCAGGGGCAAGCCGAAGAGCTTTTGAAACTCGAACCGGAAATCCTCGCACGCTGCCGTCAAATGATCGAAAGAAAAATCACCGGCATGCGCATTCGCTGCCATGGCGATTACCACTTGGGGCAGGTTCTGTTCACCGGCAAGGACTTCGTCATCATCGACTTCGAGGGCGAGCCGGCGCGTGCCGTCAGCGAGCGGCGTCTCAAGCGCTCACCGCTGCGCGACGTTGCCTGCATGCTGCGCTCATTTCACTATGCCGCCTTGACAAAGCTGCGCGGCGACGGGTTGCGGCCGGAGGATGCAGTCCAGCTCAAGCCATGGGCGCAATACTGGTATTCCTGGATATCGGTAAGCTACCTGAAGGGTTATCTAGCGCCGACCCAACAAAGCGGCCTGATCCCCAGGGGCAGCGATGATTTCACCTTGCTCATGAACATCCTGCTGCTCGAGAAAGCGATTTATGAGCTGAGTTACGAGCTAAACAATCGTCCTGACTGGGTTGGGCTGCCGATCGAGGGTGTTTTGCAGTTGATCAAACCGGCCGCCAACAATGCGCCGCAGCGTTCTTGAGTAAAGCGGCGACATTTTTGCCGCCGGTTTGCATCGCACGAGGCGCCCAGCATCAGCGAGCGATAAAGGACTCGCGTAGAAAGGATTTTAATCAGCCATGTCTAAACGTTTGAGCCTGATCACCGAGGACGACAGCCATCTATTCAATGAAGGCAGTCATTTTCGTTTGTACGACAAGCTGGGGGCTCATTGCCTCGATCACGACGGCCAATCCGGCACCTATTTTGCCGTCTGGGCGCCCAACGCCGATTACGTGTCGGTTATCGGCGAGTTCAACGGCTGGGATAGAGGCCGCCACCCGTTGACTCCCAAAGGCAACACCGGTATCTGGGAAAATTTTTTTCCCGGGGTCGGCAAAGGAACGCTGTACAAATACCACATCGCCTCGCGGTTTGGCGGGCATCGGGTGGACAAAGCCGATCCGTTTTCTTTGTTCAACGAGATTCCGCCGAAGACCGCATCGATTGCATGGGATTTGGATTATCAGTGGAACGATCAAGACTGGATGGCCAAGCGCGCCGAGCACAACCGTCTCGATAAGCCGATGGCCATCTACGAGATGCACGTCGGCTCATGGCGGCGCGTGCTCGAAGAAGGCAACCGCTCGTTGTCTTATCGCGAGCTTGCAGAGCCGCTCACCGAACACCTCCGGCAATTGGGCTACACACACGTGGAGTTTCTGCCGGTGATGGACCACCCATTCTTTGGCTCATGGGGCTACCAGATTACCGGTTATTTTGCCCCATCGGGCAACTACGGCACGCCGCAGGACCTGATGTACCTGATCGACTACCTGCACCAGCATGACATTGGCGTTATTCTGGACTGGGTGCCGTCGCACTTTCCCAGTGACGAGCACGGTCTGGGTTTTTTCGACGGCACCCATTTATACGAGCACGCCGACCCGCGCCAAGGTTACCATCCCGAATGGAAAAGCTACATCTTCAACTATGGCCGCACCGAGGTGCAGAGTTTTCTGATCAGCAATGCCATGTTCTGGCTCGACCGCTATCATGTCGACGACCTGCGCGTCGACGCCGTGGCCTCCATGCTGTATCTCAATTACGGCCGCAACGACGGTGAGTGGATCCCTAATAAGTATGGCGGCCAGGAGAACCTGGAAGCGATCAACTTTCTCAGACGGATGAATCAGGAGTTGTACCAGAACTACCCGGGGATTCAGACGATCGCCGAAGAGTCCACCGCCTGGCCCATGGTTTCGCGTCCGAATTATCTAGGCGGCCTGGGCTTCGGACTCAAATGGGACATGGGGTGGATGCATGACACGCTCCAGTACATGAGTCGCGATCCGGTGCATCGCCGTTACCATCACAACAAGCTGACGTTTCGCATGATTTACGCCTTTCACGAAAATTTTGTATTACCGCTGTCGCATGACGAGGTCGTGTACGGAAAGGGGTCGCTGTTAGGCAAGATGCCGGGCGACCGCTGGCAGAAGTTTGCCAACTTGAGAGCCCTCTACGGCTACATGTACGCCCAGCCGGGGAAGAAGATGTTGTTTATGGGTGGCGAGTTCGGCCAACCCAGCGAGTGGGCGCACGACGGCAGCCTGCAATGGGACCTGCTGCAGGATCCCATGCATCATGGATTAAAGGACTGGCTGAGCGATCTCAATAACCTGTACCGCAGCGAGCCGGCGTTTCACGAGCTCGACTGCGATTCGGGCGGCTTCGAATGGATCGACTGCGACGATGCCGAGCACAGCGTGATCAGTCTGCTGCGTAAGGGCAGGTCGAGCGCCAACCTGCTGTTGGTGGTGTGCAATTTCACCCCGGTGCCGCGCTACAGTTACCGCCTGGGCGTGCCGCGCGCCGGGATGTGGCAGGAAATTTTAAACAGCGATGCCGGCCGCTACGGCGGCAGCAACGTGGGCAACCTTGGCGGGGTGGAAGCTGTGCCGGTGCCGCTGCATGGCCGGCCCTACTCGCTGACTATTACTCTGCCGCCGCTTTCGGTATCGCTGTTTAGAAGCCGGGGCTAACACTGCGCTCACCCAATCCGGGCGGGCAAGTCACAGCTTCGGTCTTGATTCTTTTGTCCAATGAACCGGAATTCCGCAGTTGAATCTAAGTACCGCAAGAGCGAGGGTCGAACCTGGAGTAAAGAAGGCATTGACGAGCAGAGTTTCAAAGTCTTTTTTCGCCCTGCTCACAGTCGACTGTTTAGTTTTTACCAGGTCACCAGACAGCGATGCTCGATGGCCGTAGAGACCCATTGGCTTCACTCACTATCGTTTACTCCTCGTTTTTTGTATTTCCAATTGCAGGATCCGAAATGAAAATGGCAAGGTTGTATTCGTTTCTTACGGTCACGAATGAGGTCAGAAGTGCAGTTTAGTTTTGATGTCGGCGCGCAGTATCTAGGTCTCAATCGCTGCTCGTTTCGGGTCTGGGCTCCACATGCGTCAACGGTTGAGTTGCACATTCTCGGCGACGCGGAAAGAATCATAGCCCTGGATCATGCCGGAAACGGCTACTTTCAAATCCATGTGGATAAGGCTGCGCCCGGAACCCTTTACTTTTATCGCTTCCAAGACGGCACCGAGCGGCCCGATCCGGCTTCTCGATACCAGCCGCGCGGCGTGCACGGCCCGTCTCAAGTGGTCGATCCGTCGTTTGCGTGGAGCGATTCTCATTGGTTCGGCCTGCCGCAGCAGCGCTATATCGTCTACGAGCTCCACGTGGGCGCCTACACGGCAGAGGGAACATTTGACGCCATCATCCCACGCCTGGCTGAGCTGAAAGATCTCGGCGTCACCGCCGTGGAGCTGATGCCTGTTGCGCAGTTTCCCGGCGAGAGAAATTGGGGCTATGACGGCGTTTATCCATACGCGGTTCAAAACTCCTATGGCGGGCCGGATGGTTTGAGGCGTCTGGTGGACGCTTGCCACCGGGAAGGCTTGGCCGTGGTCCTTGACGTGGTGTACAACCATCTGGGACCCGAGGGAAATTATTTTCGCGAGTTCGGCAGCTATTTTACTGCGCGATACAAGACTCCGTGGGGCTTGGCTCTCAACTTCGATGGGCCGGGGAGCGATCCGGTGCGACGCTTCTTTATCGAGAACGCGCGCTACTGGTTCACCGAATACCATTTAGACGCCCTGCGTCTCGACGCCACCGACCAAATTCTCGACCATTCACCGGTTCATTTTCTCGCCGAGCTCAGCCTGGAAATCGACGAGCTACGAAACGAGCTCAGCCGGCAGATTTTTCTCTTGCCGGAAAGCGCGGCCAACGATGCCCGCTACATCAAATCGCGCGAGCTTGGCGGCTACAATCTGGATGCCCAGTGGAACGATGAGTTTCATCATGCGCTGCGCGCTCTCTTGACAGACGAGAGAACCGGCTATTATCGGGACTACGGCGAGTTCAGCCAGCTTGTCAAGGCTTACAGGGAAGGCTATGTCTACTCCGGCCAATATTCCAAACACCGCGGCCGCCGCCATGGCAGCTCGACGCGCGACATCCCCGCGCAAAGATTTGTCGTTTTTGCACAGAATCACGATCAGGTCGGCAACCGCATGTTGGGCGAGCGGCTGACCCGGCTGGTATCGTTCGAAAAACTCAAGTTGGCGGCCGGCGCGGTATTGCTGTCTCCTTTTATTCCGTTGCTGTTCATGGGCGAAGAATACGGCGAAGAGGCGCCGTTTCAATATTTCATCAGCCACTCCGATGTCGATCTCATCGAAGCCGTCCGCAAAGGCCGGCGCGAGGAGTTTGCCGCCTTCGAATGGAGTATGGAGCCGCCCGACCCGCAGGACCCGGCAACCTTCCAACGGGCCAAGCTAAATCATCAGCTACGCGAAGGCGGGCGTTATCGAACCCTGCGGCAATTTTATCGTGAGCTGATCCGTTTGCGTAAGGAGCGGGCACCGTTGGCACACCTGAGCAAGGCGCACTGTGAAATCATCACCCACGACAACGAGCGTATAATGGCGCTGCGGCGCTGGCACCGCGATCAGTCCAATCTGGTTCTCTATAACTTCAGCGACGCCGATGTGTCCCTGGCAGCGGCGCTTCCCAGCGGAAAGTGGCAAAAGATTTTCGATTCCGCGGCGCAGCAGTGGGAAGGACCAGGTTCTCCTCTCGCGGATGTCATGACCGGGGGTCAGTTGTGCTCCATCTCACTCGCTGCTTCGAGCTTCGCGCTGTTTCAGATCGAACCGGAGACTGCGGGAGACACGCCATGATTCTGTGGCCGGGCAGACCGTATCCGTTGGGGGCAACCTGGGACGGCGCCGGGGTCAATTTCTCGTTGTTCTCCGAGAATGCCGAAAAAGTCGAGCTGTGCTTGTTCGACAGCATCGACGGAAAAGAGAGCGCGCGCATTCCCTTGCGAGAAAAAACCGCTCACGTCTGGCACATGTATCTTCCCGAAGTGCGTCTCGGGCAACTCTACGGCTACCGTGTGCACGGGCCCTACGAGCCCGAACAAGGTCATCGATTCAATCCATCGAAGGTGTTGCTCGATCCTTATGCCATGGCGATTGCCGGAACGATCAAGTGGAGCGACGGTTTATTCGGCTATCCCATCGGCCATGATGACGCCGATTTGATGCGTGACGAACGCGACGGCAGCGAAGGCTTGCCGAAATGCGTAGTTGTGGATCCCGCTTTCAGCTGGGGCAGCGATGTGCCGCTGCGCACACCCTGGCACAAAACCCTGATCTATGAGCTGCACGTCAAAGGTTTCACAGCGCGCCACCCGGGGGTGCCGGAGCGGCTTAGAGGAACCTACGCCGGCTTGGCCTGTCCCGCCGTGCTCGATTATTTCCATACGCTCGGGATTACCGCCGTCGAATTGATGCCGGTGCATCAATTCGTTGCCGACCGCCATTTGGTTGATCGTGGCCTGACCAACTTCTGGGGTTATAATTCCATCGGCTTTTTCGCGCCGGATGCACGCTACTCGAGCAGCGGCGTCCTTGGGCAGCAGGTGGCCGAATTCAAGACTCTGGTCAAAACGCTGCATCGCGAGGGCATCGAGGTCATTCTCGACGTCGTTTACAATCACACCGCCGAGGGCAATCAGCTCGGGCCGACGCTGTCCTTTCGCGGCATCGATAACACCGCGTATTACCGGCTGGTGGAAAACGATCGCCGTTACTACATGGACTACACCGGCTGCGGCAACACGCTCAACGCCACCCACCCGGCGGTGCTGCGTTTGATCATGGACAGCTTGCGCTACTGGATAGAGGAGATGCACGTCGATGGTTTTCGTTTCGATCTGGCATCGGCGCTGGCGCGTGAGCTGCACGAGGTGGACCGCCTGGGGGCTTTCTTCGACATCATCCATCAGGATCCGGTCATCTCACAGGTCAAGCTGATCGCCGAACCGTGGGATCTGGGTGAAGGGGGATACCAGGTCGGTAATTTCCCGGCCCTTTGGGCCGAATGGAACGGCGTTTATCGCGATACCGTGCGCCGCTTCTGGAAGGGCGACGGCGGGCAGGTCGGCAGTATGGCCTATCGTTTGACGGGCAGCAGCGATCTCTACGGCACGAGCGACCGCCAACCCCATGCCAGCGTCAATTTCGTCACCGCCCACGACGGTTTTACTTTGCACGATCTGGTCAGCTATAACGAAAAGCACAATGAAGCCAACGGCGAAGACAATCGCGACGGCCACAATGACAATTTGAGCTGGAACTGCGGCGTCGAAGGCGCCACCGACGACACCGCGATTTTGGCGCTGAGAGAGCGGCAGAAGCGAAACATTCTCGCCACGCTGCTGCTGTCGCAAGGCGTTCCCATGCTTCTGGCCGGCGATGAAATCGGCCGCACGCAAGGCGGCAACAATAACAGCTATTGCCAGGACAACGAAATTTCCTGGATCGATTGGAACCTCGACCCGCGGCGCCAATCGTTGCTGGAGTTCACCCGTGGTTTGATCCAATTATTTCACGATCATCCGGTGTTGCGTCGGCGCCATTTTTTTCAAGGTCGCAGGATCCGCGGCACCGGCGTCAAGGATTTGAGCTGGTTTCGTCACGACGGCAAAGAAATGACGGAAGAAGATTGGGCCAATGCCGAGAGCCGCACCTTCGGCCTGATTCTCGCTGGCAATGCAGTGGACGAAATGGACGAGCGCGGCAACAGAATTATAGATGACACGCTGCTGCTGCTTCTCAATGCCGGCCATAAGCCGGTCCCCTTCACGTTGCCGGGCTCGACAGCGAAGACACAGTGGCAGGTGCTGCTGGATACGCGGGAGGGAATGGCGCGCCGGCCGCGTCGTGTGACCAAAGGCGCGGCTTACAATCTCGAAGCGCGCTCGCTGGCCTTGTTTCGCCAGCTCAATGGAGAGGAAATGCTATCCAGCTCACTCGCGCGCCGGCGCGGCGCTTAGCCGGGAGTACTCGATCATGCGCATTCCGACCGCCACCTACCGACTGCAATTTCACAAAGGCTTCACTTTCTCCGACGCCAAAGCCGTGGTCTCTTATCTGAGAGAGCTCGGCATCTCCGATCTCTACGCTTCACCGATTTTCCGCGCCCGGGCCGACAGCGTGCACGGTTATGACATTGTCGATCCCAACCAGATCAATGCCGAATTGGGCGGAGCGGAAAAATTCGATGAGCTGGCCGCGGAGATACAGCGCTGCGGCATGGGCTGGCTCCAGGATATCGTGCCCAATCATATGGCTTACGACAGCGAGAACTGGATGCTGATGGACGTGCTCGAAAACGGTCCAAACTCGACTTACGCGAGCTTCTTTGACATCGAGTGGGACCATCCCATGGAAAACATGCACGGCAAGGTGCTCGCGCCGTGCCTCGGTCAGTTCTACGGTCAATGTTTGGAAAACGGCGAAATTATACTCAGCTATGACGCCCAGGGGTTGGCCGTCCACTACTACAAGTTAAGACTGCCCATCAATATCGAATCCTACAATCTGGTGCTTGCGCCGAGTCTGGGCGCGTTGAGAAGAAAGCTCGGGCCGCAAAATGCCGATCTGATCAAATTCCTCGGTGTTCTCTACGCGCTCAAGAATCTACCATCCACGGAAGAAGGACAGGAGCGAGCCGAGCAGATTATTTTCGTCAAAAGCATGCTTTGGGAGCTGTACACGACCAACCCGGAGATCCGCAGTTTTCTCGATGAGAACATTGCGCGTTTTAACGGGCGGCCGGGGGATTCGGAGAGTTTTAATGCACTCGATCAACTCATGGGCCAGCAGCACTACCGCTTGTCGTTCTGGAAAGTCGCCAGCGAAGAGATCAATTACCGGCGCTTCTTCAACATCAACGAGCTGATCTCTTTGAGAGTGGAGGATGCCAACGTATTCGAGACCTGCCACCGCCTGATTTTCCGGCTGATTCGCGAAAGCAAGATCAGCGGAATCCGCATCGATCACATCGACGGGCTTTACGACCCCGCCAGGTACCTCAGGCGGATCCGGGAAAAGACCGGTGAATTTTATGTGGTAGTAGAGAAGATCCTTGAGCTGCGCGAGAACCTGCCCGAGGAATGGCCGGTCTGCGGCACTACCGGTTACGAGTTCACCAACTATGTCAACGGCCTGTTCTGCCAGAACGAGAATGAGGAAAAGTTTACCAGGATGTACCGCCGCTTCACCGGCCTGGACGTAACCTTCGGCGATCTCGTCAGCGAAAAGAAACGCCTGATCATCGGCCGCTATATGGCGGGCGACGTTGATCGGTTGGCGCACCTGCTCAAGCGCGTGTCGAGCCGCGACCGCTTCGGCGGTGACATTACGCTGTACGGTTTAAAGCGCGCGCTGGTCGAGGTGTTAACGTTCTTTCCGGTCTATCGCAGTTATATCAGCCCGGAGAGCTTCGGTGCCGAGGATCGAAGCCGCATGCAGGAAGCCCTGCGCAAAGCCAATGAGATGAATCCCGGTCTGGTTCTGGAGCTGTCGTTCATCGGCAAATTTCTCATGCTCGAACACGGCGATCATGCCGGCGAGCAGGAAAGGAGCCAATGGATCGATTTCATCATGCGTTTGCAGCAATTGACGGGACCTCTCATGGCCAAGGGGTTCGAAGACACCACCTTGTATATCTACAATCGATTCATATCTCTCAACGAGGTCGGCGGCGACCCGTCCCGGTTCGGCATTGCCACGGACGATTTTCACCGGTTTATCCATCATAGAGCCGGCTCGTGGCCTTGTGCACTGAATGCCACGTCGACCCACGACACGAAAAGGGGCGAGGACGTTCGCGCGCGTCTGAACGTGTTGTCCGAGCTGCCTGACGAATGGGACGCCCATGTTTTCAAATGGAGCGAGATGAACCGGCGGCACAAACGTTTGCTCAAGGGCCGGGAGGTTCCGGACCGCAATGATGAATACTTTCTTTATCAATCGCTGGTCGGCGCTTTGCCGCTGGAGCAAGATCGGTATTCGACCTTCGTCGATCGGGTGAAGGGTTATATGATCAAAGCGGTTCGCGAGGCGAAGGTTCACACCGGCTGGCTCAAGCCCGACGCAGACTACGAAGAAGCCTTTTTGAATTTCATCGAAAAAATTCTCGAGCCGTCCGAAGCCAACTCGTTTTTGCTCGAAATGCGGCCGTGGGCGCGTCGGATCGCGCGCTTCGGCGCGCTCAATTCCCTGTCGCAGACGCTTCTCAAGCTGACCTGTCCGGGCGTGCCGGATCTCTACCAGGGCACTGAATTGTGGGACCTCCATTTCGTCGATCCCGATAATCGCCGGCCCGTCGATTTCGCGCTCCGGCGCAAGCGGCTTGAAGCGATACAGAGAGCCGACAACGAGGATCGCAGAGCTTTGTTGAGCGATGTTTTGACCCACTGGGAAGACGGCCGGGTCAAGCTCCTGTTGATTCTAAAAACCTTGAACTTTCGCCGCCGCCATCCGGGACTGTTTCACGCCGGCAGCTACATCCCGCTGGCGGTTGAGGGTCCGGCGGCGCTGCACGTGTGCGCCTTTGCCAGGCGCGAGCGCGACCGTTGGATGATCGCGGCGGTGCCGCGTTTTCCAACCGGCCTGTTTCAAGCGGAGGACGCGCCACTCGGCCGGCGGGCGGAATGGCGGGACACCGCTCTGGTCCTGCCCCATGAAACTCCGCGCGCGTGGTCCAACGTGCTTACCGGCGAAAACTTGCAAGCGTCGTCGCCAGATCCGGCGAGAAGAATTTTGTACCTCAGTGAAGTGCTTGGCCATTTTCCGGTGGCGCTACTGGACGGCGACTCGCCGTCGCGAGCGGAATCCCCGGCGACAGCGTCGTTGGAAGAACGGTTGCTTTGAACCCGGTCCCGCAGGTCAAAGGCAGCCGCATCAAGAGGCGAGCCCTCAAGAACGAAGGCAACCGGTCAGTGGATCCTTGCGCTTCTGCAGTCTCCCTGTTGCAGCGGCCGCCTGCCAAAAATGGCATCGGTGGCCATGCACCGGAGCCGACATCGAAATTTTCGCTTCTGTCCCTTCGCTCCTCCAGGCTCACCGTTTGATTAAGCACCCGCTGTCAATCGCTACCGGGTAGTCCGGATTAAAATTTCGACGGAGCGCCGGCTGCTTTTACCCAACAATTTGCTATCTACATAGTATGGCATCCCGGACGACCGTCATCGTCAACGCCGGCGCGCGACAAGCCGATGAAAATGGAGCTGTTCGCCAACTGGAGGAGGTCTTCCGCTCGAAAGGCATGGAAGCGGATATCTGGCTCGGACGGAGCGGCGCCGAAATCGTCGAGCTGGCGCGCCGTGCGGCGAAGCAAGAAGATGCCATAGTTGTCGCCGGCGGCGGCGACGGGACCATCAATGCCGTGGCTTCGGAGCTAGTAGGGACGGGCAACATTTTAGGTGTGCTCCCCCTGGGAACCCTCAACCATTTCGCCAAGGATCTGAACATTCCGCTCGATCTCGAGGGGGCGGTTGGGGTAGTCGTCGAAAACAGAACGACTTACATTGACATCGGTGAAGTCAACGGGCGTTATTTTCTAAACAACTCCGGCCTTGGGCTGTACCCGCGTATCGTCGAGGAGCGCGAAGAGCAGCGCGCCATGGGACGCAGCAAATGGCTGGCGTTTTTTGCAGCGTTGCTGGTGATCATTCATCGCTACCCATTGCTGACGGTGCGGCTCAATGCCGCAGGCCGCGAGCTCTTGCGGCGCACGCCGATGGTCTTCATCGGCAACAACGAATACGAGCTGCAGGGTCTCCGAATGGGCAGTCGAAGATGCATCAACGCGGGCATGTTATTCCTTTACGTCACGCGCCAGATGAGCCGCTGGGGTCTTCTTCGCATGGGCTTGCACGCGCTTGTCGGCAAGTTGTATGAGGCCGGCGACTTCGACGCCATGTGCGTCAAGGAACTCTGGGTGCAGGCGCGGCGACGACGGCTGCAGGTCTCGTTGGACGGCGAGGTGACGACCCTGCGGCCGCCGTTGCGTTACCGTGTTCATCCGGCCGCGCTGCGGGTCATTGTGCCCGCAGGCGTGGAAGCAATCGGCTAGAGAACAAGATGCGCACTTTGGTCCATCTTTCCGATCTTCATTTCGGCGCTGTCCAGGAAGAGATCGTCGAGCCTTTGCTCGGCCTTGTCGAGCGCATTCAGCCGGACCTCATCGCGGTGTCCGGCGATCTGACGCAACGGGCGCGCAAGGAGCAATTTCGCTCGGCGCGGGAATTCCTCGACGCCATGCCTTTTCCGAAAGTCGTCGTGCCCGGCAATCACGACATACCGCTGTTTAATTTGCTCGCTCGTTTCACTAAAAAGCTCGATCGCTACCGGCGTTATATCAGCGAAGATCTCGAGCCGTTTTTCTGCGACCCGGAAGTTGCCGTGCTCGGCGTCAACACCGCGCGCTCGGCCACGTTCAAGGGCGGCCGTGTCAATGCCCGCCAGGTCATGGGCATCCAAGAGCGCCTGGGCGGGCTTGCCGGCGTTATCAAAATCGTCATCACACACCATCCTTTTGATTTGCCCGAGCCGTATCCGGACCGCGCCCTCGTGGGGCGGGCGCGTATGGCAATGCAGCAGCTTGCCGGCGCCGGCATCGATTTGTTTCTCGCCGGGCATCTCCACGTGGGGATGAGCGAGCCGACGGCGGTGCGCTTTCAAGTCAGCGGTCACTCGGCATTGATGATTCAGGCCGGCACGGCTCTGTCTTCACGTCACCGCGGCGAGCCGAATTCCTTCAATGTCATTCGCGTGGAGCGTCCAAACATCTCCGTCAGCCGTTTGACCTGGCGCGAGGATCTGAAAATCTTTGTCGCCGCACACGCCGATTATTTCCGCCATACGGAAAAAGGATGGGTGCGCGGCAGCAAGCTGGATATGGCGGAGCCGGAGGAGTAGTTGGCCAGTGGAGACGCTGTATAGATTTTGCGAAAGTGAGGCGCCATGATTCACACAACTGTTTGTGATCTGCTTGGCATCGTTCATCCAATTGTTTTAGGCGGCATGGGCGGCGCAACTTCGGCGCCGCTGGTGGCATCGGTGTCCAATGCCGGCGGCTTGGGCACTCTCGGGACATCTTCATTGAATGCTGTACAGCTTGACACCGAGATCGCTTCGATCCGCCAGCGAACCGGGAAGCCATTCGGCATCAACCATTTGCTCTTTCAAACTCAGGAGGAAATGTTCGCGGTCACCTTGGGCGCTCAAACGAAAGTCGTCACTTTCGCATGGGCCCGCAAGGACCAGGATCTCCGGGTCTATTTCCAGCGCGTTCACGACGCCGGATCCAAAGTCATGTACATGGCCGGGGAGGTTCCTGAGGCTTGCCGTGCCGCCCAAGCCGGGGCAGACGTCATCGTGGCGCAAGGGACCGAAGCCGGCGGCCATGTGGTCTGGATGGCGTCGCTGCCGCTGGTGCCGATGATGGTCAAAGCCGTAGCGCCGCTACCGGTCCTCTGCGCCGGCGGTATCGCCGACGGTCGCGGCCTTGCGGCGGCATTGGCTCTTGGCGCCGAAGGCGTTCTGCTCGGCACCCGCTTCATGGCGACGCCGGAAGCCCCTCTTCATGCCAACTTCAAGCAGGCGATTGTCAAAAGCGACGGCCACGACACTGTCCTGACGGAAATTCCCGATCTCGCCACCCAGCGTGTCTGGCCGGGCGCGATGTCGCGCGCGCAGCGCAACAAATTCATCGAGCGCTGGTCCGGCCGCGAATGGGCGCTACGCCAAAACGCTGCCGAGGTCGGCAGGCAAGTCCTGGCAGCCCGGGCCGCCGGCGACGTCGACAATTCCTCGCTATTTTTCGGCCAGGACGCCGGCTTAATCGACTCGATCAAGACCCCAAGTGAGATTATCGATGATATGGTTCAGCAGGCGGAGGAAATCATTAAAGGCCGCCTGCCGGCTCTGTTGCGGTGAGGCGATGAGAACTCTCGCCACGAGTCGATTGAAGACAGCGGGATGCAGTCCCGGATGTCGGGTAAATAGCAGCGTCACTCGCATTGCGGCGCCTCGGGCCATACCTGTTGAAACCTTCCGTCGATCTAGAGCTGAGCCGCTCCAGGTCACGTTGACTGGCCGCTCTCGCCTGGTAGCTTGAAAATAGGATTATATGAACCATGAGCTCGGTTAAACCTCGGCATCGATCTGGAAGAGAGTCTAGTATCAATGTTTGAAAGCAGCGGACGGATGCAGAACGAGCTGGCAAAGCACGGCGCAAGCGCTGGGTATTTTGCCGGGGGCGGCGAGATGCGTGATCGCATCCGGGCGTTCGACTGGAGCAAATCGCCGCTCGGGCCGATCGAGGAGTGGCCGATCTCGCTTCGGACGATAGTCGCCGTCATGCTCGGCAACCGGTATCCGATGGCGGTCTGGTGGGGGCGCGATAGCCTGCAGCTTTATAATGATGCTTTCCGGCCGATACTCGGCGATAAGCACCCCGCTTCGTTAGGCAGTTCCGGTTTGGCGGTTTGGCGCGAGAGCTGGGAAGTCCTCGGACCGATGGCGCGCAGCGTCCTCGACGGCGGCCTGGCGACATGGCACGAGCATTTACTCGTACCCGCCGATCGCAGCGGGTTTGGCGAGGAAGCGTCCTTTAGCTTCTCATACAGCCCAATTCCGACCGACACAGGAGCAGTCGGTGGCGTGCTCGTCACCGCCAAGGTGCAAGGCGAGCGCACCGCGGCCGAGGTGAAACTGCATGAGTCGGAAGGCCGGTACCTCGCCCTGTTCAATTCGATTGATCAAGGCTTCTGCACGCTCGAAGTCGCATTCGATGAGAGCCAGAAACCCGTCGATTACCGCTTTCTGGAGGTTAGCCCTTCGTTCGAGCGGCAAACGGGCATCCGGAACGGTGCGGGCCGATGGATGCGCGAGATCGCGCCGGGCCAGGACGAGCATTGGTTCGAGATCTACGGCCGCGTGGCGCTGACCGGCGAATCCACACGCTTCGAGAGCTACTCCACGCCTTTGGATCGATGGTGGGCCGTGTACGCGTTCCGCATCCAGGAGCCGCGTCTGCGGCGTGTCGGCGTTCTCTTCAATGACATTACCGAGCGCAAGCGCATCGAGCGGCACTGAATGATCGCACTGCTCAGTTCCAGACGCTGGTGAACATGGCGCCGCTGGGCGTCTATCTCGTCGATGGCGACTTCCGTATCCTGCACGTCAATCCGATCGCCGCGTCCGTGTTCGGCGCGATCGAGGGCGGCGTGGAAGGCCGCGCCTTCGATGAGATCATGCACATGCTGTGGGAGCAGGATTATGCCAACGAAATCGTCCGCCTCTTCCGCCATACGCTTGAGAGCGGCGAGTCGCATGTCACGCCCGAACGTGCTGAGTCTCGCGCGGATCGCGGAGTCACCGAGTATTACGAGTGGCGCATCGAACGCATCACCATGCCGGATTCGAGAGGGAATGGAGGGCGCGGCTTCGGTGTCGTGTGTTATTTCCGCGACATCTCCGCACAAGTGCGGGATCGGCAGGCAATCAGGGAAAGCGAAGAGCGCTATCGCGGCATCGTCAATCAATCGCTGGCGGGCATCGCTGAAACGGATGTGACCGGGAGATTCACGATCGTCAATGACTTGTACTGCCAGATTACCGGTTACTCGCGCGAGGAGATGCTGCGCTTGCGGATGCAGGATGTCACGCATCCCGAAGACTTACCGCGCAATCTGCAATTGGTCGAAAAGCTCGCCGCCGAGGGGACACCTTTCGAAATAGAAAAGCGCTACATTCGCAAAGATCGTTCTATTGTCTGGGTCCACAACAGCGTCTCGGCAATTCAGGATGCGCACGGGAGTATGCGATCGCTGATTGCCGTTTCCGTCGACATAACCAAACGCAAACGTGCCGAAGAAGCGTTGCGCGAAGCCGATCGGCGCAAAGACGAGTTCATCGCCATGCTGGGGCACGAGTTGCGCAATCCCTTGGGAATCATCGGCAATGCCGTGCAGTTATTGCGCAGGGTCGGCGGGCCGGAGGCGCAATTTGCCGACGTTCGGGAAATGATCGAGCGGCAGGTGATTCACACTTCGCGCATGCTCGACGACCTGCTCGATGTCTCGCGCATCTCGCGTGGCAAGGTTCAGCTCAACAAGCAACCTTGGGACTTGCGCGACATCGTGCGCCAGACCGCCGAAGACTATCAGAGCGCGTTGGATGAAAATGGCCTGCGATTGGAAATGAACATTAACGAAGAGCCGCTGCGCATCGTCGCCGACCGCACGCGCCTGTCGCAAGCGGTAAGCAACCTGTTGCACAACGCCTGCAAGTTCACCGAGCGCGGCGGGATGATAGCGATAACGGTGGAATCCGAAAGCCACTCTTGCGCCATGCTTAAAGTTCGCGACAACGGTATGGGCATCGAGCCGGAGGGGCTTGGCTGGGTGTTCGAACCGTTCAGCCAGGCGGATCGGAGTCTCGACCGAAGCCGCGGCGGGCTGGGACTTGGGCTATCGCTGGTCAAGGGAATTGTCGAGCTTCATGGCGGCGACGTTACGGCCGCAAGCGAGGGACCAGGGTGGGGCGCTGAGTTTACCGTGCGCTTACCGCTCGATCAGAGTTATGCGAAAGCTGTCAGCGCGGAGCCCGAGAGTACGGACGCTCATCACTCACGGCGCATTCTTATTATAGAGGACAACCGCATCGGCGCGCGCAGCATGCGCATGCTACTGGAACAGATTGGCCACACGGTGGAAGTGGCCCACAACGGCGCCGACGGCATAGAAGCGGCACGGCGCTTTCGGCCCAAGGTGGTGCTCTGCGACATCGGATTACCAGGGTTGGATGGTTATGCCGTGGCCCGTGAGCTGCGCAAAGAGTCCGATCTGGACGGCTCTTTTCTAATCGGCGTGAGCGGCTACGCTCACGATGAACAGCGCGCCGGCGAGGCGGGATTTAACGCCTATCTGCTCAAGCCCGTCAATTTTCGCGATCTGGAAAGAATGCTGGCTAAACTCTGATTAACGGCCTCCCATCGATTTCTGTTCTCGCTTTTTGTTTTCTCTGCGATCCACCAGATGAGTTCCAGCTTATTGCGGCTGCGCCAGGCCGGCGGCCGCGGTCTTGGTTTCGGTGAAAATGCCGCCGAGTTTTCTTAATTTATAGTGTGCCGAGCCGTACACCAACCCTTCTTCCAGGCGGCAGCCGAGGCCCACCGTTAGTACCAGTTGACTAAAAAACTCCATATCCATGGTGTGCTGAATCTCGATATAGTAGCCTTCGAGCGGGCCGGCGGGAGTGTGAAATCGCGAAAGCGAAATCCGCTTTACCAGGTGAGTGACACGGCCGGACCGCTTGAGCGCGCCGCTTTCAGCGCGGTACATCCGATACCCGGTTTCTCTTTGAACCGCCCCGGCGGAATTGGCATCGCCGGGTAGCAGGACCGGGAGCGCCGGCTCATACACGATGTAGCTTTTGCCGTTGGATAAATCCATGCGCTCCATCAGCAGTGCGCCGCCCGGAGCGCTCAGCAGCGAAATCCGTCCGTATTCGCCAAACGTGAGGGTCCATCTCTTCTCATCGCCGGGATTCGCTTGAAATATCAGCGGCACGGTTTTGCCGCGATCCTTACCGTCGGTGATCTTGAATTCTTTGCGCGAGCTGGCCAGCGGGATAAGCTCATTAACAGTGATTATCCGACCGGAGGATGACGGTGGAAAAGCGACGACCACTTGGCCGGTCCCGACAACGGCGAGAACCAGCAGGAGAAAGCCAACACGGTACATTCGGTTACTCCTTGGGCGGATGTAAAAGCTCGTCGCGGAAACGATGACCGAACTAAGGTCGCGTAACCGAACCGGGGTCGCGCCTGTCGCTCCAATTACCCATGAAACGAGCGTACGTTTTTTCGTGAGAAGTCGGTGCA
>CAYZXN010000388.1:0-9186 GCA_964482425.1 uncultured Syntrophobacteraceae bacterium | reverse complement strand
CGATCGGTGCGCAGCCCGAGCCCTCTGGCCTGGTCGCGGCAAGAGCGGCAGACGACCATATTAAGAAAGGTCACTCCGTCCTCTTCGCTGATCACTTGGTACTTATTGCCGATGCTTAGGGTTTCGCAGTGTTGGCAAATGAATTCCATAATGGCCAATGGAGCAATCGCCGTACCCACAGAAAGCGTTCCTAGTAACTCCTTAGGTTGACAAACGGCGCCTCAACACGCTTTCGAGTGTCCCGATTGCGAGATAAGAGGGGAGTTGTTTGTGCCACTAGCGATACACTGGCAAGCTCGGTCGCTCATCGCCAAAGAGCGCGTAAGTAGCTTATATAAAATGGAAAAAAACATACTGGCCGGTCGAGTGCGCCGCGTAAAGCAAAGCGGTTCTCAATTGAGTCGCGAATCCCGGAATCGGGACATTTCCTTGTCCTGGGGGTCCCCCCTGCGCGAGGCGACGTCTGAGGAGAGTCGCCTCTGTAGGAGCATATCCTACCGAGGCGAACGCAGCGGGGACCATTGATGCCGCTACTGACGGTCACCGAACGTATTTTGCTCCACCATCCACTGTTTCTTTGGCGAAAGGTCGACGCGCTTATTGTCGATGCTCTGGTCTTTAGCGGTGACGCGGAGGATTTCGAGCGGTTCCGTCGAAGCGCTCTCAAACCAATACTTGTAGCCGCGCGGAACCAAAATACCTTCACCTTTTTGATATTCGCCCACCAGCTTGTCACCCTCGCCGTAAAACTTGACCGCTCCTTTGATCACATACCAAAAAGCGTCTTCGCCGGTGTGGGTGTGAAGATTATTTTCGCCGCCGCTTTTGACCACCTGCACCTGAACTTTCATCAGGTCGCTGTTGCAAACATGCCAGGTCTTTTTGACGCCTTCGAACTCGGGCGTCTGGTGTCTAAATTCTTTTGCCTCTTGTGTCATGGCTCACCTCGCTGAATTTTATTTTCACCATCTCGGACGGTGAATTTAGTCAGAGCTTATGTCGATTGCGGACGACTCGTCAAGAGCTGCGAGGTAGTGGGTATTTGCATGGAAGACCCGATGATGCGGTAAGAACTTACGTCCGGTCGCTTCAACAGCTTGTGAATCGGCTCGTTTTATTTTGTTGATCAATTCAGCGATCGACCGTGAAAAACACGCTTCGCGATGCGGGGCCGTTGACGACTCTCGCATTGCTGTACTACGTTCAATTCACTGTGTTCTTATGCGGCAGATACGCAATATAAAAACCGGAGAGAATGACAAGAGCGTCTGAACGCTTGATGGACGAAAGGACAACGCCAGAGGATGGGGGACATAACGATCACCAATGCGCTGATTCTGCCGATGACAGAGGAGAAAAAATCGTTTAACGGGTACGTGCGAGTGGAAGGCGGAGCCATCGCCGAAGTCGGTGCCGGCGCGTCGCCGCAGTTTCGATCCGAACAGTTCATCGATGCCGCAGGCGCCGTTCTGATGCCCGGTCTGGTTAATGCCCATACGCATCTCTACCAGGTGCTGCTGCGCGCCGTCTGGGAAGATCTGCCATTGATGCCCTGGCTAAAGCGCATCTACGGCGCAGCCCAGGCGCTCCGCCCGGAACACTTCTACGCCGGATCGTTGCTGGGGTGCATCGAGGCGATACGCAGCGGCGTGACGACGGTCTGCGAGCATAATTTCCTCAATCCAGATCCGCAGTGCGCCTTCGAAACCGTGCGCGCGATTCGAGAGTCGGGGCTGCGCGCTGTGTTTGCGCGGACCATCATGGACACGGGAGAGATCGTTCCGGAATGCACGAAGGAAAAGCCGGAAGTTGCCTTCGGCCGGATCGAATCGATTTTGGCGCGGCATAAAGGCAGCGAAAAGCTCACATTCATGACCGGTCCGAACACCCCGCCGATCAACACGACGCCGGCGTTGCTCAAAGAGATCCGCCGATTCGCCGACGCCAACGGCATTGGCATAAGCGCCCATGTTGCCGAGTCAAAGTCAGTGGTCGAATGCGTGCGGCAGCAGCACGGCAAGAAAGGCGTGGTCGAATTTCTCCAGCAGTTTGGAATCCCCGGACACAACTCGATTTTTGCCCATTCGGTGCATGTCTCCGAGGACGAGATTGCCATTCTAAAAGAAACCGGTTCCTCGGTTTCGCACAACCCGGTCAGCAATATGATGCTCGGCGACGGCGTTGCGCCGGTTGTGGAGATGTTGCGCCAAGAGGTTAATGTGGCGCTCGGCACTGATGGCGCAGCAAGCAATCATTCGCAGGATCTCTTCGACACCATGAAGTCTGCCTCGTTGCTACAAAAGGTTCATCATCAGAACGCCGGCGTGATTAAACCCTATGACGTTTTGCGCATGGCGACAGTGGGCGGAGCCAAGGCGCTCGGGCTCGGCTCCGTATGCGGCACCATCGAGGCCGGAAAGCGCGCGGACTTAATCGTGGTCGATTTAGAGACAATTCATGCCCAGCCGATCAACGACGTCTATAGCCAGATCGTGCACTGCGCCAAGGCAGCCGACGTGCAGACGGTGATTGTGAACGGCGAAGTGTTGATGAAAGACCGCGAGCTGGCGCGCCATGACGAGGGAAGACTGCTGGCGGATGCGCGCCGGGTCAATATGGATCTGATGCAGCGTGTGAACGCGCTGGTTTTCTAGTGTTCTGACCCAGAAGTTCCTGAGAGAATGCAATCGTCCTTCCGTCATGGCGTGAACCAGCTTCCAGAACGACTTCTCTCCACCGGATCCAAGCGCGACACAAGACGGGTCAATCGAATTTGCAACCTGCTAAGGCTCGATGATCTATTTATTCTTGGCGATTCTGGGGTCCGGCTTGATTCCCGTCCTGTTTCGCGCGTTTCAGGATTGGCGCGTTAACGTCTTCTGGGCCATCCCGGTCAATTACCTGATCTGTGTTGTAGTCGGCGTTTTCTGGGGCGGCCAAACCCTCAACCTTTTAAAAATTGCGGCACAATCCTGGCTTTGGCTGGCGCTTCTGCAAGGCGTGATTCTGGCGGTCAATTTTTTTCTTCTGGCCTATACCGCCCAACGTGCCGGCGTTTCGGTGGCGGCGCTGGCAAGCCGCCTCTCGGTGGCGATACCCGCTATCCTTGCCTTTGCGATTTATGACGATTCAGCAAATCTTATGAAGCTTATCGGACTGGCGGCAGCTTTGCTGTCCTTATATCTCTGCACCAAGTCGGAAGGCCGCGTTTCTTTGCATCGTAGCCTGGCGATAACGTTTCTCCCGGTGCTCGTGTTTCTGACGTTTGGTTGCTATTTCACCATTATCAAGTATGCCCAGGTGCATTACCTTAATGAAGCCTCATACCACTCCTATGTGATGTCCGGTTTTTTTTGTGCCTGGCTGACGAGCCTGTCCATATGCCTGGCCAAGGGCGCGTTGACTATCAAAGAGCTTCGCCTCAAACATGTGGCAGGCGGAGTGCTGCTCGGGGTGGTCAATTACATTGCAGTTTACGCGTTGATCAAAATGCTTGCCCTGAAAGGCTGGCAAAGTTCGCAGCTTTATCCGATCTATAGCGTCGGCGTGGTGGCGGTCAGTACCGGGCTGGCCGTAATGCTGTTTCAAGAAAAGCTATCCAGAACCAGAAAGGTCGGCTTGATCGTCGGGCTGATCGCGGTGGCGCTACTCAATCGCTGAAAAGACTTTGGTCCGTCGATCGTTCAACGTTCATATCTTTTTGGTTTGCACTCCGGGCGGTTGACATCGACGCAGCGGGTTGAATAAATACTCTGCGCACCTGCCGCCGCTTCGAAGAGTGCATAAGAACTGTTGGTCTGAGAACAGACCGGAAGGCTGAGGTCGCTTTGTGAAAAAAGTACTGGCGATTATTTTGGGCGGCGGGGCCGGTACCCGGCTCTACCCTCTTACGAAGCTCAGGGCAAAGCCGGCCGTTCCCCTTGCCGCCAAGTATCGCCTGATCGATATCCCAATCAGTAATTGCATCAACTCGGAGATTCAGAGGATCTACGTCTTGACGCAATTCAATTCCGCTTCTCTCAACCGCCATATCACCCGCACTTACGGCATGGCCGGTTTCGCTCAGGGATTTGTCGAGGTGCTGGCGGCGCAGCAAACGTCCGACAGCCCGAGCTGGTTTGAAGGAACCGCCGATGCCGTTCGCAAGTATTGTTGGCTGTTCGAGGAATGGGAGGACGTCGATCAGTACCTGATTCTGTCCGGCGATCACCTGTACCGGATGAACTATGCGGATTTTATCCACCGCCACCGTCAAACAAAGGCCGACATTACCTTGTCAGTTGTGCCGGTCGATGAAGCCCGGGCGTCCGACTTTGGTTTGATGAAGATCGATGGTGACGGACGCGTGAGGTCTTTTAGTGAGAAGCCGAAAGGCGATGCTCTTAAGAAGATGCAGGTCGATACCACCGTTCTCGGGCTGCCCGCGGACAAAGCGAAAGAGCTGCCCTATATCGCTTCCATGGGCATCTATGTTTTTGAAAGGCGGGTTCTATTCGACTTACTGAAAAGGGCGGCCGATCAGACAGACTTCGGTAAAGAAGTGCTTCCGAACGCGCTCGCCGATTACAACTTGCAGGCCTATCTGTTCAAAGATTACTGGGAGGACATCGGAACCATCGAGGCGTTCTACAACTCTAATCTCGCTCTCACCCAGCAGCCCGATCCGCCGTTTAGCTTTTACGACGAAAAGGCCCCGATCTATACCCGACCGCGCTATTTGCCGCCCACGAAGTTGCTGGAGTGCAACGTGATCGAATCGATGGTCGGCGAGGGATGTATTCTGAGGGAATGCACAGTGAAACGATCGGTGATAGGGATTCGCTCTCGTATCGAAACCGGTTGTACTGTCGAGAACGCGCTTGTAATGGGATCTGACTTTTACGAGTCTCCTGCGGAACGGTTGCGAGTGCTGGAAAGCGGCAAAGTTCCTCTGGGAATCGGCGCGAATACAACCATCGAACGCGCCATCATCGATAAGAACGCCCGCATCGGGCGAAACGTGCGGATTGTCAATCAGGATGGTGTGGACGAGATCAATCGCGAGGACCAGGGCTTCGTCATTCGAAACGGCATTGTCGTCGTGATAAAGAACGCGACCATTCCCGACAATACCGTGATCTAGCCGGGCTTTTGTGCCGGTATCGCCTCCTTTCGCTCAACGTTGTGACAGTGACCCGCCGCATCCAGGCTAAAAACCTACCGGCCGCGATTCGCGGCGGCTTGTGGATGACCGCCGCCGCGGCCGCCTTCACCGTCATGACCGCTTTCATTCGCGAGACCGCCAAGACCGTTCATCCTTTCGAGATCGCCTTTTTTCGCGCTCTGGTTAATCTCGTTCTGATGCTGCCGTTTGCCATCCGAGTAGGAAGTGCCGGACTGAAGACCACCAACCACAAGGCCTTTGCCCTGCGCGGCGTCTGCGGCGTGGTTTTTTTGATGACGTACTTTTCGGGCGCGGCGCTGATTCCGGTGGCCGAGTCCCAGGCCCTGACTTTCACTTCGCCGCTCTGGGGCGCTCTCCTAGCCGTCGTATTCCTAGCCGAGCGGGTGACTGCCGCGCGAGCTCTGGCGCTCTTTGCCGGTTTTGCCGGAGTTCTCATAATCCTGCGTCCGGGCATTGTGCAAGTGAGCATCGGCGCGCTTCTGGTGCTTGCAGGCGCATTAGCCGCCGCCGCCAGCAACACCATTGTCAAGTTCACCACACGTAGAGATCATCCCGACGCGATTGTTTTCTATCAGATGGTCTACGTGACGCCGCTGATTTTCGTTCCTGCGCTGTCGGTTTGGACCTGGCCCAATTTCGAGCAACTCTTGCTGATGTTCGCTGTCGGCTTTTTCGCTACGTTGAACCAGCGATTTCTGTCGCGCGCGTACGCGGCGGCCGACGCCACGGCGGTGTTGCCCTTCGAGTTTGCCCGGCTGCCATTTGCAGCAGTGATCGGCTTCATGACCTTTGGCGAGCTGCCGGATATTTGGGCATGGCTAGGCGGGGCGGTAATCTTCGGCGCTTCTCTTTACATGGTGCGCCGTGAGACCCATGCCGGACATCCGAAGTGATGCCGTTGTTTTGTGCGAAACTAGCCCCATAGAACTATCTGGAACTTGGGCCGCTTTAACCACTCGAACAGCCGCGAGATTGTAATGAGAGGATGTAGCCTTTTCGTCGTCCGTAATCTTGTGGTATTGGATGAATGCTTTTGAGTTGCAATCATCGTGAAGAAAACCCGCATCATAATCGTCGGCGGCGGTCCCGTCGGCGTGGTCGCCGCGCTGGCGTGCGCGCAACATGGTTATGCGGTGACGTTGCTCGAGGCCGAGGAAGAAATCAATGACAACCCGCGAGCGGCGACGACTCATCCCTCCACACTCGAGATGATCGCCGGGGTCGGGCTCATCGATCGTTTCATCCAAGTAGGATTGGTGGCGCGCTATTTTCAATTCTGGGACAAGCCCGCGCGCTCCAAGATTGTCGAGTTCGATCACGACGTGCTGCGCGACGAGACGCCCTATCCATTCGTGGTTCAGACCGAGCAACATAAGCTCGCCGCAATGGGCATCGAACGGCTGAAAACCTTCGCCGATGCCGAAGTGCGCTTTGCCACCCGCGCGACAACCGTCGATCAGGACGGCGACAGCGCGACGGTGACGGTGCAAGGACCGGATGGAAGCGAAACGTTGCGCGGCGATTACGTCATCGGCGCGGACGGCGGCCGCAGCGTCATTCGCAAAGCGCTTGACATTGCATTCGAAGGCTTTACCTGGCCCGAGCGTTTTCTGGTTCTGACCACTCTCGATGATTTTCAAGAACTTCTACCGGGTTGCTGCTACCGGAATTATCTGGCCGATCCGGATGAATGGACCAACCTTTTCAAAGTCGCGGGTGACGACGGCAAGGGACGGTGGCGCGCGGTGTTTCCGACCCGCGTCGAAGAGAGCGATGAAGAGGCGCTGGGCGACCGATCCACCTATTCGCGTTTGGAACGGGTATTTCCACTTGCCCGGCGCTACAACGTCGTCCATCGCAATCTTTACAAGGTGCACCAGCGCGTGGCGGCGTCGTTTCGCAAGGGGCGCGTGTTTTTGGCCGGCGATTCAGCGCATGTGAACAATTCGGTGGGCGGTCTCGGCCTCAACGGCGGAATTCATGACGCCATGGAGCTGGTCGACACCCTGCACCAGGTGATCAGCGGGCAAGCGGGCGAGGATCTGTTCAACCGCTACACCCGCAGGCGGCGAACTCTGAACATCGAGTTCGTGCAGGAGCAAACCATCATCAACAAGAAACGTCTGGAGGAACGCGAGCCCGCGGCGCGCCAGGCGCGTTTCGACGAGTTGCGCGCCAGTGCAGACGATCCGGTCAAGCACAAGGAATTTCTGTTGCGAACATCGCTCATCGCCAGCGTGCGCAAGGCACGGAGCTTGGAGTAAACGTAGTTTGACCCCGTACGGTGAGCGCCGGGCAAAGTTCACAGGTGTTCAATTCTTAAACACTCCGGTCATACAGCCGGCGTTTCATTTCTAATGCGGGCTCAGTTTAAGAGAGGGTTTGCCTTGCCCTCCTTAGGGTCGCTGGGGAGGCTTGGCCTTGAACTTTGAACTACACCGTATGAAGGGCGTTCTATCGCCGATTGACTGGGCGATGGGGAATGGTTAGTAATTCCTCGGATCCGGCTTACCAAGGAGATGCAACATGTTGATGGTGTCGCGCGCGTTTGTAGTTTACCTCGTGCTGTTCTGTGCCGCGTTTGTGCAGGCGCAGGAGAGGTTTTCTTTTTTCCAAGCAAGTACGCCCGAGAGTGTCACCCGCATGCTGAAGCTGGCCGGCCTTCGCGACGATGATGTTCTGGTCGATCTAGGCTCGGGCAACGGCCTTATTCCTCTGATGGCGGCGGCGATGACCCCCAAGTTGCGCGCCTGGGGCGTCGATATCGATGAGAAGCTTGTCAGGGACTCCAACGAAGCCGCCAAGGCCAAGGGCGTAGCCGACCGCGTGAAATTTCTTCATCGCAACGCTTTCGATGCCGATTTGAAGGAAGCTACTGTGATCACCATGTGGTTGTTTCCGGAATTGATGCGATTGCTCAGACCCACGATTCTGGAAAAGGCGCGACCGGGCACGCGCGTTCTAACCAGCACGTGGGACCTTGGCAGCTGGCCGCATGACGAAACCGACAGCGGTAATCCCACCATCTATAAGTGGATCGTGCCGGCGCGAATCGCGGGTTTCTGGAGCTGGGAGCTGCCCATCGCCGGTCGGCGGATATCGTATGCATCGATCAAGGAGCAACGCTTTCAGAATGTGGAGGGGGTTGTCCGCGCGGGCAATCACAGGGAGGTTCTCGAAAACATGAAGCTGAGCGGCGAGGACATTTCGTTCACGGTGGAAATGACGCTGGAAGAAGTCGGCGTTGCGCGGCAGGCATTTAAAGGCAAAGTGCGCGGCGATCGCATTGATGGAACAGTCGCCGTATCGCTAAAGAACAATCAAAATCAAAAAATTGAGCTGCCTTGGCGCGCCGCGCGTACCGCAACTTCCTTTTATTTCGATACCACCGGGACCACTGTCAAGACGGATTGAGGGCGTTCCACCGACGTTTTTTAATAATTGCCTGCTGCGACCTACCGCGGTTTTCCATGATGCGACGGATTCCGGCTGTTTTTCGTCGTAATCTGCTCTCAACAACCCAAACATCGGAGAGAGCTCCGCTCGCGCGGGAGCCGGTTGAATTTGCAGTGCATTGCGGAGCTACCGGTAACTAGCGCAATCAGCAAGCTTGTTACGGCGAGTCGTCGTCTGCGATGTCGGGCTCCAGCGGCATGTAGGTGCGGTGATCCAGCGGGCATTCGTAGACTTCGGTGCCGGTTTCCGGTTCTCGCTCCACCAAAATAAGCGCAAGGCCGCATTCCTTGCCGTCGACAAGCGATGGACACTTCTTTTTTTCCATTTCACCAAGCGGGACATAGGTGCGGTGACCCAGCGGGCATTCGTACACTCCTGTTTCCGTTTCGAGCTCTCTCTCGACCAGGATCAGTACTTGACCGCACTCTTTGTTATCGACAAGCGTAGAACATTTCCTGTCTTCCATCGTCCCTCCTTATCGAGGCTGTGGTTTTCTGTCTTTCACATACGTGCGCTGTGTGTCAAGTGGGAGCTGAGAATGTTCACGCGATATGCAAAACTTTGCT
>CAYZXN010000387.1:0-6149 GCA_964482425.1 uncultured Syntrophobacteraceae bacterium | reverse complement strand
GTACTTCGGCCGTTGCCGTCTGATGCTCTAGCGCCTCGCGCAACTCTGAGTTGCGATCCTGCAGTTCCTTAAAGAGGCGGACGTTCTCGATGGCAATGACCGCCTGGTCGGCGAAGGTTTTGAGAAGGGCTCTCTGTTTGTCGGTGAAAGGCCGGACTTCCAAACGACGTATGAGAATCGCCCCGAGCGGTACGCCCTCGCGCAAGAGCGGAGCCGCAAGCGTTGTGCGATGACCGATTTGTTGTTGATAGCTCTTACTTTCCGGATATTCAGAATCAATCTCTGCGGCGAGGTCCTGGACATGAATTACTTGCCGATCAACCATCGCCCGGCCGGCCGGGAATTGTCGATTCATCGGCGTATGCTCCATCGCGATCAGCAAGGGACCATATGAAGCCACCCGGTGCACGACGCCATTCTCCAGTCGAAAAATTTGCGCGTCATAGGATTCACACAGCCTGGCGGCGCTCTCCGCGACCGCCTCCAGCACCGGCTGTATATCGGTCGGCGAGCTGGCGATCACCCGCAGAATTTCGCTGGTCGCGGTCTGCTGTTGGAGGGCCTCGGACAGATGACGATTACTCGCCTGCTGCTCCTGGATGAGCCGCGCATTTTCAATGGCGATCACCGCTTGATCGGCGAAAGTCTCGAGCAGTTTGATTTGCCGATCCGAGAATGGACGGACCTCTTGCCTGCGGATATGAATCGCTCCAAGTGCGACTCCGTCGCGGAGCAAAGGAGTCACGAGCACCGTACGCATCCCAGAGGCTATGCCTCGAGTTTTGGAAAGCGGAAACTCGGCTTCTGCGGATTGGAGGTCATGGACATGAATCGTTTGACGATCGAGCACGGCCCTCCCCACAGTCGTGGAACGACCGAGTTCATCACCCTCTTCTTGAACCTGCCGCATAGGGATCGTTCCAAAATGCGCGGCAACGTTTCGCACATCGCCGTCGATCCGCCACACCACGGCATCAACCGCGTCGCACACCCGCGCTGCGTTTTCGGCAATGGTATCCATCACGGCTTGAAGGCCCGCCGGCGCACGCGCGATGATCCGCAGGATCTCGCTGGTCGCGGTTTGCTGCTCCAGGCCTTCACGAAGTTCTTGCGCCTGCGCGGCGATTGTCTTCTTGAGATTCACAATGGAATTTTTGGAAGACGACACACGCCGTTTCGGGCTCTTTTTCTTTGGCGGCTTTTTATTCATCCTGCAAAAGAAAAACCCGGCTGGGAATCCCAGTCCGGGTTTCTTGATGCGTGACGTGACGGGGATCCACCAGTCTGCAAATCTGTTCGAATGGTTGGACTATCTTTAGTTTAATTGGAGCGCCGCCGTCAAGGAGCAATTTTGATGCTACATGCTTCTTACTCGGCCGCTTTACGCGACGTGATCACTTGGTTTTGTATAGAGCTTCGGATTTAGTGCTTCGGATTTCACTTCAATCAAGGTTGGCAAAAAGCTTCCGGCAGAACACAATATAGGTCTGTTATCACGCTGATCACACCGGCTCACCTTAGCTGTACGACCTTGCCTTCCAATCCGGGGTCGACTCTACCCTTGGCTTGAATCTAAACCTACGAGGGTTGGCGCTCGAAGGTCGCGTCGAAGCTGCACGAACGCCGACCGTGCCGAGCTTGATCACCTGGACAGGGATCTCGTGGTGGTTTGGTCCGTTATAAGAATAACGGCGACTTGCTGCACCCGATCGGCGAGTCCTGCTATGAACATAAGCGAGCCGTTTCCAGAGAATCAAAAATTTACATCGATCGAGCTGCGGACTTCCCTAACCCCTGGAACGCTCCGCGCAGCCTTTTCGGCAGCAAATTTTTGGCTTTCCGTGTCGACTCGGCCGTCGAGGTGGGCCGTTTCGCCGGCAAAGTGAACCGTTACACCGCTTATCGCGCGACGACGAATGGCTTGGTGGATCTGAAGCTCTATCTTTCGCCCCTTGAGCTCGAAATCCTCAGCACCTTGAGCCGGGTCGCGTGGTTTCCCCGCGCTCTCGCTCATTCGATTCTTTTCCTTTACTTCCGGCTTTTGCTTTTCGCTCGATCTTCCGACTCCCGTAGCAGGTACAATTTCTGGTTTCTGGTGTTCCGGTGCCGAAAGCCTATCCTGAGGTATACCAGGTTGAAGAACTTCAGCTGCATTTATACTATTCTCCGGGCGGGAATGTGATAAAGGCGTATTGGAACGGGAAACTGAAGTTGGTGGTTTAGTAGCCTCGTATAACCACAACCACATCATCACAATGATGATACCCGTGATGACCGTCAGGGTTAATTTTGATTGACGCCACTTGAATTTCTGCTGAATCGGCATCGTCTGCAAATGGACCGACGAAAGGACTTCTTCTTTTTCTACCGCTACCTCCTGGTGGCGTAACCACCAGCGCTGCCTCTTAGCCGGTTCTGTTTCAACCTTGTCGAAGGCCGGATCAAGCCACGTCCCGACGATAGATTCGTCGCTCTTCCTCAAGACACTGCTTTCGATCCACGCCCTGTACTTTCGGGAATCCAGCCTTTGCTGCGGACTTGGCTCCACGATCGCCTCGGCTAACTCACGAAAGTTTTTTAGGCGTAACGTCAACACGTCGTTGCGCTCGAGTATGGAAAATTCCGTTGGTCCCGCAAATGTGTATCCATCGGGGAATAGGATCAGGTACTTTATGCACGGGAATGTTAGCGGGTCACCGGTCCTGAGAAAAGAATCGAGACTATGCTTGATAGTAGAGATCGCCCGTTCGGCCTGGGCGCATGGATTGTCCGGTGTCTGATGTCTCGCGCCCTCAGCGGTTTCCACATACCACGGTTCTCGCCAATTCTGCGGCACATGAACAACGGCTTGTTGGACTCCATTCACCCCGCCAATGGCCGCTACTGTTATGTTTGTTGGAGATACCGCAAGCAGACCCACTTCAAGCCCGATACCACACCAGGGTCTTTCGCCTGGATCCGTTTCAGGGAGGGCTCGACAGAGCGTTTCGTAGAGCTCTTTGTCTCTTGGAGAGCCGATATTCGCATACGGCTTGAAGGACCGTTTCTCTATATGTGGCGCTCCGACTGCTGGTTCAGCCACCCCGGCCCCACATTTCGGACAGTCATCGGCAGTGCGTTCCAAGCCTACGCCACATATTGAGCATATCCCAGGAGGAGATGCCTCTTTCACGTCGCACGTTGGCGCCGGTGTCCTTGCAGCGGCCGGGACTTGGGCTTGCGAATGCGATTCCACTCGGAATCGACGTTTCTTTGATCGATGTTGGCGCAGGATTGTTACCCGTCGCGGCCAAGCCAAATTGTCAGTTCTTGTCCACCAGCTTTTTCTTAGAATCTTGCGCTGGCTGTCGCTTCAGAATCCCAGCTTAGCAGCGAAATTTTCCGCACGATCTGTGCCAGCGTTGGGCTTAGCAACAGAAGATGCGTTTTTCAAAGCGGTTTCGTCTTCAGATCAAATGAGAGAATCACACGGAGAGTGGTTAGATACTACGAAGATTGTCCATTGGAACAATTCTGAGCAGCGTTTTATAAGGACTGGCTTTTTTCGTTTCCAGGTGCGCTTATGCTGAGCGCTTGCCCTCAACAGTCCTACCGTTACTATTTTTTGCAGTGGAAACTGACCGCGGCAATCACTACGGTGCGGCTCGGTCAGAACAGAACATTACCGGAGACTAATAATGCCGCCGCACACAGCCAATGGAGTAGGACCGAAGGAAGGATACTCTCCGAACTCTCTCGTACTTTCCCGGATGCCACGGCGAAAGTGAGGGCGCCAGCGACAATGACAAAACATTGACTCAATATGATCTGGCCGTTTGAGAAACTCAGGAACAGAAAAAGAGAAGCCGCGGCATACAGTACACTCGAGAGTAAAGTAGGCCAGGAACCCCACCACGCGCCACTACTTTTTTGTAACGGCAAGCGCGCCGCAAGATTTCCGAGAATCACACCTCGAAAAAACAGCTCGGCTGCGACAGGAAGGAGGAGAGCAGCGGAGGCGGTGAATTCGTACTGGTTGGGGGGTCCCATGCGATAGCCGAGCGATCCGGGGGCCCAGACCCCGCCCATCGCAGCCCCGATAATTGCAGCGGGGAACACGGTCAACCAGCCAAAACCGGTTGGTGCTCGCCAACCGTAAAGTCCCGGAACCCTGCGCGCTTTCAACCAAAAAAGAACGCCCACTGTGACGGTGAAAACTACGGCAGACAAAAGCACCTGTTTTCCCGCTATGAACCCGCGATCGCGGAGCAGGTCGCCGCCAAAAATCAGCGCCAGCGCAGGCAACGATGCAGCTACAGCTAGGAACACTGCGCGGGGTATTTCGGAAACGACATCGGCAAGACTCGGTCCTCGAAAAGCCTCCCGGATCGCCTCGACAATCTGACTCGGGACCAGACCCGTCCCAGTCTTCCGCGGAGAATTGCCGATCTCTGCGGAGCCGCCCCATCGGTTTTGGGAGCCACCTCTCACCGCCGGGTCCAAGAGATTCAGGCGTTCATATGCTTGCTCAAGCGTTGCTGGAAGCATCCGACCTACGTGACGCATCCGGTAGGTGGACGGAGCGGTTTCAAATACCAGTACTCCCAGCCGCTCGCCGTAAACCGTTTGAAGCTGCCGTTCGACTTCATCCATACCAGCGTCCGAACGGCAGGCAACGGCAACGGACCCGTTTGCGATTTCCGCTCGCGCCAGTTCATCAATTTCGTGCGTCCCCGCAAAATCCTCCGGCAAATAGATCAGTTCGTCGACCGCACGCAGTCGGTCGGCAATGTATTCCAGAAGATCGATTTCCGATGAGTTTTCGTTGCAGCTGAGCACGTTGTCCTGCTGCCGTAAACTTTTCAACATTGCCGAGGTTGATTGGAACAAGTCCGGCGCAAGTGCAGCTAGATCTTGCAGATCACGACCGTGCACGTCGAGAATACCTTCGAGGCGCAGTAGTGGCATGATCTTGGCACGAACTTCAGAGTCACCTCTGAGACGGAGATGGTTTAGGAGTATCCAGACGGCAAGAATCGTGTCGAGGTCGGGATCATTTGCCAAAACCATCCAGTCGCGCTTTCGCAGGTCGAGATCCTTGCGAACCAAGATTATAGCCTGTTCGCAGGTGGCCAAGGATCGGATGCAGCCCTCAGGGTGGTCAAGGTTGTAGACATCTTTCTTAACGTCAACGAACGGGTCGCCCTCCGCTGCGCCATCTAGAAAAATGGCTCCTGACGACCTGCGAGCCTGCTTGGCAGATATCGGTGCTCCGCGGACGGCGCGGACCGTCACGGTAGGCGCTTCCACACACGTCAGGACCCTTCCCTGGGCGACTTTCTTGATTCGATACCGATCGGGGATCGCTGAGATCTCGGCTCTTTTGGGAGAGCCATTCTGAGGGGCAGGAGTTCCTAACTCCCAATCATCGTCACTCGGGACTGATCCCAGCTCGTGTCTCATGAACCCATCGACGGTCTCAATCGTCGAGCTATCTGCTAGCCGTTCTCGCTCCAAGAGCAGCATGCGGGCATCCTTGATAGATCGACACGGGAGTAAAGCGTCGCGCATGTGGTGCAGGAAATCATCAGCTGTTGGCGCTGAAAACATGGCCTTTACCTTTTGGATATAATCGCCGTAACCTCCAGCCCTCGTTGGATTGTACTCCCAGACTGTTTGCCACGGGATAACGCCACCTAAAACCAGACGTACGAGCTCGACGGAGGGCGCTGGCATACCGGCTAGCAATACAATCGCTCGCTCGCCACTGTCGAATTTTATCTGACAGCAGCGTTTGCGTTCCGTGAAATGACGGAGCACCCGCAGGGATGGACCAATGGCTGTTTCCTTGCCGATGATCATATTCGTCTTCCGGTTTGTTTCAAAATACTAGGTTAGCGGTGGCGAAAGAGGACCCCTGATGGATCCTCTGTTTCCTTGGCATCGGCTTTTGCGGTAAGTACTCACAAACAAATTTGTCAAACTTCGAATTTTTCTGAGCTACTTCTACCGGCCGCGACATGGACTGGCCTTCTCATGAGGCCTCACCAATACCGCGTGTAACAATTGCAGCAATGATTATGCCTCTGTGGCCTTAATCCATGGAGTTGGGCGAAAATACACAGAAGAGCGTCATACAGGGCAAGAGATGACAGGAGTTCAGCGACCAG
>CAYZXN010000386.1:0-41446 GCA_964482425.1 uncultured Syntrophobacteraceae bacterium | reverse complement strand
GCTCTGGTCTATTACCAGTCGGCCGACGAAATGATTGAAGTTGCCAGGCAATCGGCCAGGATCACACATGCTCACGAATTGGGAATGCAGGGTGCGGTGCTACAAGCGGTGGCTATTGCTTTACTGCTAATTCAAACTCCGGGTGCTCGGATCAGCGGCACCGCGTTTGCCGACCTGCTGGCTGCTCGTGTCTCGGCACCTATTTACGTTCAGCAGTTGAAGCTCGTGCAAGAACTACTTCCAGACGCGGCCACGAGCGAGGTGGTATCCAAGCTGGGGAATGGCATAGAAGCCTTCCAGGCGGTACCCGCTGCTATTTACGCTTTTCTCCGGCATCCACTGTCGTTTTCCGAAGCTGTTCGCTATGCGATCAGTCTCGGCGGCGACACCGACACGATCGCCAGCATGACCGGAGCTCTTTCGGGCGCTTACCTGGGTGATTCGGCTATTCCGATTAGCTGGCGGGAAAATGTCGAGGGATCCGCTCGCCTCTGCGCACTCGCCGATGATCTGCTGGAGCTGGCTCTCAGGAGAGACAAGTAGGCGTACGCATAGACTGAACGAGCTTGATCTCTTTCCTCACCTGCGGGACTCGTGCCGTATTCGAGATAACCGGGACCCTATCAACCGGAAGGGAGGAATTAAATGTTTGCAATTGATTTGGAAGACGTTGACCAAGTGCTTTTGCCGGATGGGTGGCACAGGGTGTTAAATCATTCCTTTACTATAGGAACGTGTCAGATCGGGCAACCAAAGAACGCGGCCGACAAAGTCTCCTACTGGCAGGATGCTGCCAGTTGGCAGGAATATCCGGGCGACACTACCGAATACATATGCAGTATGATCGCACCCTTGCATGCGATTGCGGCGATTCGAAAACGCGGAACCAAATAACCGTTGATTAGCCCAGCGGTTGTAGCTGGCGGTGGCGGCATCTTGTCACTGGGGATCGTTCAGTCGCCCTACGTCAGGGTGCTAAGCATTCAAAGGAGACGACAAGTGTCGTGACCGGTCACATGTCGCTTCTGCACGTTGTGTATCCTGCATTAGGAGACCTTCTCCTTTGCTCGTGCCAATTTCCCGCAAGTCAAAACTACGATGATCTCCACTGTCGGAATAGTTGCAAAATCTCAAGAGCCCAAAGTAGTCCGGCTGGTTCGCGGGCTTGTCCCTTGGCTTGAAAAAAGAGGGAAAAAAATATTGGTCGAAAATGGTATACCCGGTTCGGCCGCCGCGTCATGCACAAAGGAGGAGATGGCGCGGCAAGCGGATTTGATTATTTCTCTGGGCGGCGATGGTACGCTCCTGAGTATCGCCAGTCTGATCAATACGCCCGAGGTGCCAATTCTCGGCGTCAACATGGGCGGTTTGGGATTCATTACCGAGATGGCTGCGACGGAATTGGAACCGGTACTCATCAGGATATTGCAAGGTGATTACAGGGTTGAACAGCGGATGGTCCTGAAGATTTGCATCGAAAGCGAAGACGAGGAGCCGCGTAGTTTTCGAGTCCTCAATGACGCCGTTATCGCCAAAGGATCGCGCAGCCGGCTTATCGATCTCGAGACTTTCGTCGGTGACGATTACCTTTGTACCTACCGCGCCGATGGCTTGATTATTTCCACACCTACGGGGTCGACCGCATATTCGCTATCGGCTGGAGGGCCAATTCTTGAGCCGACATTGGGCGCCGTAGTGCTTTCTCCGATATGCCCCCATACATTGACCAACCGCCCCATCGTCATTCCGAACACCGCAACGATCAAAGTAACGCTGCGTTCTTCTGGCGATAGCGTGTTCATGAGTCCCGACGGCAAGCACGGCGTGCGGCTCAATAACGGAGACACCATAGCAGCCCGCGACTCCGGCGTCCCGGTCTCATTGATCAAGTCTCCATCGCTGGACTACTATGAGATCCTGCGGACGAAATTAAAATGGGGTGAGCGGTAATAGCTGCCTATAACTTCCCTAATCCCTGTGAAAGTATCTTAGGCCGTGCAGTGCTTCACAACATGTGAAAAAATTCAAGGATTGCGATCTTGCCTCACGGCCACTCAACATGGCAGATAACAAGCAATCAAGAACTCCCTTATCCGCAGAGTACAATCGATGAACCCGATAACACTTCAAAAATGTGCAGAGAATTTGAGAAAGCTGCTGGTGCAACTCCAGAATGAAATTGACCGAACGACGGCTGAGTCTGCGCCGGTCGCCGTCGACGGATTGATGGGCCGAGTTTCTAGAGGGGATGCAATTCAGGTGCAACAGCTAGCCCTTGAGATGAAGCGCCGCCGTGAAGATCGTATTATCCGCGTTCAAAGCGCGCTGAATCGGATAGAACAAGGCACATACGGGTTGTGCGGACGCTGTCGTGACCCGATAGATCAGGCCAGACTGGAAGCCCTGCCAGAAGTGGTGCTGTGTGTTTGCTGTGCGTCCGCGTCGAACGTGAGATGACTTGGCGAGGATCGGCTTCCGGGTCACGAGGTGTCGTCGCCTCATCCTCTCGAACCATAAAGTCTCTTGTTTGCAACTTCGTTGGCAGCTACAGAAAGCTCCTGTCGGAACCTCTTTACTCCGCTTGAGTATGACAGTTTCCGATGGAGAGTGGTCCAACCTCATCCGGGCGGGAGTGAAATCTTAAAGGTTGTACCGTTCCCCGGCGTGCTTGCATAATCAATAGTTCCTTTATGTGCCGAAATAATCTGCTTCACGAAAGGAAGCCCCAAACCTGTGCCGTTCGGTTTTGTTGTTTTGAACATCGCAAACACATCCAGGTCTCGAGGAATCCCCATTCCGGTGTCTTTGATTTCTAGATAAACGCGTTCTTTGACGGCATATGTTTTTACCGTCAACTGACCGCCTTCCGGCATCGCCTCAACGGCATTTTTTGTAATATTTAGAATGGCCTGTTTCATTTTATTGGGATCGGCTTTAATGAGTGGTATCGAATCGTAGTCGCGTAAAACCTTAATTCCTGCCGCCATACACACCGGTTCATCGAACAGCCACATTTCTTCGAGAAGCTCCAAAAGATTAACGGTCTGAAGGTCGATCTTTAGCGGCCGTGCCAGCGAGCGAAAATCGTCCAGCAGTACCGCTAGCCTGTTGATTTCGCGCTCAAGGACAGTCATCCAGTGCACAAGTTCGTCTTTGGCTATGCCGCCGCCTTGGATCTGCATCTGGAGGCTTTGTATCGTGCTGGAGATCGCCGTCAGCGGGTTGGCAACTTCATGACTGAAAACGGCCGCAACGGCCCCCAGCGCTGCGAGGCGTTCGTTCTCCCGGGCACGCTCGTCTGCGGTTATTTTGGCCGTAATGTCGAAATTCAGCTCAACGATGTCGCAAACGTCTCCGCCCAGGTTTTTCCGGCTCGACCAGCGGCTCGCCACGATGATTCGTTTTCCGGCTTTCGTGGTGTGGACCAATTCACCGTTCCACTGTCCGGTGCTGCGAATCTGGCCTAAGATTTCCTCGAGCGCTGGAGGAGAGTTGGTTTGCAGCAGGGAATGGCTGATTTGCCCCACGACCTGTTCTTCACTCCACCCATAGAGTTCGCTTGCTCCACGATTCCAGAAAATAATTCGCCCGTCTTCAACACCATGGACGATAATCGCTTCGTGAGTAAGCTGCAAAATTTCGGCCTGTCTGCGAATAGTATCGGCAGGTGAACTCGATGGCGTGATTAGAGACTCTGTGTTGCTCATGGTGTGTAATCATAGATTGACTACGATGCAAATTCCAGCACCGACCGAACTCATCGTATCCAAATCTTCAGAAGCCGGCGCAGCGGCTAACGTCCTTAAACTGGTACAGTCGGTCTATAATATCGGCCGTTCCTTGTCTTTGACTGTCCTTGTTTTCGCTGTACCTACGCTTTGCGCCGTCGGAGAAAGTCATTTAAATTGCCGACCCGATACCAGCGGTAGCCGTGTGCCTCCCGGGCGATACGGTGCGTGCCGCTGGGCATCGGCGCGGCTGGGTGTTATTGAATTGTAGCAGCTACGGCGCGTGAAAAAGCGGAGCCCGATGCGGTCATGCCGTTGCTGTCCGGCCGTCTGTGCGTCTTCCCTGTTGCTTTATCCGAGCCGCCTAGCTACAAAATAGGGCAACCCGGAGGATGAACGTCGGACAGTAGTAGTATAAGGAGCGCTCAATGGCACAGAAGTATGTGGATAGTTTCAGCACTCGAAAGGTCCTGAGAATCGGCGGTCAGGCCTATGACATTTTTCGTCTCGATGTGCTCGAACAGGCCGGTTTCAAGAATGTTTCCAGATTGCCGGTGTCGTTGAAAGTCCTGCTGGAGAACCTCTTACGACAGGAAGACGGTCATCACGTTAACAAGGGCGATATCGAGGCGCTGGCAAATTGGAACCCGAAAGTTAAATCCGACAAGGAGATCGCTTTTATGCCGGCGCGGGTACTGATGCAGGACCTCACCGGCGTTCCCGCGGTAGTCGACTTGGCGGCGATGCGTGAGGCGATGAAGCGCTTGGGCGGGGATCCGAAGAAAATTAATCCGCTCGCGCCAGTGGATCTGGTCATCGACCACTCGGTTCAGGTCGATTATTTCGGTACTGCCGATGCATTGCACAAAAATTCCGAGATCGAATTTCAGCGGAACATCGAGCGCTACGCGTTTCTCCGTTGGGGCCAGACTGCCTTCGACAATTTCCGGCTGATTCCGCCTGATACCGGAATTTGCCATCAGGTCAATCTTGAATACCTGGCGCCGGTGGTCTTTCGCGCCACAAGAGACGGCGCTCATTTTGCCTATCCGGATACCGTCGTCGGTACGGATTCGCATACAACCATGATCAACGGTCTGGGTGTGGTCGGCTGGGGCGTGGGCGGTATTGAAGCGGAAGCAGCGTTGCTTGGCCAGCCCATCATCATGCTCATTCCTGAAGTGATCGGTTTCAAACTCCACGGCAAGCTCCCCGAAGGAGCGACGGCGACGGATCTGGTGCTGACCGTTGTGCAGATGCTCCGCAAGAAGGGGGTCGTTGAGAAGTTCGTCGAATTTTTCGGTTCGGGTTTGTCGAGCTTGAGCCTGGCCGATCGCGCGACAATCGGCAACATGGGGCCGGAGTACGGCGCTACAATCGGTTACTTTCCCATCGACGACGAAACGCTGCGTTACCTGGAATTAACCGGCCGCGATCCGGAACAGATCAAGCTGGTCGAAACCTATGCCAATGAACAGGGAATTTTCCGCACGGATTCATCGACCGATCCTATCTTTACAGATACGCTCGAGCTTGACCTTGCCACTGTCGTTCCCAGTATCTCCGGGCCCCGCCGGCCGCAAGACCGCATACCGCTCACGGAAAGTAAGGGAGCCTTCAAAGAAGCGCTGCCGTCGTTGATCAGGAGCGGCGATCCAAGCAAGACGGTAAACGTCCAAGCCAACGGCGACAGTTTTCAATTGGGGCACGGCTCCGTAGTCATATCGGCAATCACCAGCTGTACCAATACCTCGAACCCTTCCGTGATGATTGGCGCCGGACTGCTGGCCAAGAAAGCTGTGGAGAAGGGCCTGTCGACAAAACCCTGGGTCAAGACGAGCTTGGCGCCCGGCTCCAAGGTCGTCACTGAATATCTAAAAGACAGCGGACTTCTGCCGTACTTGGAAAAAATCGGGTTTCATCTCGTCGGCTACGGTTGCACCACCTGCATCGGTAACAGCGGGCCGCTGCCGGAGCCTGTGCTCAATGCCATTCAGGAAGGTGATCTGGTGGCAGCGGCGGTCTTGTCCGGCAATCGGAACTTCGAGGGACGCATCCACGCCAATGTACGGGCCAATTACCTAGCATCGCCGCCACTGGTGGTCGCCTATGCGTTGGCCGGTAGCATGGATACCGACCTCTACAACGATCCCCTCGGCAAAGATGCGCAGGGAAGGCCGGTTTTCTTGAGAGATATCTGGCCCACACCGCAGGAAGTTCAGGAGACGATGCGCCGATCGGTAAGATCGGAGATGTTCACAAAAGAATACAGCCGCGCCACCGAGGGCGATGAGCAATGGAAGAAGATGCCGGTGCCGACCGGCGAACTGTTCGAGTGGGATCCTCAGTCGACGTATGTACGTGAAGCGCCTTATTTCGAGAACATGTCTAAGGTTCCGGGTCAGCTTAAGGAGATCCGGGGCGCCCGCGTGCTGGTGTTGCTCGGCGACTCTGTGACCACCGACCATATCTCACCGGCTGGCGCTATCGAAAGAAACGGTCCAGCGGCACGGTATCTCACCAACAACGACGTATTGCCTAAAGATTACAATCAATACGGTGCACGGCGCGGCAATCATGAAGTCATGATGCGCGGCACGTTCGCCAATATCCGCCTCAAAAACCTGTTGGCGCCGGGCACAGAAGGCGGCGTGACGGTTCATTTGCCGGACAAGAAGCAGATGTCGATTTACGACGCGGCAATGCAGTACCAAAGAGAAGGCACGCCGTTGATTGTGGTGGCAGGGAAGGAATACGGCTCCGGTTCTTCGAGAGACTGGGCAGCCAAAGGGCCGCGGTTACTGGGGGTGAGGGCCGTGATCGCCGAGAGCTATGAGCGCATCCATCGCAGTAACTTGATCGGCATGGGAATCGTGCCGCTCCAGTTCAAGGCGGGGGAGAGCCTCAAGGCCCATGACCTCACCGGCTTTGAGACCTTCGAAGTGGTTGGCATTGCTGCCGGGCTCAAGTTGGGTCAGGACCTTTTGGTCAGAGCAACCCGCGACAATGGCAAAGTTCAAGAATTCGCCGTGACCTGCCGCATCGATACGCCGGCAGAACTCGAATATTACCGCCACGGCGGTATTTTGGAATTCGTGCTGCGGCAGCTGTTACAGAACTAGTACGCTCCACGCCAATTTCGCTGAGATCCGGAAACAGCTGTGCGGCCTTTGCGAAGCAACGGCAATAAAACGGACGATTATGTTCTGAATCGCAGAGAGGTGCTGGCGGCGCTTGGCAAGTGTCCGCTGGTTTTTGTCTTGGCCGGTGAGCCACTATTTTTCTCTTTTGCCGCTCGAGCCGCTGAAAGACCCATGATGGCCACACCCGATCATATTGGAAAATTCACCGCCGATAATCCCGGCATTATGACGCTGCAGGGAACAAACCAGTACATTGTCGGCAAAGACAAGGCGGTGGTCATTGATGTCGCCTTGAGCGCGGGCAGTAATATGGACGGCATTATCGAACAGGCGGAGGCCATGGGCGTTAGAAAGATCGAAAAGATTCTTCTGACCCACATACACATTGATCACTGCGGCGGCGCTTTAGCCCTCAGGAAGAGGACTGGGGCGAAGCTCGGAATTCATCGTTCGCGCGTCGGTCACTTGGGTGGCGAAGATTTTCAGTACGGTGACCAGGATCGGATATCCTATGGTGGCGGCGAATTGCGGGTTTTACATACGCCTGGACATGAATCGGGACACTGCTGTTTCTATGAAGCCGGCGATAAAGTGCTGTTTAGCGGAGATAACATCTTGGGCTACGGCACGGCGGTAATTCATCCGCCCGACGGCAACATGACGGACTATTTAAACTCGTTGGAGCGGTTGCTCGAATTCAGTATCAGCTTGATCCTGCCGGGTCACGGCCCGTTGGTCGGTAAGCCCGAAGGCAAAATCAAGGAGTACCTTCGACATCGGATGATGCGTGAAAAACAGGTTCTCGACGCGCTCGGCCAGGGTCTTAACAGCATCGGCGATATCACTCAAATGATCTATGTGGATGTTGCCGCCCCGCTTCAGAGAGTTGCCGAATTCTCAGTGCAGGCGCATTTAGAAAAGCTGATACGAGAAGGGCGGGTCAAAAGAGAAGGCGGACGTTATCTTCTTTTGGGCGGTAACTGATCGTGTCGGTTACGCGAGTTCGATTATTTCTCCAGAACAATGGCCGCATAACCGGTTTCGGCCAGCCGGCGCGCTTGCTCTTCGGCGGCCGATTTATCCCGGAAGGTTCCGAGTTGGACACGGTAATAGGTGCCGTGCCTGCCGTGTAAAGGAATGATAATAACTTCGGGATGGGTGCCGGCCAGTTGATCATGCAACTGGCGGGCGTTTTCGAGCCGGATGAAGGAGCCTATTTGAACGGTATAGTCGAGCGAATCCTTGATAAAGGATATCCTCTGAGGACCGGTATCAATAACTTCGACTCTCACAGGGATGGTTCCGGGACCGATCATCCCTAACGCCTCCGCCGCGCTGTAAGAGAGATCGATGATTCTACCTTTGGCAAATGGGCCCCGGTCGTTGATCAAGACCTCCACCGATTTGCCGTTCTCGAGATTGGTCACCATCACATTCGTGCCTAAAGGCAGCGTTTGATGCGCTGCCGTTAGGTCGTACTGATTGTAGATATCGCCGCTAGCCGTAAGTTTGCCGTGAAAGCCAGGTCCGTACCACGACGCGATGCCCGTTTGCGTCGCTCTGGTCCCCGGCACCGGCGGAGGCACCCTTGACGGCGGCACAGAACAGGCGGCGAGCCAGGTTAAAGCAAAAATCAAGCATACCGTATAAGCGCGCGATGATGGACTCAATGTAAAAACGAGCGATCTCATTGGCGATATCTTAGCTTGTTCTGGAACAGAGAGAAACTCGCCCCAACAGTGTCTCAAGAACGCAGGAGCGCTTTCATGACACAGGCGCCTTGCTTCCGGTCTGGAACCGGAATTCTTTGCTGTGAACCGATGAGACTGCCGAAAACGACATCGGCCAGAGGCAGGACCACATTGAGATTGTTAAAGTGTCGTTTGTGATGCATGTGATGGTGCGCGTCAAGCCAACCAAACCATCGGGTTTGTTCAAGCCGGCGGCCAGTGGGGATATGCATGCAATAGTGCAGGTATTCGTACAATCCGTAGTAAACCACGATTGCGGCGCACGCGCCGAAGAGTATAGGAGCGCCCAATAGGTGCTGCAACCAGAGAATGACAGGGACATGAAGGACGACAATCAGCGGCGCGTTCCACCAAGCGAAACGTACCTTTTTCCGATACTTTTTATCGGATAGAAAATAGTCCGGTCCGGTGCGAAAAAGACCGTGATGAACCAACGCGTGGGCACGAAAAGGATAGCGCCAACGAGGTTGATGCATCAGATACTTGTGTAATGTCCATTCGAAAAAGCTGCCGTATAAAAAAAAGCAGGTAAAGGCGACGATTTCGCTAGCATAAGTCGACATTGATTTCCTTTCGCTCCTTGTTCAGTAAAAGGCCTACGAGGCAATGCACGGAAGGGGGAGGCTTGGGTTAAGAGATCGCAGACGTACGCGGGTCGAATGACTTTTTTCTAGTAGCAGACAGAGCTGGGGCTACTCAGTTCAGAGTACGTGGTTTTTGCTTACTCGTCAACCCATTGCTGCCAATTGCCAAAGTCTGACAGATTGCTGTCCCCGTTTACGGCGCAAGGGGTTTGTGTTAGTTTACCGGCAATTTACAGGGGAGTGTTATTGTATGTCAGGCCATTCAAAGTGGAGCACGATCAAACATAAGAAAGCCGCCAAAGATGCAAAGAAGGGAAAGCTGTTCACCAAATTAATCAAAGAAATCACCGTGGCGGCGCGCATGGGCGGCGGAGATATCAACGCTAACCCGCGACTTAGGACGGCTGTCCTGACGGCACGGGCAGCCAGCATGCCCACTGATAATATCGACCGGGCTATCAAAAAAGGCATCGGCGAGCTTGAGGGCGTTACTTACGAGGAAATCCAGTACGAAGGATACGGCCCCGGTGGAGCGGCCATACTGGCTCACGTGCTGACCGACAACAAAAATCGCACAGTGTCTGAAATTCGCCGGCTCTTCACCAAACACGGCGGCAATATGGGGGAGGCCGGCTGTGTCGCTTGGATGTTCGAGAAGAAAGGTCTCATCACCATTGAAAAGGCACATGTCGACGAAGATCGCTTAATGGGAGTCGTTCTTGACGCGGGGGCCGAAGACGTCAAGGATGAGGACGATATGTTTGAGGTTTTGACCACCGTGGATGATTTCGAAAGGGTCAAAGAAAGACTCGAAAGCGAAAAGATTCCGGTGGCCAGCGCTGTAGTGACGATGGTGCCGAAGAACACCGTCGATGTCGACGAGAAAAATGTCGAGCAGATTTTAAAATTGACCGAGGAATTGGAAGATCACGATGACGTGCAGAGTGTGTCTGCCAACTTCAATATTCCCAGCGAGTTGATGGAGAAGGCGAGTTGAAGGATGGCTTGAATAAACCGGGGATCGATGGCGCCATCGCGAGGAGAATTCTCGGTATTGATCCCGGATCACTGGTGACCGGCTGGGGGGTTGTGGAAGCGGTTGGAAATTCGCTGTTTCACTTGGCACACGGAAGGGTTGCGGCCGGAAGCACTCAAGGACAAGCGTCGCGGCTGAGGTTCATCTATCGCGGCATCGAAGAAGTGATCGAATCCTATCGTCCAGAAGGTGTCTGTATCGAACGCGTTTTTTTTGCGAAAAACGCTCAAAGCGCGCTGAAGCTCGGCCAAGCTCGCGGCGTCGCGCTGCTGGCAGCGGCGCAAAAGAATTTATCGGTCTACGAGTATGCCGCTGTCGAAATCAAAGCGGCGGTGGTGGGGTACGGTCATGCTACCAAGCATCAGGTGCAAGTAATGATCGCCGCCCTCTTAGACTTGAAAGGCAGGGTGCCGGCGGACTCAGCGGACGCTCTCGCAGCGGCCATCTGTCATCTGCACAGCCAGGTGCTTCGAACCCGTTTGGTTGACGCATTGCCAGCTAACATTGAGAGAGTGCGGTCTCGCCGATCGATTCTCCGCTGAGTGGTCTTAATTCGCCGGACGACACAAGTATCATCGTGATTGCGCAAATTACCGGCACTCTCGCCCACAAGCTGGCCGGCGAAATCGTCGTTGATGTTGGTGGGGTCGGCTATCAGATCTTTATTCCCTTAAATGTGTTTTATCGTTTGCCGGAATTGGGCGCATCGATCAGGTTGCACATTCATACCCATCTGCGCGAAGACGCGTTGCAGCTTTTTGGTTTTCAAGAGCCGGCCGAGAAACAGGTCTTTTTACATCTTACCGGTGTTGCAGGGATCGGTCCCAAGTTGGCTCTCAATATTCTGTCGGGCATTCCAGCGGACGAGTTAACACGAGCGATCAAAGATGGCGATCAGTTGCGCCTCGTGTCGATTCCGGGAGTGGGAAAAAAGCTGGCCGAACGCATGATCGTGGAGCTTCGTGACCGGTTCGCGACCCTGGAGGATCATGGCAGTGGAGCGCCGGCCCAGGGTGGCGAATCCCAGCTGATCCAAGACGCTGTTTCGGCCTTGGTCAATTTGGGATATCGTAAAGGGGAGGTTGAAAAGAACGTCCGTGACAGTATCCAGTCGGGCAAGAAAAACCTTGAGGAATTGATCAAGGAAGTGCTCCGCCGGATGAGCCGCTGAAAATCGAATATGGCACGAACACCGCCGTTCAATGACGCGCCAGCCGCAGACGCTCGAGAGATTTCGCCGAAGCGATCCGACGAGGATCTCAATTATGAAGTGAATTTGCGGCCGCGCGGATTCGACGAGTACCTTGGTCAAGAACAGGTTAAGGAAAACCTCAAGGTCGCCATTGACGCTGCCCGCGGCCGTGGCGATGTTCTGGATCATTTGCTGTTTCACGGACCTCCGGGGTTGGGAAAGACGTCGCTAGCCTACATTATTGCGCGTGAAATGGGCGTCAACATCAAGGCGACGTCGGGACCGGTCATTGAAAGGGCGGGAGATCTTGCCGCGATCCTGACGAATCTGGAGCAAGGCGATATTTTATTTATAGACGAAATACATCGCCTCAATCACGTCGTCGAAGAAGTTCTTTATCCGGCAATGGAAGATTTTCAAATCGACATCATGATCGGACAAGGGCCGTCGGCGCGCTCCATCAAACTCGATCTGAGGCCATTTACGCTAGTGGGAGCGACGACCCGCTCGGGTTTACTGACATCGCCTTTACGCGATCGATTCGGTTTGATCTTTCGTCTGGATTTCTATTCGCCGCAGACGCTAACCTTTATTCTGCAGCGCTCAGCGACTATTTTAGGTGTGAGCGGCGACGAGAATGGCATCGCCGAAATCGCCCGACGATCGCGCGGTACGCCGCGCATCGCCAACCGGCTGCTGCGCCGTGTGCGCGACTATGCGCAGGTCAAGGCGGGAGGCCGGATCACTCCGGCGGTGACCGCAGAGGCACTGCGGATGCTGGAGGTGGACTCTATCGGACTCGATAAAATGGATACCATGCTCGTGTTGACTCTAATTGACAAGTTCGACGGTGGGCCTGTCGGAGTGGAAACTTTGGCGGCCGCCATCGGAGAAGAGAAAGACACCATTGAAGACGTTTATGAACCGTTTTTAATCCAGGCCGGTTTCATTCAGAGGACCCCCAGGGGGCGCCTGGCCACGCCATTGGCATACGATCACTTTGGACGGAAGTCGAAAGGGCAAAAAGGAAGTGGACCCAAGAACCAACCGAGTTTGTTTTAATCGGCCGGCGCGGGTCGGGTTTGGATATCTGGCGGCTCAAAGTTTGGAATATGCCGGGTCTCGGTAAAGCTTTGATCGTTGTCGGTGTCGTTTTGATCGTTGTCGGCTTGTTGTTCAGCTTTGCCGGACGCATTCCATGGTTCGGCCAGCTCCCGGGTGACATCTATATCCAGCGGGAGCGCTATACTTTCTATTTTCCGCTGACTACGTCCGTGCTGATCAGCCTAGTGATCAGCCTTGTCCTCTATCTCCTTAGGAGGTAGAATTCTCTGCAATTCTGAAGAGTTATTAAAACCGACATGTCCTACGCATCCGATCCTGACAATTCCCTCCGGGAAACGCTCAAGCGTGAAGAAGCAAGACGGCGCAAGCGGGAAGGGCTGGCAATTCTCGTCACCTCGATCATGGTGGTGGCGTTTGCCTTTTTCGAAGTGCAGCTTCCGGAAGTCTCATCGGAGTATTCGCTCAGCAACAACATCGTTTTTTTTCTTCTGATCAACATCAACATTATTCTGCTCATTCTGCTGGTTTTTCTCGTCGTCAGGAACCTGGTGAAGCTGGTCTTCGAGCGCAAACGAGGTATTGTCGGTTCGCGGCTTAGAATCAGATTGGTTATCGCCTTTGTTGGGCTCTCTCTGGTTCCGACCCTGTTGCTTTTTGTGATTGCCGGCGGATTCGTCACGCGCTCTTTCGAAAGGTGGTTCGATGTTCAAGTTGAGACTGCCCTGCAGGGATCGTTAGAAATCGGTCAGACCTACTACCAAAATTCGGCAAACAATGCTCTCTTTTACGCCCGCCAACTGAGCCGGCGCGTGACCGAGGGAGGCTTGTTCGACGGCACGCGGCGCAACGAGCTCAAGGAGTTTATTCAGACCAAGCAGCGTGAATACAACCTCGGCACAGTGGAAGTGTTTTCACCCGATCGCCAGCTGCTGGTGGTGGCATTCAACGATCAGGTGCCCACCGGTGTTAGTATCAAGGCTGAAGCGGACTTTCTGAATCGCGCTTTGCGGGGCTTGGAAGTCACCCGAACCCAAGCCTTCGGCGAGGCCGATGTCATCCGCGGCGGCGTACCCGTCTATGGCGCCGACAAGCACATTCTGGGTGTCGTTGTGGTCGATTATTATGTGCCTAAAAGCGTAACCAAGCGCGCGCTCGAAATTTCCCGCTCCTACGAGCAGTATAAGCACTTGGCGTTTCTCAGAACACCAGTAAAAAACAGCTATATTCTGACGTTGCTTCTGATCACGCTGGTGATCATTTTTGCCGCCACATGGTTCGGCCTCTACCTCGCCAAGGGGATTACGGTACCAATTCAGCAAGTGGCGGCGGGAACCCAGGAAGTTGCGCACGGCAATTGGGATTTTCAAATCGAATCCGCCGGCGACGACGAGATGGGAATGCTAGTGGAATCTTTCAACCAGATGACCCGGGATCTGAAGAAAACCAGCCTTGAACTGTTGCGTCGCGGCAAGTTCGTTGAAACAGTTCTCGCTAATATCACCGCCGGAGTGATTGCCGTAGATCCTCAGGGGAAGATTACTTCCTGGAATAAGGCCGCTGAGCGCATGTTGGGAGTCGCCGGTTCGGCCGCCCTTGGCAAGGATTACGTTGACGTTTTCGCAAGCGAACCGCTGCGGGTGATGCGCGAAATCATCGATAAAGTCCAGGAGCGGGAGAACGTCGAAACCGAGACACAAATTCAACTGCCGGACCAGCTGCTGACGTTGTTTGCCGCGGCCGCAGCGCTGCGCGATGATGAGGGGCAAAGCCTGGGCATAATGATTTTTCTTGAAGATATTACCCAAATCCAAAAAGTGCAAAGGATGGAAGCTTGGCGGGAAGTGGCGCGTCGCATCGCCCATGAAATAAAGAATCCGCTCACTCCGATACAGCTGTCGGCCGAGCGATTACGCAAGCGGTATGCTAAACTTTTGCAGGGCGACGGTGCGATTCTGGACAAGTGCACGACCACAATTATCCAGCAGGTGGTCGAATTGAAGAATCTGGTCGATGAATTCTCGCAGTTCGCGAGACTGCCGGCTGCTCAACCGGCTCCCAATGACCTGAACGAGATCATCCAGGAAGCGTTGTTTCTTTTTAAGGAAGGACATAATCAGATCCGTTTCGAGTTCCGGCAGGACGTTTTACCGGCACTGGAACTTGATCGTGAACAAATCAAAAGGGTCCTGATCAATCTCCTGGATAACGCCGTCGCTGCCGTTGATGAGAACGGAGAAATACAGATTTCAACGGCTTATGATCGGGCGCGCAGTTCGGTATACTTGGAAGTGGCCGACAATGGTTGTGGTCTGGAGCCTGAGGTTCGGGCCCGTATCTTCGAGCCCGAATTTTCCACCAAGAAGCAAGGAACGGGGTTGGGGCTGACGATCGTTAACCAAATCATCGAGGACCATCGCGGTTATATTCGCGTGCGACCCAATGAGCCCTGCGGTACGCGGTTTGTCATTGAATTTCCAGCGCGCGAACAGGACTCGCTGCAAGAGTTCAAACGAAAAGCCGTGCATTTGTGAAGAAGCGGAGGACTCGGTGAACGAAGACTTACTGCAAAAGACGATTCTTGTGGTCGATGATGAGGATAAGGTCCGAGAATCGGTCAAAGAAGTGCTGGTCGACGAGGGATATCGCGTCATCGACACCGCCGATGGCACTCGTGTTCTCGACATGATCGAGTTGGAACAGCCCCGCCTCGTGCTTCTCGATATCTGGATGCCCAAGATCGACGGGATCGGTTTGCTAAAAGAAATCAAAAGCCGGAAGCCTGAAACCCATGTCGTGATGATTTCCGGCCACGGCAATATTCACACCGCCGTGACAGCGACAAAGTTCGGCGCATTCGATTTCATTGAAAAGCCGGTGTCGCTGGATGGCCTGCTTCACACGGTCCAGCGGGCGTTGGGCGAGCTACCCAGCGGAGCTGGCAAAGACCAGGACGCCCGCGCCGCTGCTAAGGTGAGAAATGACGATGCGCCCAACTCCGGAGCGCCGCTGCTGAGATCGGGGCGGGCGATCCGGCAAAAAACGCTTAAGAAAAGCGTGGTCAGCTCGGGACAAGGATTGCACTCCGGAATAAAGACGGGACTGATTCTTCATCCGTTGCCGCCCAATAGCGGCGTTGCGTTCGCCGGAATTTCCGGCGATGTGAGCGTGCCGGCTCACTTGGACTACGTCGGCTCCACCGGGTTTGCCACCTCGCTTAGGGGAAGGGGCTTCACGGTTGCGACCGTGGAGCATTTTCTCGCGGTGCTGCACAGCTATGGTATCACGAACCTGCTGGTGAAGGTCCAAGGCGAAGTTCCGATACTGGATGGATCAGGTCTGGAATTCTGCGCGCTCATCGAAGAGGCTGGCGTGCAGGAGCAAGACGAAGAGTGGTCGGAAATCGTAATTGATCGTGTCTACCGCGTCGGCGAAGAGGGCGGAGAATGGATTAGCATCGAGCCAGCGGACACGTTCTCGGTGCAATACGTGCTGCAATACCCTACGCCGGTGGGTTTCCAGGAGTACACCTTTACCTATAAAGGTCCCGAGTCTTTCAAAGAGGAAATCGCGCCGGCTCGAACGTTCGGCTTCGTGCGAGATATGGAGAAGATGCAAAAACTGGGGCTTATTAATGGGGGAAAGCTCAGCAATTGTATTCTGATCGATGACGAGAAAATCGTAAACACCCGATTGCGCTTTCCGGATGAACTGGCGCGCCATAAAATACTGGATGTGATGGGAGATTTCTATTTGTTGGGCAAGCCAATTCTGGGAAAAATTACGGCGCACATGACCGGCCATTCCGATAATATCGCGTTGTTGCACGCAATCCGAGCCGGCATGGAATTATAAGGCTGCGAAGCAAAGTCGCGGCAATACGTTGGCGCTGACAGTATTCAGTGATGGAACCTTCTTCTCCCTACTCTAAATTGTTCACGATTGATGAGGCCAATGCGCTCCTGCCGAGGGTGCGACCGTTGATCGAAAAAATTCTCGACATGATCGGGCGATTGAGGGCCAAGAGCGAGACGGTGATCCGAGCTGAGAAGATCGATCCCGAAACGCCCGATCTCATGCGCCGTTTGCGACAAAACGAAGAGATTTCTGGTTTTCTCGAGCAGATCAACGAGTCCGTCAACGAGATCCAACAATATGGCTGCATCTGCAAGGGCGTGGAGCAGGGTCTGCTCGATTTTCCGTGCGTCCTGGGGAAGGATATCGTTTTTCTCTGCTGGCAATATGGCGAAGCCGGGATCGCCTTTTGGCACCGCATCGAGGACGGCTATGCCGGCAGGCGGCCGCTGCTGGATCCTGGTGATACCAAGCCGGGCGACGCCGGGCCGCTTCACTGAGTTTGTTTGGATGCTAACAAGCTGGTTTGCCAGCGAATATCATTCCTTGAACCGTTTTCACAACTATCATGAATCCCGAAGGCGAATGGGAATTGGCGGAGCGGTCCCGGCGCGTCAAGCACGAAGCTCAACGCCTCGGTTTTGAACTGGTGGGCATTTCACCGGTTCAGGAGCCGCCGCACCAGGAATCGTTCGCCGAGTGGATGCGCAAGGAATTTCACGGCCAGCTTCAGTACATGGAGCGAACGGCATCTCTCCGACGCGATCCGACGCGCCTCGTTCCCTGGGCGGTCTCCGTCATCTCAGTCGGAATGAACTATTATAACCCGCCGTCCAGGCCCTCGCCGCCCGAACGCGGGCGTGGCTGGATCTCACGCTATGCGTGGGGCGACGACTATCACCAGGTTATCGAGACAAGACTGCACAAATTGCTCGAGTTCGTCTGCGAGATTTCCGGCGCGTCGGTAGAGGGCCGGGTTTTCGTCGACTCCGGTCCCGTTTTGGAGCGCGAATTTGCCGGCATCGCCGGGATCGGCTGGATCGGTAAAAACACTCAGCTGATTTCGCCGCAAAGAGGCTCATGGTTTTTTCTCGGCGAGCTGTTCGTCAGTCTGCCGCTGGCGTACGACAGGGCCATACGCGATCGGTGCGGCCAGTGCGATCTTTGTCTCAAAGCCTGTCCCACTGGCGCGTTCGCCGGCCCGTTTGTCTTGGATGCGCGCCGGTGTATCTCATACCTGACCATTGAACTCAAGGGCTTTATCCCCCGACATCTCAGGCCGTTGATCGGCAACCACATCTTCGGTTGCGATATCTGTCAGGAAGTCTGCCCGTACAACGTTAAGGCCGAGCCTAGCAAGGAGCCTGCCTATGCGCCGCGCAGCGGTCTTTATGCCCCTGAGTTGATTCCGCTGCTGGGCATGGATAATGAGGATTTTCGTCGCCGATTTCGCGCTAGTCCCATCTTGCGCGCCAAACGCCGTGGTTTTTTACGCAACGTGGCGGTGGCGCTGGGCAACATCGCCGCGCCGGAAGCCGTTCCGGCGTTGAGCCGGGCGCTCGACGACGAGGAGCCGCTGGTGCGGGGGCATGCAGCGTGGGCGCTGGGTCAAATTGGCTCGGCCGAGGCGGTCTCAGCGCTGCGCCGGAAGCTTGCGGTAGAGAGTGATCCCGAGGTCATCAGCGAAATTAAAGAGGCCGTGGCGGAGGGCACGGCCAGACGCCCAGAATGATTCGCCGGGTTCGCGCACAGCGATACCGCAGGCACAGTAAGGCAAAAAATCGTTTTTCAGGCATTAGCGACCCGCTCCAAAGCTCTCGCCATGTCGGCTTCAAGTCTGACGACGCGCCCCGTTTTGTCGATGCAAGCGTGTTTTGTCGAACCCGATGCAAGGAGGATAGCATCGGGCTGCCGGACAATTTTGTAGGAAAACATAAGCGAGGCGCGGCTAACTGCAGCCACGGTAGTTTCGATCGCAATTATGTCGTCGTAGCGCGCCGATTTAAAATAGCGGCATGTCGCTTCGGTTACTGGAAAGTAAATTCCGCGCTGCTCGATATCCGCGTACGGCATGCCGATCTGACGCAGCAACTCGCTGCGCCCGCGCTCAAACCAGCGCAAGTAGTTGGCATAATACACCACACCCATTTTATCGGTGTCACCGTAGATCACCCTATAAACCGTGATATTACCCCGGCTCTCCTGCATTTCGTCCCTACGCGTCCGTTCGTATTGGTTTTTCGACGATTTCTCAATAACCTCGACGTTAAGCGCCTTGACATCGAGACTCTGAGTATGCTTTAAACTCAACCGTTTGAATTTCAGTTCTTTCATCTGCGCCGGATTTTGCGGGTTGCAACGGTGGTATGGAGGAGGGTGAAATGCAGTGCACAGCCGAGTATAAAGTCTTATCAGCCGGAGCGTTTGTACTGGCGGTCGGTCTGATCGCGTGTTCGTCGGTTCCAGAAAAAGCAACCGCGCCGGCGCCAAAGACCGCGGTGGAACCGGCGAAGGCTGCAGCCGCAGCGAAAACGACAGCAAGTGAAACCAAACAGAGCAAGATAAAAGCGGTCGAGGTTGAGGGCGTCATCAGCAGCGTCGGACAGCGCACTGTAACATTTCAGGTCGAGCGCAAAGGGAAAGTCCGCGAAGAGGTGGTTGGAGTCGACGACAAGACTAATATCGAGAAACGCGGCAGCAGAGTTAAGCTCGGAGACTTGCAAGCGGCCGACAAAGCGCTCATCAATTACGAACCGGAGGCCTATACTCCCGCCAAAGCGATTAAGGTCATCGGACAGGGTAAGATACAGAAAGTCGGCGGCGGCGACTAACGGCGATAGCGATCGCGACGATCACCGCCGATTACGTTGATTTCAATACCCGTTTCATTCCTTAAGACGCGCAGCGAGATTCGTTCTCCTGTCCGTTTCTTCCAGAGTTCCTGGTAGAGTTGTCGGCGGGATCGGATTTGGGCTCGTTCCACCTCAAGAATGATGTCTCCTTCCTTTAGACCGCTCTGATCGGCCGGACCTCCTGGGACAATGCCGCCTATCACAATATGGCCGGCAAATAGCTGGGGGTAGAAACCCAGCCATGGTCGATTGCTTATCAGGCGATGTTGTTTGAACGCCGTTTCGTTCGCTGAGTAATAGTCGATTGGGATGGCCAGTGAAAATTTGCCGACTTCGGCCAAATTGAGAGAAACCACACCCATCAGTTCGGCTTTAAAATTCGCCAGTGTGCCGCCGCCAAATCCGGGATTCGGTGCTGTCACGCGGATAGTCCGGTCGAGCATATATTCCCAATGGCCGTCGTACGGATCCAATGAAGTGACATAGCCGCCGCTCACTTTGCGCTCGTTGTTTCCACTGCTGGCGACAATCAAACTCGCCTGACCCAAAACCGCCGCGTCTGCAGCAGGCTTGAGAAACGGCAGTCCGCGGGCTGGGATTTTCAAAAGGGCGACGCCGCTGTCCAGGTCCTGTTCGACAATGTCAGCCGAATAATGCTCGCCGTCGGCAAGAGTCGCAGTAATCGAGGAAGCTCCGGTGACCACGTAGTTAACCGTTAGTATGTATCCGTCTGGATCGACGATGGTCCCAGATCCAGTGCGTTCGGAGCCTAAATTCCGGGTCGATGGATGGTCTTCGGGAACCAATACTTGGAGGTCTACCGTTGTTGGAATGATTGCGTGAATTAAGCCGAGATGGCCGTTCAATTTTTGCTCCTTGAGTAAGGGTTAGAAACTCGCTTCATAGCGGCGGCACCCGTCTGAACGCTCTTGCCGCATAAAATTTTGGGTATGCGCATGCCAGGACATACCTGTCGCTCCGATCGAGCTTCCCGTTCTGCGGAAAGTTGAAACGCCAGAGTCATCTTTGCGATCGTGATTTGCCGCTGGCGAGAATACGAAGATAGAAAACCGTTAACAAAAACGACTGCAATACTCAAGCGAAAGGCAAAGACAGCCGCCGGCTCCGCGATTGGGCTCTGAGCATCCAAAGGACGGTAGGAATTTTGATGTGGCCGTTCGGAAGTCGTTAATATTCAGAGCTTTTTTGGCATGAAGGAGCTGTAGCGTGCTTGACAATAAAGCAAAATCTCATATAGTCATTACCACCCGAAACTTTCCCAACCCTCGACCATGAAAATTCCGATCGAGCAGATTACTCAAACTCCGAAGGAGACTCGTTTTTCTGAAAAGATCGAGGCCTTAAACGCGCTTTTTGCAAAGCGAAAGTACCGTGACTTCCAATTTCCATCAGTGCTTGATGGTCAGCTGGTCTACTACAGGTCTGGGGTTGAGATTTTCTTTCATGGCTCATTCGCTGGAAACCTGGAAGGCTGCTGCAGCCGGTGTTTGACGACCTACTCCTTTCGAGTCGAGAAGGAATTCGATTTGGTTCTGGTTCCGAAACCATCCCGGCCTGAAGGAAAGGTTGAGGAACTGAAGCGGGAAGAACTCGGCTTGAGTTTTTACAGCGGGGATTTGATTGAACTCGCGCCATTGATCGAAGAGCAAGTGCTCCTTGCCTTACCAACCCGTCCGCTCTGCCGTGAAGATTGCCGGGGACTGTGCGGCGGCTGTGGTGTCAACCTCAATACCGAAATTTGCATCTGCGATCCCGCTGCGGCGTCCGATTCGCGCATGGCGATTTTTCGTACGCTAAAAATCAACCGTTAGCCGTTAGAGCTAGTAATCACAAAATCGGATCTGCCTTAGTGGCAGAGAAAGTAGGACCAACGAATGCCGGTACCAAAGAGACGAACTTCGAAGCGGGTCAAAAACCAGCGGCGATCGCATGATGCGCTGACCCAACCTCAATGGAGCACCTGTTCCCAGTGCGGGGAAACCGTCCTGCCTCACCGCGCTTGCCGCCACTGTGGCTTCTATCGCGGCCGCGCGGTTATCAAAGTCGACGAGAGCTGACGTATCTGTCATCGGCCATGGCGAAAATCGCAGTCGACGCAATGGGGGGGGATCACGCTCCCGCAGTTGTGGTTGAAGGCGCTTTGCTCGCAGCCCAGGAACTCTCCGCAGACGTCGTTCTCGTCGGACCCAAAGACGCTATCCATCGGGAGTTGGCGCGATTGGCCGCCGAACGATTTCCCGCTGTAGCCACTGTTTCAGCCTCCCAAGTAGTGAACATGGATGAATCGCCGAGCACCGCGCTCAGAAAGAAAGACTCATCCATGAAAGTCGCCTTTGAGTTGATGAAGCGCGGCGAAGTTCAAGCGGTCGTTAGCGCCGGAAACTCGGGTGCGATGATGGCTATCGGCATGCTCGTCATGGGAACCCTGCCTCAGGTGGCCCGTCCGGCAATTCTTGCTGTTGTGCCCGGCGCAGCCAAGGGCACCGTGATTATCGATGCGGGTGCAAACGTCGACTGCAAGCCGCGCCAATTATTACAGTTCGGCATCATGGGATCAGTTTATGCCGAACACGCACTCGGGATCGCCAATCCAAAAGTGGGCATACTGAGCAATGGCGAAGAAGATAGCAAGGGTAACGAGCTGACCCGGGCTGCAAGCGAGCTACTTGCCGCGGCTCCCCTGGATTATGTCGGTTATGTTGAAGGCCGTGATTTTTTCAACGGTAAAGTCGATGTGATTGTCTGCGACGGCTTCACCGGTAATGTGGCGCTGAAAACAATGGAGGGTGTGGCGAGTTTTGCGGGAGAAGTCCTCAAGACGGCGTTTAACAAAAATTTGTCGAGCCGAGTTGGTTATCTGATGAGCCGGAAATCGCTGCGGGAAGCTTACCGCCGGCTTGATTATGCCGAGTACGGCGGAGCTCCGCTGCTCGGCCTGGACGGAGTGGCCATCATTGCCCACGGAGGCTCTAGCCCCCGCGCCCTGAAAAACGCCATCCGTGTTGCCTCTGAATCCGTTTCTCACGACGTCAATGGCCGTATCGGTGCGGCATTGGACCTCGTGATGGGTGGTGCGGGGGAAGTAAAGAGAAAGCGACCTAAGACTCTTTGGCAGAAACTGAAGACCAAAATTGAGACGATTGGTGAACGCTCGCCGGCGGAGTGCGAGGGGAAGGAACAAAAGCGTGGCGAGTAACGGCGTTGTGGCGTTTGTTTTCCCCGGCCAAGGGTCTCAATACATCGGTATGGGCAAAGAACTATACGACCAGTTCGCCGTCGCGAAGCAAACCTTTGAAGAAGCTGAAGGTGCGCTCGGCTTTTCGTTGAGCCGGCTGTGCTTTTCAGGTCCCGAAAGCGAGCTCAAGCTGACGGAAAACACCCAGCCCGCTATTTTGACGGTTTCAGTCGCTGCATGGCGAGTTTTAACGTCGGAAACACCTTTGAAACCGGACTACGTCGCGGGGCACAGCCTTGGCGAATACAGTGCACTGGTGTCTGTGGGCGCGCTATCGTTTTTCGATGCCGTTAGGGTGGTGCGCGCGCGCGGCCGCTTTATGCAAACGGCCGTACCCGCCGGCGAGGGTGCCATGGCTGTGGTGATAGGCCTCGGAATGGAGACGATAACGTCCGTGTGCGAAGAGGCTGCGGAGGGGGATATCGTTACTCCAGCTAATTATAACGGCGGTGGTCAGGTCGTCATTGCCGGCTCCAAGTCGGCAGTCATACGGGCCGAATCTTTGGCGAAGTCCCGGGGAGCCAAACGCGTCCTCGATCTTCCTGTGAGCGCGCCGTTTCATTGTCCACTGATGCGCCCGGCGGCGGACCAGTTGGGGCGAGTTTTACAGGACGTGATCGTGCAGCCGTTTTCGGTAGGAGTTGTTACCAATGTGGATGCAGAAGTCAATTTCGATGCAGCACGGGTGAAATCGCTCTTGACCGAGCAGGCAGTTCAGCCGGTGCGCTGGGAGCAATCCGTTCGGAAACTCGAACATCTCGGCGTTTCGAAGATGCTTGAAGTTGGCCCTGGAAAGGTTCTAAAAGGATTGGTTAAGCGGATTAACCCAGATATGGAAGTGGATAACTTCGAATCACCCCGGGATCTTGCGCGTATCCTTCAGGATTATTCTGTATGACTCTGAACGGCCACGTCGCCTTGGTAACCGGCGCAAGCCGTGGCATTGGCCGGGCGATCGCGTTGGCTCTCGGCCGGGAAGGCGCCCATGTCATTGTTAACTTCCGCGGTAATCACGCGGCGGCCGCGTCGACACTCAGGGAGATTCACGATAAAGGCGGCAAAGGCGAGCTTGCGCCGTTCGATGTCTCGGTTGAGAGTGAGGTCGACACCGCCGTCAAGAAAATCGTTGACGGTCAAGGGAAAATTGATATTTTGGTCAACAATGCCGGAGTGACCTCCGATGGTCTTTTGGTTCGGATGAGATCCGAAGATTGGGATCACGTTGTCGGGACCAATCTCACGGGTACCGTTCTATGTACTAAAGTCGTGGGCCGTGTCATGATCCGCCAGCGTTATGGAAGAATTATCAATCTCTCTTCGGTGGTAGGGCAGATGGGTAACGCAGGGCAATCCACCTACGCCGCAACTAAGGCGGGGATTATCGGGTTTACGAAATCGGTTGCACGCGAGCTCGCATCGCGCGCGGTTACCGTTAATGCGGTCGCTCCAGGCTTTATCGAAACCGAGATGACTGCGAAGTTATCCCCGCAACTTCGGGAGGAGTTTCTCCGGTCAATCCCGCTGGGTCGTTTCGGCAGTACCGAAGAAGTGGCGCAGTGGGTGGTTTATTTAGCCGGACCGGCGGCAGCGTATGTCACCGGTCAAGTGATCGGCATCAATGGCGGACTCTACATGTAGCGAAATTTGTGATTGAAGCAGGAGGTAAGCAAAATGGCGTCGTCTGTGCAAGCGCGGGTAAAAGAAATCGTCTGTGAACAATTGGGAGTCAGTGAAGATGAGGTGACTCCTGAAGCTTCGTTCATTGAGGACCTCGGCGCGGACTCTCTGGACATCGTCGAGTTAGTGATGGCGTTGGAAGAAGAATACGAAATGGAAATATCCGACGAGGACGCGGAGAAGATCAAAACCGTTCAGGACGTCATCACGTACATCGACAGTCATCGTTAGTCGCGTAACCAGGTAAGCGGTCTTTCGCCATGTAGGCGTCATCTATCGCCTGGTGGATCGAATAGAGGTCGCGGGAGCGATAACCAAACTTCCGCGACTCTGTTTATTTAGACCGCAGCGATGGAGAAGTTCTGTCTTGAAAACTGACATCATTGCCATTGCCAGTGATCACGGCGGCGTCGATCTCAAGGACTTCTTAGTCGAGGTGCTTCGGATCAGAGCTATCGACGTGCGCGATTTCGGCACTCACGGACGCGAATCGGTCGATTATCCCGATTTCGGTCGGGAGGTATCGCTCCGGATTTCATGTGGGGAAGTGGATCGAGGCATATTGGTTTGTTCGACTGGCATCGGCATGTCGATACTCGCCAACAAATTCCCCGGCGTTCGAGCCGCTTTGGTGCACGATCTGGAATCGGCACGTACGGGTCGTGAACATAATGACGCCAACGTATTGGTTCTGGGTGGCGCCAAGACCGATACTGTGCTTGCCCGCGACCTCGTTGAGATTTGGCTGGACACGCCCTTTGCCGGTGGCCGGCATCAACGCCGCGTCGATAAGATCGCACAGATCGAGCGCGATTTGCTCGTCTCTAAAGGTCAACGCTTATAGCTTAAGGAATTTTGATCGTCATGTCTTTTTTGCAGCACACCGATCCTGAAGTGTTCTCGGCCATTCAAAAGGAAACGCTCAGGCTCGAGCAGAACCTCGAATTGATCGCATCCGAAAATGTCGTCAGCGAGGCAGTCTTGGAAGCTCAGGGCTGCATAATGACAAATAAATATGCGGAAGGGTATCCCGGGAAACGATATTACGGCGGCTGCGAATTTGTCGATGAGGTCGAATCTTTGGCGATTTCAAGGGCCAAGGAGTTGTTCGGCGCGGACCACGTCAATGTGCAGCCTCATTCCGGAACGCAGGCCAACATGACCGTCTACCTATCGGTGCTCAAGCCGGGAGACTGTTACCTGGGCATGAACTTGGCGCACGGCGGTCACTTGTCTATGGGCAGCCCGGTCAACTTTTCGGGTATATTGTATAAAGTCGTTCCTTATGGAGTTTCAGAGCAGACGGAAACCATCGATTATGAACAGGTGTCAAAACTCGCCCGCGAGAATCATCCCAAGCTGATCGTCGCCGGCGCCAGCGCATATCCCCGGGTCATCGACTATGCAAAGTTCCGACAAATCGCCGACGAGGTAGGCGCTCTGTTGATGGTCGATATGGCGCATATCGCCGGCTTGGTTGCCGCGGGCGCGCACCCAAGTCCGATTCCTTACGCCGATTTTGTGACGACGACGACTCATAAAACTTTGCGCGGACCGCGGGGAGGCATGGTTTTATGCCGCGCCGAACACGCCAAAACCGTCGACAGTAAGGTTTTCCCAGGCATGCAAGGCGGCCCCCTCATGCATGTCATCGCTGCCAAGGCGGTGGCGCTCAAAGAAGCTTTAAGTCCGGAGTTCAAGACGTACCAAGAACAGATTATCAAAAACTCTCAGGCACTCGCTAAGACTCTGATCAGGAACGGATTCCGACTCACCTCGGGGGGTACGGACAATCATTTGATGTTGGTCGATCTGCGCCGCTCTGAATTGACCGGCAAGGCGGCCCAGGAAATCCTCGATAAGGCGCGCATTACGGTAAACCGCAACGCCGTGCCCTTTGACAGCCGGTCTCCCTTTGTGACCAGCGGGATTCGTATCGGCACGCCGGCCGTCACCACTCGTGGGATGAAAGACAAGGAAATGGAGCAGATCGGCGAATTGATAGCGAGAGCGCTCAATCATGCCGGACGTGACAGAGAGTTGCGCGCGGTTGCCGATGAGGTGGAAGCGCTCTGCAGGAAGTTTCCAGTTTATCCGCACCGGCTTCCGGCGAACTGACGTGTCGCGCGTATTTGCGTTGCGCCAAGTCCAGTTCAGATCCGCCGATTGATTTTTACCGGCAGTATTGCGGGTTAGATCGCCGCCATACAACAATATTAACGATCATTTGTTCGCTGAACGGAGTTTCGGATGAAATGCCCTTTTTGTCACGAGACCGATAACCGGGTTATTGATTCACGGCTGAGCAAGGATAGCAATATGATCCGGCGACGTCGGGAGTGCTCCAAGTGCACGCGCCGTTTCACCACTTATGAGCGCGTCGAGGAAATGATGCCGTTAGTGGTCAAGAAGGACGGCCGCCGTGAAAGTTATGACAGGATTAAAATAGTGAACGGTCTGAAGCGAGCTTGTGAGAAGCGACCGGTAAGCATTAATACGATAGAAGCCATCGCCGATCGCATTGAGCGAAGTCTTCAAGAACGCGGAGAAAAGGAGATTGCCAGTTCAGTGATCGGCGAGGCCACCATGCGCGAACTCCACGATACCGACGAAGTGGCCTATGTTCGCTTCGCATCCGTTTACCGATCGTTCAAGGACATCAACGAATTCATGGCGGAGTTGGAAGAACTGCTGAAGGAGCGAAACGAGTTGTCATCGGCGCGGGTAGGCGGTTCGCGTCAGAAGAGGAGTTAGCGCTTGCCTTCCGGGCGCGATGACCTAGTGGACCGCCGCTATGTTCGGATGGCTTGTCGTTTAGCCGAGAAGGCCGCGGGAAGAACGAGCCCAAATCCCGTGGTTGGAGCGGTGCTGGTGAGGGACGGCAAAGTTGTCGCCTCAGGGTTTCATCGTCTTGCCGGTGCGGATCATGCGGAAATCGTCGCTCTCAAGAAGGCTGGCGCCAGGGCTAAAGGAGCCACGCTCTACATCAATCTCGAGCCGTGCAGCCATCAGGGCCGCACCCCGCCGTGCACCCGAGCTTTGATCAGCGCGGGAATAAAGACAGTGGTTGCCGGCATGCAGGATCCCAATCCGCTGGTAGCCGGCAAAGGGTTGCGCGAGTTGCGCCGGGCCGGAATTATCGTTCGCGCCGGGATCTTGGAGAATGAGTGCCGGGTACTAAACGAGGCGTTTACCAAGTTTATTACCCGGCGGCTTCCGTTCGTCACACTCAAATTGGCGGCATCACTGGATGGCAAGATTGCCGCATCAAACGGCGACGCTCGCTGGATTAGCGGCGAGAAATCTCGCGCTGCCGTACATCAAATGCGTAACAAGAATGATGCTGTGCTGGTCGGAGCGGGCACGGTTTTGGCCGATGACCCCCAGCTTACCTGCCGAATGGCCGGTGGGCGTGATCCCTGGCGAATCATACTCGACGCGCGGTTGCGAATACCATTGACAGCGCGGCTCTTGCATCAACGTGGCAGCGACAAAAACATCATCGTGACAGGGAGAACCGCCCCGGCGGCCAAAATTCGCGCTCTCGAAGGCATTGGGGCAACTGTCTGGCAGTTTGCCGTGCGACGCGGCTCGGTCCCATGGCGTCCGGTTCTGAAAAAGCTCGCGCGCATGGGAATCGCCAGCGTGCTTCTTGAAGGCGGGGCGACCACGGCGGCGGGTGCGCTGAAGGAGAAAGCGGTAGATAAGATCGTACTTTTCTATGCGCCAAAGATATTGGGCGGCGATGGGCGTTGCATGATCGATGGCCTGGGCGTTCGCCGTGTCCGGGAATCTATTACTGTTCAGCGCATGAACATAAATACATTGGGCACCGACGTAATGATTTGTGGTTATCTCTAGAGTTCAGGGTAGGATTATTAGCCTGAAAGGGTCTTCACCAAGATGTTTACCGGGCTCGTGGAAGATGTAGGTCAAGTCGAAAATTTGAAGTTGGATAAAGAATCCGCGGTCCTGACGATTAAGAGCGGCCTTTCTCTTCGGGCGTTAAGGCTCGGCGCCAGTATCGCAGTTAACGGCGCGTGCCTGACTGTCGTTCGGAAAAACAAACGGTCTTTTCGGGTCGATGTTTCGCCCGAGACATTGCGATGTACCACTCTGGGGACTCTCCGCGTAGGGGACTTCGTGAATCTTGAACGTTCTCTACGCCTGCAGGATCGTCTTGGCGGGCATTTGGTCACAGGCCATGTAGATGGTACCGGTATCGTACAATCTATCCAAAAAAAAAGTGACTTTACGTTCATCTCATTTCGGGTTATCGGCTCGCTGGGGTCGTTGCTGGTGTCCAAGGGCTCCGTAGCGGTGGATGGAATCAGTTTGACTGTCAATGCCTGCGGCAGCCGCAGTTTTACTGTCGCTATCATTCCGTTTACGCTGGAACATACTAATTTGCGCGGCCGTAGGGTTGGTGATAGAGTCAACATAGAAACGGATTTGATCGGCAAGTATGTTTATAAGTTTGTAATACAGCGACAGTCTGAACGGGTCTAGATACCCGCCTGCGCCATCTATTCAGTGCCCATGTCAATTTCAAGTATTGAGGAAGGTATCGAAGAACTTAGCCAAGGACGGATGGTCATCCTCGTTAACGAGGAGGCTCCGGACAGTGATGGCTTTTTTTGTATTCCCGCTCAAAAGGTGACGGCTGAGGTCGTCAATCAGATGCTGCATCACGGCAGAGGGGTGATTTATCTCGCCTTGACCGAGGAGCGGATCCGTCAACTAGGCATTCTATTAATCCCCCACGAGAGCAGCAGTTTCTCGGGACATTTATTCGGTGCGGCCTTTTCGGCGCGCCTTGAAGGCGTGCCGGCCGTATCGGCTAAAGGGCGCGCCCATACCATCCAAGCCGCGGTTGCGGACCAGGCAAAACACGCCGACTTGATCGTGCCAGGGCATATCCAACCCATTCAGGCACGTTCAGGAGGAGTACTGGCTCGGTCGGGCCGGGCGGAAGCTTCAATTGATTTGGCGCGTTTGTGCGGATTTACGCCGGCCGGCGTTATCTGTCATATACTCAATGACGACGGTACCGTGGCGCAGTTGCCGGATCTCGAGCGTCTCGCGGAGAGACTTGGAATTAAAGTCATCGCGGTTACCCGTCTGATCGCTTATCGCCTGCGTAATGAAAGTGTCGTTAAGCGCGCTGCCGAGGAGGTCTTTCCAACGATTCACGGCGGTATGTATAAGGCTGTTGTGTATCGAAACGAGGTCGATGCTTCGGAGCACATGGCTTTGGTAAAGGGCGACATCAGCAATCCAGACAGCGTATTAGTGCGCTTGCATTCGGAGTGCCTCACCGGAGACGTTTTCGGCTCGGAGCGCTGTGACTGCGGCGATCAGATCCGTCAGTCGCTCAAACTCATTGATCAAGCCGGCAAGGGTGTTCTGGTATACATGCATCAAGAAGGTCGCGGCATTGGTTTGACCAACAAGATCAAGGCCTACGCACTGCAGGATCGCGGCCTTGATACGGTGGAAGCGAATTTGGAGTTGGGCTTTAAAGAAGACCTCCGCGATTACGGAATCGCGGCCCAGATTCTGCGCGACCTCGGCGTCAAGAGCGTCTGTTTGCTGACCAATAATCCGCGCAAGATTTCAGGCATCGAAGAGTATGGAATAACCGTCACGGAACGCGTTCCTCTTGAAGTGTCTCCAAGGGATACCAATATTCATTACCTCCGTACTAAACAAAAGAAGCTTGGCCATCTGCTATCCAATTTGGAAGCCAAGCCGGCAAAATCGTAAACTCCTTTTGTCCGTAATTATAATGGCACAGGTCATTCAAGGCAGAATTGACGCGCGCGGTTTCAGAATTGGAATCGTTGTGAGCCGATTCAATAACTTCATTACAGCCAAATTGCTCGATGGGGCGCTCGACGGCCTTAAAAGCCACGGCGTCGCCGACGATGACTTGACGATTGTGCACGTGCCGGGCGCTTTCGAGATACCTCTTGTTGTCGAAAAAATGGCCGCCGCCGGAAAATACGATGCGCTGGCCTGTCTTGGCGCCGTTATCCGCGGCGATACGCCGCATTTCGAGTATGTCTCGGATGCCGTGACGCGCGGCATCGGCAAGGCCATGTGGAAGTATCAGGTACCCATAAGCTTCGGCATTCTCACCACGGATAACGTGCAACAGGCTATGGAACGTGCGGGTTCAAAGGATGCAAACAAAGGATATGAGGCCGCTCTGACAGCGATCGAGATGGTCAGCGTGCTGCGCCAACTCGTTTCATGATCGATCTCATCGCCTATCACAGCAGACGCGCCGGCTTTGCTTTCTTAATTTCTACAGTCATCCGGAATAGTCGCCATGGGAACTAGACGCAAGGGCAGGGAGTTGGCTCTTCAAGCGCTCTATCAGCTCGAGATTACCGGCGATCCTTCGGCGGCCGCAGTGGATCTTTTTCTCGGCCATTTTGAAGGCGGCCTTGAAGCGAAGGAATTCGCCCGGCGCCTGGTATCCGGCGTTGTCAGCCAGCGCGCAACGATCGATCGTTTAATCCAGCAGTGCGCCGAAAACTGGCGACTCGTGCGTATGTCCAAGGTGGATCTTCTGATCCTGCGCATGGCGGCATACGAATTGGTTTTCTGCCCTGACATCCCTCTTCACGTGAGCTTGGATGAAGCCATCGAGATCGCTAAACGTTTCGGCACCGGCGATTCTCCCTCTTTTATCAACGGAGTCCTGCATCAACTGGCACACTCAGACGCCGCGAAGAGCGAGTGAAATTCAATGGATGCCCGCTATCAACCGAAACGAATAGAAGAAAAATGGCAGGGTATCTGGGAGGAAAGTGCATCCTTTCACGTGGCCGAAGACCACGACAAACCCAAGTACTATGTACTGGAGATGTTTCCCTATCCTTCCGGCCGCATTCACATGGGCCACGTCCGTAATTACTCCATCGGTGATGTTGTGGCTCGTTATAAACGCATGCGCGGGTACAACGTTCTTCATCCGATGGGTTGGGATGCTTTCGGTCTGCCGGCGGAGAATGCCGCCATCGAACGGCAAATTCATCCGGAAAGGTGGACCCGGGAAAATATTCGGTACATGAAAGCGCAGCTCAAAGGCATGGGGCTTTCTTATGACTGGGCGCGCGAAATTGCCACTTGCGAGCCGCAGTATTATCGGTGGAATCAGTGGATTTTTTTGCAGTTCTATAAGCGCGGCCTGGCCTACAAGAAGAGCTCATCAGTTAATTGGTGTCCATCCTGCGAAACGGTCTTGGCTAACGAGCAGGTGATAGAAGGAGCGTGTTGGCGCTGCGATTCCACCGTAATTCAAAAGCAGCTGGATCAATGGTTTTTCCGCATCACCGATTATGCGGAGGAGCTGTTGCGAGACCTGGAGCAGCTTTCCGGCTGGCCCGAAAAGGTTCTGACCATGCAGAGCAACTGGATTGGCAAATCCGTTGGCGCGGAAATACTCTTTCCTGTTGTTGGCCGCCAAGAGTCGCTGCGGGTTTTTACGACTCGTCCCGATACTGTTTATGGCGCCACTTTCGTTTCTTTGGCCGTGGAGCATCCGTTGGCTTCGGAGTTGTCCCGGGGTACGCCTCAAGAGAGCGCGGTGCATGAATTCATAACCCGGTTCAAACGACAACCATCATCCGCGTCTGGCGTTGAAGAGGGCGAAAAGGAAGGCGTCTTTACCGGCGCTTATTGCAAAAACCTTTTCACAGGAGTTCGCGTACCAATTTATATCGCGAATTTTGTGCTCATGGAGTACGGCACCGGCGCGGTGATGGCGGTGCCGGCGCATGATCAGAGGGATTTTGAATTCGCGCGCAAATACGGCTTGCCGATAGAAGTGGTTGTCCGTCCCAGGGATCGCATGATAACCGCCGATGAATTGACCGAGGCCTATGTGGATGAAGGCGAGATGGTGAACAGCGGTTTGTTTAGCGGCCTTGGCAATGTCGAAGGTAAGGAAAAAATTGCCGAGCACCTGGAGAGGGAAGGGTGGGGTAAGAAATCGGTGCGTTACCGTCTGCGCGACTGGGGAGTATCGCGCCAAAGGTATTGGGGGACGCCGATTCCGATTATATACTGCGAGCGTTGCGGCATGGTGCCAGTACCTGAAGAAAAGCTGCCTGTAACCCTGCCGACGGATGTGCCGTTTACCGGTAAGGGCGGGTCTCCTTTGTTCGAGAGCAAGTTTTTCACCCAGGCGGAATGTCCACGGTGCGGTGGCGCCGGTCGTAGAGAGACCGACACCATGGACACGTTCGTAGATTCGTCCTGGTATTTCTTGCGTTATGTCTCCCCGACATCCCTGACAGTTCCGTTTGAAGTTGAGCCCGCGCGCTACTGGATGGCCGTGGATCAGTACATCGGCGGCGTCGAGCACGCCGTCCTTCACTTGCTTTATGCGCGGTTCTTCACCAAGGCGTTGCGAGACATGGGTCTTGCGCAAGTCGATGAGCCTTTCACGAACCTTCTGACCCAGGGAATGGTCTGTAAAGAGACTTATCGATGCCCTGAGCACAACTGGCTGTTACCCAGTGAAGTTGTCGGATCTGGAAAAGATGGATGGCGATGTCCTCAATGCGAGCGCCTGGTCGAAGAAGGGCGCACCGAAAAAATGTCAAAGTCGAAGAAAAACATTGTCGATCCGGAAGAGCTGATAAACGCATACGGGGCGGATACGGCACGGCTGTTTACGTTGTTTGCGGCACCTCCGGAAAAAGATCTCGAATGGAGCGACCAAGGGGTTGAGGGTGCTTATCGCTTTCTAACCCGGTTGTGGCGGTTCGTTGCACAACATAGAGAGCTGCTGGTCGGTGCTGTAACCGACCAGCGACCGTCAGACCTGACGCCGTCGGCTCGCAACCTTCAACGTTTGATTCACCGTACGATCAAAAAAGTTACCGATGATATCGATGGAAGATTTCATTTTAATACCGCCATCGCCGCCACCATGGAATTGTTCAACGCGCTGAGCGCAGCCGCTCAGGCCCCAACGCGGGTCGAAGAGGGGCCGCTCATCAAGGCCGGTACAGAGACGATCATCACCTTGCTTTATCCGTTCGTGCCTCATTTGACGAGCGAGTTGTGGGAATGCCTGGAAAAATCCCCAAACCTCGAGAGAGTTTCGTGGCCGGAGTATTGGCCGCAGGCTCTCGAAGAAGAGCAACTGCTTATTGTGGTCCAGGTTAACGGCAAAGTGCGTGGGAAAATGACCGTCCCTGTCGATATTGAACAAAGTCAATTGGAAGTCGATGCCTTGGCCGATGCTAGGGTCAGAGCGTTCATCGACGGCAAAAAGGTTCAGAGAATTGTCTACGTGCCGCGCCGCCTGGTGAACATAGTGTTGGAGGGATGAATACGTTGATTCGAAGTTATCCAGTCGCGATGATCATAGCCTGTCTTTGCCTGGTTGTTTCCGGATGCGGCTACTCGTTCGCCGGGCGAAGCGATGCCTTTCCTCCCGACATTCGTGCGGTCTATGTCGAGCCGTTTATCAACCAAACTCGGGACGTCGGTTTGGAGAAGGAGATAACATCGGCCCTGCGCAGCGAATTATACCGCAGGGGCCAGCTGCGCGTCGTCGACCGTCCCGATCAGGCCGACGGCATCATTGCCGGCGTCGTCCGTTCGTTCGAAAGCCATGTTGCTTCGGTGAATCGCAGCGACGAGGTTCTCCAGTACGAAACGGCTTTGGTTGTTGATGCTTCGCTGCGCCGACGTGACCCTAGTGAAATTATTTGGCGAAGTCACGGTAACCGTCTGGTCGACATTCACGCCGGCTCGCGTGCGGCGGTGGTGACGACATCGTCACAATTTGAGAGCGGCACCTTAACTGCAGATGACGTTCGCCGGATGACCGATATTCAACTGACGGAGACAGAAAACTACGCCGTACGCCAGCAGCTAGTAGAACGCTTTGCCCGCCAACTCCATCAAAGGTTGATGGAAATGTTTTAAGCGGGCGAATATCTCTCTGGGCGGTTGATAATGCAAATCCGGCGGATTTTTATCTATGAGGAAGCGGGCGCGCGAGTAGCCGATCTTGCCAAGCGAGAAAGCCATCGAGAGGCGGTATTTCGTTTTATGATTCCTTTGCTGACTGCTTTGCCGAGTACTTTGTCGACGGCTTGGATCTCCGCGGCCGCAGTTCCGCCGTTCTGAGTTGAAACGGCTGCTTGACGCGCTTTCTTGATCAGGGTTCTGATTTTGGACCTCGTCTCCTGATTTCTTGCCTTTCGTTTCAGACTCTGTCGATGTCTTTTTTCAACGGACGGGTGAGCTGCCAAAGATAACCTCCAATAATGTTTCGAAATACCTATCATCTTGATGCGGCGGAGTCAATGTGAGCGACGAGTCGGGGAGGTTAACAAGAGCCGCCGGAGTAGTCGGCGCTTTCACCTTGCTTAGTCGGATGACAGGTCTCCTGCGAGACATCGTTATCGGCTATCTATTCGGCGCTCACGGCGCCGCCGACGCCTATTTTGTCGCTTTTAGAATTCCCAATCTACTGCGTCGACTCACTGCCGAGGGCGCCTTGACCGTTGCCTTCATTCCCGTCTTCACGAACGCGATGGCCAAGCAGGGCAAAGCCGAGGCCGTAAAGCTGACTCAAGTGGTATTTTCATTCGTTTTCCTGTTTCTGGCAATTGTGACTCTTCTAGGAGTCCTTTTTGCCGAGCCGCTGACGCGGCTCTTTGCGCCGGGATTTCTCCATGACCCGGTCAAGTTTCAGCTTACGGTGTCCCTTACTCGCTGGATGTTCCCGTATATCTTTTTTGTCAGTCTGGTTGCTTTGGCGATGGGCATTCTCAACGCGCTACGTCATTTTGTCGCGCCAGCCCTTTCTCCTGTGCTGTTCAACCTGTGCAATATCGCCTGCGCGATAATTTTTTTTCCCCTGCTCGACGAGCCGATCCTTGGATTGGCTTTCGGCGTACTCATCGGCGGAGCCGCACAACTACTATTCCAGGTGCCTTATCTGCTAAGAAATGGGATTGTCCCCCGCTTGAATTTCAATTTTGGCCATCCGGGCTTTGGACGCTTACTCTACCTCATGGGACCAGCGGTGTTTGGCGCCGCGGTGTACCAGATAAACGTTCTCGTAAGCACGGTCCTCGCTTCGCTGCTGCCGACCGGGAGCGTTTCGTACTTGTATTATGCCGATCGTTTTTTGGAATTCCCGGTAGGGATCTTCGCGATTGCGCTTGGCACTGCCGCTCTGCCGAGCTTCTCAACATTGGTGTCATCCGGAAACTTGGTGGAACTGCGATCGACACTGGCTTATTCCCTCCGTCTAGTTAATTTCGTCTGTATGCCAGCGACGCTGGGTTTGGTAGTTCTAGCAGTGCCTCTGTTTGCGATCTTTTTTCAGCGCGGAGCGTTTGATGAGACGGCGACGCTTAATTCGGCTCAGGCTTTGATATTCTATTCATTAGGGCTCTGGAGTATTTCGGCTACAAAAATTGTCGCTCCCGTCTTCTACGCCATGGAAGATACTAAAACTCCGGTGCTCGTGGGCGCAATTTCGTTCATCATCAATCTTGCCGCCAGTCTGGCCCTCATGGGCGCCATTGAGGTAGAGGCAAGTTCGCCATCCGTGATAACACCACTTATCGCAGTGACAGTGGAGCATATAGGTATCGCTTCACTAGCGCACGGCGGGCTTGCGCTGGCGACTTCAATCTCCTCAATGTGCAATTTTCTGATCTTGTTGTTTATTTTGCGACGGCGCTTGGGCGGGATCCCGCTGGCAGAGGTGCGCGCGTCTTTGACGCGCAACCTGTTGAATGCCTTGTTGATGGCCGTGCCCCTGCTCTGGATTGTCAGCCTTGTTGATTGGACGGATGCCGCAACGAGCTTCTATGCGAAAGCCGCGGTGTTGGCAGGTTTGACGCTCCTCGGTGTTTTTATCTATATCGCGTTAAGTTACGTCTTTCGCAGTCCTGAGTGGTCCGTTGTGGAACTGTCTTGGCGATCGTTGAAGAAAACCCAAAGGCAGTAATCCTGCTAAAATGACTGCGGAACACCTGCCCGCAAAGGAAGCATTTTGCTCGGATATGCGATTTTTCGCCCTCTCGCGCCGTACGCCGCTCAGTTTTCAACAAGATATTCACAACGCGTGTGAGTCCCAACAAGAATACCGGTGCGCCAGTTACTTTTTTGCTTGATGAAGCGAGTCATTTGCGTTCACCAAAGCCTGTATGCAACACCGCTGAGTTTGTAACTATCGGAATCTTTATTGTTCGTTTACGGGTATTCAAAGGCACCACTTTTTGCCATTAGCGAATCGACCTCGATATCGCGTATTTCGTCGATAAGTATCGTCACTGCCGCGTGACACAGCCGAATCGGGACGTCTGCGCCGGAGTTCGACTCGTTGCGACGCCTGAAAGCCTTGCATCCAAGTCTGAGTTGTGCAATAAAAATTGCTTAGCCAAAAGTTTTTTCGAGATGTGTGACGGGAAAGGAGGTGAACTGAATCATGGGTAGAAAAATCGGTTTGTTGTCGGGAATATCCCTTTTTGCTCTGACTCTCGCGTTCGCAGGTTGCGGTAAGGAAGAAGAACCAGCCCCACCGCCGCCGCCGCCAGCGGCAGAGCCGGCGCCGGCGCCGACTCCGGCAGAACCAGCACCAGCGGCTCCAGGGCCTGATGCCGGAGCTCCGGCCGGTGAGGAAAAAGCCGCTGAGAAAAAAGAGGAGGGAAAGACCAACTAAGGTTTTCATCCCTTAAATTCGGTTTCACAACCCAAAAGGGGAAGGGTTCTTATCCTTCCCCTTTTTTGTAATCACGCCCCGTGGAGGGGCTCGTGGCGTCAGATAGTTACTTAACATTCACGGAACATCTTGAAGAGCTTCGTTCCTGTCTGCTGAGATCGTTGGCTGCGGTTGTTGTAGCCTCCGCGGTCTGCTATTTTTTCGCTGATTTTATCTTTGCCGTCATGGTGGCTCCGCTTAGACAAAGCTTGCCGCCCGGGCAGAACCTGATCGGCACTACCGTTACCGAAGCGTTTTTCACCGAGATCAAAGTCGCCTTTCTGGCGGGCGTTGTCGTTTCCACCCCGTTTATTTTTTATGAGATATGGCGGTTTATCAGGCCGGGTCTCGTCGGTAAGGAGCGAAGGCTGGTTGTTCCTTTTGTGGTTTGCGCGACTTTATTTTTTCTTGGCGGAGCGTTTTTTTGTTACAGTATCGTGCTCCCCGTGGCGTTTGGTTATTTTATTGAACAGTACGGCACGTTGGGAGTGACGCCGGCGATACGCTTGGGCGAGTATTTTTCTTTTTTTTTTCGTATGATACTGGCCTTCGGAATAACTTTTGAGCTGCCGATCTTTACCTTCATTTTGGTGCGCTTGGGAGTCTGGGATTACCGCTTCATGCGACGGTCCTTTCGTTATGCAGTGATTGTGATATTCATTTTGGCTGCGTTTCTGACGCCGACGCCGGACATTATCAACCAGTTGCTGTTAGCCGTTCCAATGCTGGTGCTCTATATCCTGAGCATCGGCGTTGCTTATGTCTGGCGCAAGTCGGAATGAATCGTTTCAACGTCAATCGGGATGAGGAGGAGTGATGGTCGCATTTGTCATCGTCATTAGCTGTCTGTCTCTGGTGTTCGCTGTGTATCTGGCGCGGTGGGTTCTGGCGCGGGACACGGGCACGCCGAAGATGCAGGAAATTTCCAACGCCATCAAGGAGGGCGCTGAAGCTTTCCTATCGCGGCAGAACCGGACGATTATCTTTATGTCCGCCTTATTGGCGATATTGATCTTTTTTCTTTATGCCTACGTTCGCACGCCGAGCCCGGCGGATCCGGTTTCCCCAGTACTGATGGCGTTCTGGACGACCTTTTCCTTTGTTCTCGGCGCTCTCTGTTCAGTTATTGCCGGCTATGTCGGTATGTGGGTTTCAATTCGCGCCAATATCCGGACCGCTTCGGCCGTGCGCACTAGCCTCAACGAAGGGCTCCGGATCGCTATGCGCGGCGGCGCAGTTTCGGGGCTCTTCGTAGTCGCCATGAGTCTGCTCGGTGTCGGTGGTCTTTACTCGTTGCTTGAATTTCTTGGGCACGATCCGCAGAAGATTCCGTTTACCATTGTCGGGTATGGTTTTGGCGCGTCTTTTGTCGCCTTGTTTGCGCAGCTTGGCGGGGGTATTTTTACGAAAGCAGCAGATGTCGGCGCCGATCTTGTCGGAAAAGTCGAAGCCGGTATCCCGGAGGACGATCCACGCAACCCGGCGGTGATTGCCGATCTCGTCGGCGACAATGTCGGCGACTGCGCCGGCCGTGGCGCGGATTTGTTCGAGTCCACCGCTGCTGAGAATATTGGCGCGATGATTCTTGGCGTTGGGCTTTATCCTTATTTCGGCATCAAAGGGATTGTCTTTCCTCTGGTGGCCCGGGCGCTCGGGCTCTTGGCTTCCATCGTCGGCATCATGATCGTGAAAACCGATGAAAAGGGTGATCCGATGCACGCGCTGAACCGAGGCTATTACGTTACCAGTGCGCTCGCCATGCTGGGCTTCCTGATCGCCGCCAAGTGGCTTCTATCTGCCGACCCGGTCAAATTTCCGGAAGCCGAATATGCTTGGTTTTACTTCTTTCTCTGCGGCGTTATCGGTATTCTCATGGCACAGGCTTTCGTATACATCACTCAATACTACACCGAATACAAGTATCGTCCGGTTAGAGAAATCGCCGAGGCGTCTCAGACAGGGCCGGCCACCAATATCATCTCCGGGATCGCCGTTGGATTTGAGTGTGTGGCGGCCCCCGTGATTGTCATCTCGGTGGCTATTATTGCTTCTTACTATCTGGGGCTCAATAGCGGGGTCAAGAACGCGGGACTCTTCGGAACAGCCGTAGCGACTATGGGTATGCTGGGCACGGCCGCATATATTCTCGCCATGGATACTTTCGGGCCTATTACCGACAACGCCGGAGGCATCGTTGAAATGAGCGGGCAACCCGAGGATGTGCGTCAGAAAACCGATCGGCTCGACGCGGTGGGAAACACGACCAAGGCCTTAACCAAAGGTTACGCCATCGGTTCGGCGGCACTGGCGGCGTTTTTATTGTTTTCGGCTTACCTCGATGAAGTAGCTCACTATGGTCATCCGATTGAGGTCGTCAACATAGCCCAGCCGGAAGTCTTTGTAGGTGGCTTGTTGGGAGCGATGCTGGTCTTTCTCTTTTCAGCATATGCGATCCGCGCGGTGGGAAAAGCGGCTTACTATGTGATTAACGAAGTTCGCCGCCAATTTAGAGAGAACCCGGGCATCCTCCAAGGCACGGTCAAACCCGATTACCGCCGGTGCGTCGATATTGTCACGGTAGGAGCACTCAAACAAATGATCCTCCCCGGTGTGATAGCCGTAGTTATGCCGATTACCGTCGGCCTGGTCTTCCGTGCTTTCGGCGTCGGCGCCGAGGCAGTAGCGGCTTTTCTAATGGTAGGCACCATCGCGGGTATTCTTGTGGCGACGTTCTTGAACAACAGCGGTGGCGCCTGGGATAATGCTAAGAAATATATCGAAACCGGCGCCTACGGCGGCAAGGGCTCCGAATCTCACAAGGCAGCAGTAGTCGGGGACACCTTGGGAGATCCGTTCAAAGACACCGCAGGTCCCAGCTTGCATGTTCTGATCAAGCTGTTGGCTACCATCACGCTCGTACTGGCGCCATTATTCGTATAGTCGGCGTTAGGAGCTAGAACCGTGCTCCTTGCGGTGAGAAGTAAGCAGGAGCTTGCAGCTGGTGGCGAATCGCCTCCGAACCAGGTGACTTATCGCTTCTGGGCGTTTCGATGGTGGCGCTGGCGTCTGATATTTTTTCGGAAATACCAATCCGCAGCTCACGCGTCCACGGAGAAAAATAAATGATCAAAGCTATCCCAAGTACGATCAGCACGTCGATGAGAATCTGAAAATCGGGCACGATAGCGGAAAGAGGGCGCAAAAAATTGGACATACACCAGTACATAGCAAAGAGGGAGCCAGGAGCGGCTAGCTTACAAAACGGCAAACACTCGTGGTTCTGTAGCAATATTGAGACAAGGGCGGACTATAGTATTTATAACCGCAACCGCGGCTCGGTCCACCATGCCCTCAACAGTGCAGCGGTGTTACTTGCACTTGGCAGTTGCGCCGGCCTCAGTCACAAACGGGATTTTCATCCATTCTGTGCTCGTGAGACGCGGTCTACGCGAGCGCGTTGACTACGTTGCGCTCGCTCCTCGATGGCCGGCAACTCGCAAGAAGAACCTATCGCGCATTCGTCTGCGCCCGGATGGTGGAATTGGTAGACACACGGGACTTAAAATCCCGAGGACCGAAAGGTCCGTGCCGGTTCGAGTCCGGCTCCGGGCATGTCGACCACGTGATTTCGTGCTATGGGTTTCTGATGAATGCAGTCGCTCACGAAAGGCGCTGATATGGACCGCTCCCGATCTATCAGCCACATTAGCGTTAGCCCAAGAGAGGTGGATTGATCATGCCTCAGTACGAAATTCACGTACTCTGTAGTGAATGCGGTGCCGAACATCCGATGCGCGTTCGCCTTCATCTCGACGATGGTCCTACCGAGAAGCGCAGTATTGGGGAAACCTACAAGGAAAGGCCTCAACCGCCGCAACTATTGGCCATCGGCGGCCATAAAACCTTGTGCCTCAAGACCGGAAGAATGTTTGTTCAGAAGGATGAGGAGCAGATTTTCTTGATTCCCCGGTAACCGCCAAATTTTCCAGCGCTCGTTCAATAAATCGTCTAGGCTGCTGTAGGGCGCCTAGTCAATATGCGGTTTCAAAAGAATTCTTTTTGGCGATCTGATTGCCCCCGCGTTACTCCGCTTCTGGGACACGCCGCACTGTCAGAGTTGCAAGAATCGGACATCGAAGTGAGCCACCCATTGATTCACGGCCGAGAAACCGAGTACTTCGCTGGCATCGAGCTTGCTCCAAATCATGGTGTCTAAATCAGTGCGACAGTGGAAAAGCAATTTTAGCTGGAGGCAAGCCGATGAACGAGGATTTATTTGCTGGACGGTGGAGAGAAATGCGAGGGTCTTTACGGTCTTGGTGGGGGAGACTGACTGACGACGATCTAGAGAGGATTGGCGGAGCAAAGGATCGGCTAGTCGGTGTGATCCAGGAGAAGTACGGGCAAACGCGCGAAGAGATCGAGCGAGAAGTGGACCGGCGCTTCTCCGAATACGGAACGGGTGGCGTAGCGGCGAATCTAAAATCCAAAGTTGATAGTTTGGGAGCTTCGGTCTCGGGCAAAGCGAGCGAAGCCGCGAGTGCAATGACCGACCGGGT
>CAYZXN010000385.1:0-11337 GCA_964482425.1 uncultured Syntrophobacteraceae bacterium | reverse complement strand
TTTCCAACTATTGCGTCCATCTTGCCAGTTCGCTAAAGTTCAGCCCTATGCAATTCCGTTCGCTTCAGTAGTGCGTACTCATGGCGATAATGGCATGGGCGGTTCTCGCCACGGTTTCGCAGCCGGCGTTGGCTCAGGCGAAGCTCAACTATAAGGTGATTCCGAATTTGGAAGCGATGAAGGATAATTCGCCAACGCCCGATTTCACACTGCCTAATCCTGACGGGAAAAAGCTGTCTCTAAAAGATTTTCGCGGCAAGGTTGTTTTCTTAAACTTCTGGGCCACCTGGTGCGCGCCATGCCGTGAGGAAATGCCGGCCATGGAGAAACTCTACCAGGAGTTCAAAGACAATAACTTCGTAATCCTCGCCGTTAACGTTAAGGACCGCAAACAGGATGCCGTCAATTTCGTCAAGGAGCTCAAGCTTACCTATCCGATCGTGATCGACCCGGAAGGTCAGGTGGGACTGCTCTACGGCGCTTGGGGCTTGCCAACCACTTATTTGATCGGACCCAAAGGCGAAGGTTTAGCCCGCGCTTGGGGGCCGGCAGAATGGTATGGACCGGCAGCACGCAAGCTGATCAAAGACCTTGTCGACGGCAAAAGATGAGCGATGTCAACATATTCGTCGCCTTCGCCGCCGGCATTTTTTCTTTCATCTCGCCTTGCGTTCTACCTCTAATTCCTTCTTATCTGTCTTTTGTCTCCGGCGTGTCGCTGGAAGACATGCGGCATGAACAGACGCGCAAACGGGTGCGCGGTCGTATCGTGCTCAATTCCGTTGCTTTTATCCTGGGATTCTCGCTTGTCTTCATTTCTCTCGGCATCTCGGCTAGTTTTTTGGGCAGTCTGTTTCTCGGCTATCGTAACATCATCCGGATCGCAGGCGGCCTCTTCATCCTGTTAGTGGGATTGTATTTAGTTGGGCTGTATAAAATTCCGGGCCTTGAGCGATATCTCCAGTTCAACTTGAAAGACAAGCCTGCAGGCTATTTAGGCTCGGTCCTGGTGGGGATTACTTTTGCGGTGGCATGGACACCCTGTGTCGGGCCGATATTGGGAGCGATTCTGGCTCTCGCCGGGACCTCGGGCGAAATCGGTCGCGGCACCTTGCTGCTTTCCACTTACGCGGCGGGACTTGCACTGCCGTTTTTTCTCAGCGCAGTGGCGATCAATTCCTTTTTTCAATTCTCACAGTTCTTCCGCCGTTACATTGCGGCTTTCCACGTCGCCGGAGGAATCTTGCTGATCATCGTCGGCCTGCTGCTGCTTACGGATTATATGACGATGCTCAATATCTACGCCTTGCGTTTCACTCCTGATTGGCTGCTCAAGAAGCTGTAACCCGGCGCCGTCATGGCGCTTTGCTTATTTGACGTGCCTGGAGCTAAATGTTAGCTTTTTGCGACGCAAATCGTTTCCGCCGCGAATCTCGCCGACCATGAAAGCCCGGAATAGACTGGAGATCGCTAACAGCATGGAAGAACAAATTCGCTACATTCTGAAATCGTTGGGTGAGGATCCGCAGCGCGAAGGTCTGCAAAAGACACCACAGCGAGTCGCCCAGGCGCTGGCCTATCTCACCAAAGGCTACGAGATGGATCCGGCAAAAGTCATCAATGATGCGCTGTTCACCGAAGATTACCAGGAGATGATTGTTCAAAAAGACATCGATTTTTTTTCTCTTTGCGAGCATCATATTCTCCCCTTCTTCGGCAAAGCGCACGTTGCGTATATCCCGCATCATAAAATTGTCGGCATTTCAAAACTCGCTCGATTGGTTGACGTTTATGCGCGCCGCCTGCAGGTCCAGGAACGGCTGACCAATCAAATCGCCACAATCATCATGGAGAGACTGGACCCGTTGGGAGTGGCCGTGGTCATCGAAGCGGAACATCTGTGCATGAGAATGCGCGGGGTGGAAAAGCAAAACTCCATAGTGATCACGAGCACTTTGCTCGGAGCATTTCAGAATCGGCAGGAAACTCGCAACGAATTTATGACCTTGATCCGGCAGCGGGGCTGACACAGAAACCTCATGGAAACAAAATTCAAAGACACGGCCATAGATGCCTTTAAAACAGAGCTACTCGTCGTCCCTATCAATGAGAAAAAGCTCGAGGATCCGGCGATTAGGGCTCTCGACCGCCGTCTCAAAGGTAAGCTTCAGGAACGCATACAAAAAAGCAAGTTCACTGGCGCGGAAGGCAGTAGCCTGCTTTACTTTACCGCAGGGGCTCTACCCGCGTCGCATTTGCTTTTACTCGGCATGGGCAAAGCAAGCGAAATAGATGCCGAGACATGGCGCAAAGCCGGCGCTCGCGCGACTAGAGAAGCCACAAGCATTGGCGCAGAGGAGATCGGCGTATATCTATCTCCCGAGCGGCAAGCCGCTCTAGCAGCGGGCGCGCTGGTGGAAGGGTCTCTACTGGCTTCTTATCAATTTAATAAATACCGCTCAGCTGCCAAGAATTCTGCAGCTCTCAAGTCTCTCACTCTGGGTAAGTCCGGGCTCACTCGTAATACCGAACTGGAACAGGCCGTACGCAATGCCGAAGAAACGATCGCTGGGGTTTGCCTGGCGCGAGATCTCATCAACGAGCCGCCTTCGGTGACGACCGCGCGTTATCTGGGCGAGCAGGCGGAGCGTCACTGTCGCGGGCGCGGCCTGTCCGTGGACGTCTGGGGCAAAAAGAAAATTGAGTCGATGAAATTGGCGGGGCTACTGGCGGTCAACCGCGGCAGCCAGGAAGAGCCTCGTTTCATTACCATACATTACAAACCACCGGGTAAACCGAGGAAGAAAATCGCGCTCATCGGCAAGGGAATCACGTTCGATTCGGGCGGTCTGTCGCTCAAACCTTCTAAATCCATGGAGACCATGAAGCTCGATATGGCGGGCGGCGCGGCCGTCATCGCAACCATGAGCCGACTGCCCTATTTGCGCCCAGCGGCCGAGGTGATCGGTTATATACCGACTACCGATAACTTGCCGGGACCCAATGCTCAAAAGCCGGGCGATATCATCCGTTACCTAAACGGCAAAACTGTCGAAGTCCTGAATACCGATGCGGAGGGCCGGCTGATTCTAGCCGATGCTCTGGCCCTGGCCGCCAAGCAAAAGCCGGATTACATGATTAATCTCGCCACTCTCACGGGCGCTTGCATGGTCGCGCTCGGAAGCCAAGTCGCCGGATTATTCAGCAACGATCAAGCCCTGGCAGACACCGTCCTGCGCTGCGCGCGGGAATCCGGTGAAAAGTTGTGGCAACTGCCGCTGGTCAAAGAATATCGAGACGACATCAAGAGCAGCATTGCCGATATGAAAAATATTGGCGGGGGACATGGCGGCGCCATAACCGCGGCGTTGATTCTGCAGGAGTTTGTTGAGGATGTTCCGTGGGCGCATCTCGATATCGCCGGCCCCGCATTCACCGAACGTGACGTTCCGACTTGTCCCAAAGGCGGCACCGGATTCGGCGTGCGCACTTTGCTTCGATTTCTCGCGAGCATTTAAGATACAGAAAAGGAGACGAACTGATGGGAAAGATCACCGAGGTCGGAGACAATAATTTCGAAGTTGAGGTCATTCAAAGCAGTGTGCCCGTCTTGATCGATTTCTGGGCGCCTTGGTGCGGCCCGTGCAAGACGATCGCACCCATTGTTGAGGAACTCGCCGGAGAGTACGAAGGAAAGTTGAAGGTCGCCAAATTAAACGTCGACGATCATCCGGCCACCGCTTCACGTTATGGCATTCGCGGCATTCCGAACCTGATCATACTGAAAGACGGCGCGGTCAAAGATCAGATAGTCGGCGCTGTGCCAAAATCAAAGCTGGTGGCGGCTATTGAGAAAGCGCTGCAATAGTAATCCGGCCATGATGCGTCGCTGGCTCTACGCATCGTTTCCAGATCCGCTCCCGGTCACCCTTAACTCAAAAGGTGTATCTGCGCATGCTGACGTTGATCATAACGCCGACAGCGAACATCATAGACGCCAGCGAGGAGCCGCCATAACTGAACAGCGGCAGGGGCACGCCGACCACCGGCATCAAACCCATGACCATCGAAGTATTGATCACAACGTGCCAGAAGATAATCGATACCATGCCGAAGACCAACAGCGCGCCGAAGCGATCCTTGGCCCGTTCGAAGAGCTTTAGGCAATACACGATTAGACCGAAGTAACAGGCGAGCAGGACAAAACAACCGGCAAATCCCCACTCCTCCGAAAACACCGCAAAGATAAAGTCGGTATGTTGAGCGGGCAAAAAGTCCAAGCGGTTCTGGCTGCCGTGCAGATAACCCTGGCCGAATAGCCGCCCCGAGCCGATAGCAATCTGCGATTGAATGACGTGATACCCCGCGCCCAGTGGATCTCGGTCGGGATCGAGAAAAGTCAGAACCCGCTGGCGCTGGTAGGGTCGCAGAAATTGCCACCCCATAGGGAGAAAAGCCAGTCCGGCGAGTGCCAGGCCGAGAAAGGATTTCAGTCGAAGCCCGCCCATGAGTACCATGCTCATGAAAACCAGCCCGAGAATAATCGCGGTACCCAGGTCAGGTTGCAGCAGAGTTAGCAGGATTAAAGGCGCCACCAATGCAAAAGGCGCCCACAAGTCGCGCAAACAGTAACCTCTTGACGGCTCGCTGTCTTGAAAATACTTCGCCATAACGAGAACGATCGCTAGTTTCGCCGGCTCCGAGGGCTGCAATCTGAAAAAGCCGAGATTGATCCAGCGCTGCGAACCGCCGCCCGAATGCCCGATAAAGAAGACCAACACAAGAAGGAGCAGCATCAAGCCATAAAAAGGATAGGCGAGGCGATCGATGTAATGATAGTCGAAAGCCGTGGCCGTAAACATCACAGCCAGCCCCAAACCCAGCCAGACCAGTTGGCGCGATGGCAGCCCGCCGGCATGCGCAGCGCCGATATCGTAGTTGGCGCTATAGATTGTCACGACGCCCAGGATGGCGAACGCTAGGGTAAAAAGAAACAAAGTCCAATCGAAATGAGAGATGAGCCGCCGGTCAATCTGCACGGGTTTCTCTCTCAATTCCGGCTTGCTGTTGATCTTTTGACCGGCTTTGCAGCTCCATATATTTTTCGAATACTTTTTTAGCCAACGGCGCGGCCGCCGAACCACCATGCCCGCCGTGCTCGACCAGCGCCACCAGCGCTATCTGAGGGTTCTCGACCGGAGCATAAGCGACAAACCAGGCATGGTCGCGATTGAAATAGGATAGCTGCTCGCTCTTGAGATAAGCGCCTTTCATTTCGATAACCTGAGCGGTGCCGGTCTTGCCGGCAACAGTGACCGCACTGGAGCGCGCTGCACGGCCGGTGCCGCCTGTACCGCTCACGACATCGGCAAGAGCTTGGCGCACGCGTCGCAATGTCTGCGGTTTCAGATCGATGGTACGGATCTTTTCTGCACTGTATTCACGCACGGTGAGGCCGTCCATGGACTCTATCTTGTCGACGATACGCGGCCGGTATAGGGTGCCTCCATTGGCGACCGCCGCCATCATGTTGGCGAGTTGCAAAGGGGTGGTGGTTAAATAGCCTTGACCGATGGCGACCGAAGGGGTCTCTCCGGGATACCAAGGTTGACGAAAGCGTTTCCTCTTCCATGCGGTGTCGGGAACCAGTCCGCTTTTTTCATCGTCAAGAAACGCGCCGGTCTTCTCCCCCAATCCGAAAGCGCGGGCATACTTGGCAATCCTATCTACGCCCAAACGCTGGCCTAGCTGGTAAAAGTAAGTATCGCAGGACTCCACGATCGCCTTATGAAGATCCACCATGCCATGTCCGCCCTTCTTCCAGTCGCGGAAATGGCGATTTCCGAAAGGAAAATAGCCGGGATCCGAAATTCTCGCATCGGGGTCCATCACGCCTTCCTCTAATCCGGCAATGGCCATGATGATTTTGAACGTAGATCCGGGCGGATATTGCCCCTGAATAGCACGATTATTCAGCGGACGCAGACGGTCCTTGATCAAGGCGCGCCATTCTTCCGATTTGATGCCTCGGGCAAAAACGTTGGGATCGAATGCGGGCGTGCTCACCATCGCCAGAATCGCGCCGCTGTTAACGTCAAGCGCGACAATCGTTCCCTCCTTGCCTTGGAGCGCTTCGAACGCGGTTTGTTGCAGTTGACGGTCCAGGGTGAGGTGAACGGTATAGCCTGGAACGTCGATCACTTCGTGCAGCACGCGCACGCGGCGTCCCAAGGCGTCCACTTCGACTTGCTGCCCGCCACTTTGGCCTTTCAGAACTCCTTCCCACTTTTTTTCCAGGCCATACTGGCCGATCTCGTCACCGGGCCAGTAACCATGCTCTTTGAATGACTTGAGTTGTTTCGGTCCGATCTCACCTAAATAACCAAGGACATGAGCGGCCATGGGACCGTCAGCGTAGCTACGCCGCGGTCGGACCCGCAGCGTGACGCCCGGCAAATCGAGCTGATGGGTTTCCACCGCGACTACCGTCGCCCAGTCGACGTCCTTACCCAAAACTATCTCGTCGAATGCAGCGCGGTTCTTGTTCTCCTCGAAGACGGTTATCAGGTCGGTCTCGGCGCGGCCCAGGTAATTCGCCAAACGGCGTAATGTGCTTTCCGGGTTTTGCGCATCCTCGGGCACAAACAACAGGTCGAACGACGGGCGGCTATCGACCATCAACTCACCCTGGCGATCCAAAATCATTCCACGGGTGCCGGGAACTCTCTTAATTCTTATACGGTTGTTTTCCGAAAGAAACGTGTAGCGTTCGCCATGAACGACTTGCAGGACGCCGAGGCGTATAACCAGCCCGAAAAAAGCGAGGATCAAAACAACGTAGATAAGCCGGGTTCTACCGCGTAATTCCGGTGCGCCATCTTTTCTACCGAGGTCGGCGAGCATTGCCATTGTTACAGCCTGGAAACCTGAACCCTTTCAAGGTAAAGCTGGCCGCGGCGCAACATCGAGAAGACAAGCGGCGCGAGCAGCGCAGCAATCAAAGCTTCGAGAAGTATATAACGAATGGCCCCCATCCAAAATCCTTCCGTGCTGAGAAAAAGCGCCCAGACCACGGTTAGAGCCACGCCTTTGACCAGGGAGGCCAGCATCACGACAATAGCGCTGACCAAACTGTTGTGCAGCCAGATCGACCGGGAGCTCAGGTAAACGGCCCAAAAAACCAACGACATGGCGAAGGCGTTGATACCGAGAATCGGGCTTGAAACCACATCCACCGAATAACCCAAGACGAACGATCCTAATACCGCGCCAACGGTGGGATGATGCAGGCCCCAATAGACGCACAGTACCAGTATCAAGTCGGGAACGAATGGAAAAAATTGCAGGAAAGTCGTTTGCAAAAGAACCATGAACAGCCCTACCACAAACAAAAGCAATGACAGTTTCATGGAATGGAGCCGCTATTTGCGCAACTGGCTTCCTTCGGTGCCCACCACCAGAACAACTTCTGTTTGAGCCGGGCTGACGGCGGGCACGACCTCGATTGACTGAAATAGACCCAAAGTCTCTTTGCGTACTTTGCTGATTGTGCCCACCATGACGCCCTTGAGAAAAACTCCGTCCAACCCGGAAGTGATGAGCCGGTCACCGACTTGAATATCCTCGGTGCGTTTAACGTATTTCATGACCGTCCCGTTGTCCAAAGACCCTGAGACGATGCCGCGCGCCCGAGTGCGCTGAACCATCACGTCGATTCCACTGTTGACATCCGTGAGCAACAAGACTTTCGCAGTACGTGCGGTCACGTCCACCACCCGCCCGAGGACCCCCAGAGGCGTGACCACGGACATGCCCTTGCGGACTCCGTCGGCGCTGCCTTTGTCGATCAGACAGGTTTGGAACCAGTTGCTTGCACTATTACCGATGATCGATGCGGTGATGCTTTTCGAACGAATCTCCGAGCGGAAGTCCAGGAGCTGACGCAGTCGTTCATTCGTCGCCTGCGCTTCCAATAACCGGTTTCGCTCCATCTCCAGTTCGAGAATACGCTTTCTGAGCAGTTCGCGCTCAGCTTGGTAACCGGCAACTGTAAAACGCCTTTGCTGAAAATCCTTGATCCACCCGGTGGTTGAGTGCGCGGCGATCTGTAACGGGCGCATTAACCATAATAACAGAGGCCCAATGGGATCGCCTTTTATTTTTCCGCGCGCCGCCGCGGTCAATATGTAAAGAGACAAGAGAGCGCAAAAGCAGCAACTGAGAGGGATTTGATACTTGCGAAAAAATGCGAGCATGAAAGGCTCGAGCGCCTGAAGGGAACCGGAGACACGGGGTTAAAAAGCCTAATGAACTGCTACCTCCCTAAGTAGCGATATTTCGTCCAGAGCCTTGCCGGCACCCATCACTACCGCGGTCAAGGGATCGTCGGCCATCATCACCGGCAACCCGGTCTCTTCGCGCAGCAGAATATCGAGATTTCTCAGTAACGCGCCGCCGCCAGCGAGTACGATACCGCGATCGACGATATCGGAAGCCAATTCCGGGGGGGTTCGCTCGAGCGAAAGCCGCACCGCCTCGACGATTTGATTGATGGGCTCCAACAGCGAGTCTCGGATTTCCTCGTCCGTGATAACAACAGTTTTAGGCACACCTGCCACCAGATCCCGGCCTTTGATCTCCATCGTCTGGATATCGTCTCCCGGGTAAGCCGACCCGATGGTGATCTTGATCAACTCGGCAGTGCGCTCGCCGACGAGCAAATTATACTTGCGCTTGATGAATTGGGCGATCGCTTCGTCCATCTTGTCGCCGCCGACCCTGACCGAGCGTGAGAAGACGATTCCCGACAATGAAATAACAGCCACTTCAGTGGTGCCACCGCCGATATCGACAATCATATTTCCCGTCGGTTCGGTAATCGGCAATCCGGAGCCGATGGCGGCCGCCATGGGTTCTTCGATGAGGTAAACCTCCCTGGCTCCCGCCGATTCCGCCGATTCGCGCACCGCGCGCTTTTCAACTTCGGTGATACCGAATGGAACCCCGACGATGATCCGCGGCCTGACCAACGTGCGGCGGTTATGCACCTTTTGAATAAAATATCTCAGCATCGCCTCAGTGATCTCAAAGTCGGCAATTACACCGTCTTTCAGAGGCCGGATCGCGACAATACTACCGGGAGTGCGGCCGAGCATACGCTTTGCTTCGGCACCCACCGCCAGGACCTTTTTACCTCCGCGTTCGTTTCTCTGCTGAACCGCAACAACCGAGGGTTCGTTGCAGACGATGCCCTGATTCTTGACGTAAATAAGCGTATTGGCGGTTCCAAGATCGATGGCGAGATCGTTGGAAAAGACCCCAAAAAGGGCATCGAACATCGGGAAGCTCCTTATTAAATTCGAAGCAGAAGAATAAAGCAGCGTGAGGATAACAGATTTGCTTCAACCGAGCAAGATAATGAAAAATCAACGGAAAAGTACAATATGGCGGTTGCATTGACGGATGCCATTCCCTATCATAAATACGCTTTTGCCGCGGAAAACTGAGAGGTTCTTCAGACATGCTGGATTTTTTAAGAAAAAAGAAACGCTCCTGGATCATTACGGTACTTTTGGGGCTGATCATTATTGTCTTCGTCGCCTTTTATGGTGGCAGTCAACAGCCCACGGGCGGTTCGTACCAGATCGCTGAAGTCAACGGCGAAACCATCTCCCAGCGAGAGTTCATGATGCATTATGAGCGCGCCGTTGAACGCTACCGGGAGATGTTCAAAGGATCGCTGACTCCCGAGCTTCTTAAAAGTTTGAACATTAAAGGCAGCTTGCTTGAAGAGATGATCGAAAGCCGCTTGCTACTTCAGGAAGCCCGTCGCTTAGGCCTCGGCGCGAGCGATGACGAGTTGCTGAACGTCATAGCCCAAGTTCCTGAATTTCACGTTAACGGGCGTTTCAACAAGGAACGCTACATACAGCTTTTGCGCGCCAACCGGATGACGCCGGCTCAGTTCGAAGACGATCAACGAAAACAACTGACCATCCAACGCCTGCTTGGTATCCTCCTCGATAACGTACGTGTCACTGAAAGCGAAATGGTCGACCGCTATCGGTTCGAGCAGGAGAAGATCAATCTCCAATTTGTGCGGCTGCCGGCCAGTAGCTATATCTCCCAGATAGAAGTCAGCGAGGAAGAGATCAAGCAATTCTACGAGCGCAACAAGGAGACGCTCAAAGAGCCGCTGAAAGTTCAGGTGGAGTATCTTGCCTATCCATTTGATCGCTTTTCGGGATCGGCCGAAATCACCGACCAGGAGATTGAAGAGTACTATCAAAGACACCGCGCGACCAAGTTCAGCACGCCCAGGCAGGCCCAGGTGCGCTATATTCTTGTGCGCCTCGAGCCGGGAGGAGACGAGAAACAGAAACAAGTCGCTCGCGCGCGAGCCGATCGGATTGTTAAAGACGCCCGCAGCGGGAAAAACTTCGCCGAGATCGCCAAACAGGAGTCCGATGATCCCAGCGCCGCTCAGGGAGGCGAAGCCGGTTGGTTGAACCAGGGACAGCTGCCAGAAACTATAGACAAACAGGTATTCGCGCTGGCAAAAGGCCAAATCAGCGAACCCATCGAAACTCCTACCGGGTTTCATATCGTTAAAGTGGAAGACATCAAAGAAGAGAAAACTCAAACCCTGCGCGAGGCGACACCTCTCGTGATCCGCGACCTGAAACTCGAGAAAGGCAAGGCTGAAGCCGCCAAAATCGCCGACCGCGATCGGGCACGGGCGGTATCCGGTGTTGAGGTTGCCACCCTGGCCCAAGAGAGCGGAGTTGCCCTGAAGACGACCGGTCTGTTCAGCAGCGGCGAGGTGCTACAGGAGATCGGTCCTATCGAAAGCTTTTACAAAAGCGCGCTGTCGCTCGGCGCCAACGAGCTCAGTCCCGTTATCGAGGGACCGGATGCCTACTACATCTTGCGCTCGAAAGATCGAAAAGAGCCAGTCGTGCCGCCTTTAGAGGCAGTACATTCCAGGATCGAGAAGCAGCTGAGGGAATCTAAGGCGCATGAAATGGCTGTGCACAAGGGCAACACATTATTGGATCAACTTAAGAAGGAAACCAATCTCGCAGCGCTCGCCCGCGAAAACAAGCTCACGCTGGAGGAAACCGGATGGTTCAGCCGTACCGCCCAGCAGATACCCAAAGTTGGTGAACTGCGCGAACTCACCGCCGGTGGTTTGGCTCTTTCGGCGCAAAAGCCTATACCTGACAGGATTTTCACCCAGAACGGCACGGTATTTGTGCTCGCGTTCAAAAACCGTCAAGAAGCGGACATGGCGGAGTTTGAAAAAAACAAAGAGACTCTCAGGCAGCAGGCGTTGGC
>CAYZXN010000384.1:0-4577 GCA_964482425.1 uncultured Syntrophobacteraceae bacterium | reverse complement strand
GGTTTCTATCCGGTTCAAGAAATGATCGAGCTTGCCCGGCTGGCGGACCAAAGCGGATTGGAATCGCTCTGGATGTCCGATCATCTGTGCTTCAGGGATTCACTTACGACATCGATGGCTCTGCTGGCTTCCACCGGCAAGATCAAAGTCGCGCCCGCGCCGATGAGCCCCTACACACGCCAGCCGATTATTTCGGCGATGTCGATCGCTACGATGGACGAATTTGCCCCGGGAAGAGTCATCGCCAGCCCGGGGACCGGCAACGCCGCCGCGCTCAAAGAGGCGGGCGTAGAATCGCCGCGGCCATTGAAGACCATGCGTGAGTACGTCGAAATTTTGCGGCGGTTGCTAGACGGCGAGAGCGTTCACTACCAGGGCGAGATGTTCAAATTGAACGGTCCCAAAATGGGATTCGTGCCGTCGACGAGAATTCCTATGTACCTGACGGCGGTTCGCTCGCGGATGCTGCAACTTGGCGGAGAGATCGGCGATGGGGTTTTACTCTCGGGCGGCTGTTCGCCCGGATACATTTCCCGCTGTGTCGCCGATATTAGAACCGGCGCGGAAAAAGCCGGCAAGTCCATCGACCGAGTCGATGTCGCCGGTTTCATTACCGCGGCGGTTTCCGAAAACCCGCCCGAAGCGATCGAAGCCAACAAGCTTTTTTTAGCCTATATCTTTCGCAACACGCACCACGCGGAAAACATACGACTGGGGGGCGGCCAAGTCGATCAGGAGGGGCTGGCGGCCGCTGTCGGCAAACGCGATTGGCAAGCGGCCAAAAAGTACATTAGCGACGAGGTTGTATATGCGCATTCGGTGGCCGGAACCGCCGATGAGTGCCGCGAGCAGTTGGCCGCGTTCGTCAGGGCGGGCCTGAACTTGCCGATACTGCTGCCGACGGGGACTCAGGAGGCGAGGAAAAAAGTGGTACAAATGGCGCGCGAAGTGACGGATGGCTGAAGCGATTAAGGCATTTTTTCTTGATAAGCGGAAAATATCGCCATGATGACTCAATGAATTTTGCGCCGTCCTCGTCTAATCCTTGTGGACTGGGCTCGTCTGCCATTTCGCACGGCGGGCAACCGGAAACAGACGCTTTTGTAGCGCCCGTGTTTTGCTCCGTGGGGTTAAGGGCTTGACTTAGCCTGGTTGGATAGATAGGGGGATATACAAGTTGTGAATGAGGTTAGAGTTTTAACGCAAAAAAGGAGGCGTTGTGAATAAGACAAATCGTTTTTGGACGTTCGGCGCAGTGGCTTTGGTAAGCTTAATTGTTAGCGGAAGCGCTATCGCTCAACAGGTCAATATAGAAGCGGCCAAAAAAGAGGGCAAGGTCGTCGTTTATGGTACCGTTCCACCGAAATCGATGAGCGCGATCAACGACGGATTCGAAAAGAAATACGGTATCAAGGTCGAATACTGGCGCGCATCGTCGACCAAGGTTATGGACCGAGCCCTCACCGAGTGGCGCGCCGGCCGCCCCGGCTTCGACGTTGTCGAAGGCAACCGGGGAGTTCAGCTGATCATGAGAGACAACAAGATGTTCGGCAAATTCATTTCGCCCTCCTCAGAAAAATTTCCAGACAAATTCAAAGATAAACAAGGCGTAATGACGCCCTGGAGATTTTTGCCCATCAGTATTCTGTACAATACCGAGCTCGTCAAAAAGGGAGAGACGCCCAAGGGCTTCAACGATCTGTTGGATCCCAAATGGAAGGGGCAGATCAGTATGCCCGATCCCAGCCGGCATACCACGACCGCGCAGTTCCTTGATAATTTAGACAAGCTCATGGATGAAAATGGCAAGCAGTTCGTCAAGGGCCTAGCGAATCAGAAGCCTCACATGGTCGAGTCTCTCGCTCCGGTGGCCAATGTGCTCGTTCGTGGCGAGGCCAAGCTCGGTATTACTTACGTCAAATACGTCAAGCAATACAAAGGGCCGATCGATTACGTGATGATCGATAAATTTTTGGCAGATCCCAATTACGCCAATCTGAGCGCCAAGGCGAATAATCCGAACGCCGCGAAGCTGTACATCGAGTACGTCACCTCGCCCGATGGTCAAAAGGCGATAGCCGAGGAAGGTGAGTTCGTCCTTTATCCGGGCATCAATCCGGACATCCGCGACGCAAAAACGGTTGCCGAACGGGCGATATTCATGGATACGCCGGACGAGAAGGAATTCAAAAAGATCATGAATGAGTATCGCAAGCTATTCTTTTAATGAATGACGTTTAGCGTTACAGAAAAACAGCGGAGGGCTGGCTCTCGATAAACTCGGCGGGCCGGCCCTTTACTTTGTTTATCGAATCGATTTGATTAGTCTGCCATGAACGATACGGCATTGCTCTCGCGAGTTCGGCACTGGCCGATGCAGTTGATTCGCTACGATCCGCTGCGGTTAATTATTTTCGCAACGGCCGTGTTGATAGCATTTCTCAGCCTTTCGCCGACCTTGATGCTTCTCTATGGCAGTTTCATGAGCGAACCGATCGGGGTGCCTGGCCAATTCACGCTGACAAATTACGTTACGGCATACTCGGACCCGGCGACATTTACCTTGCTGGTGAATTCATTCGTATTCGCCGGCGGGTCCGCCTTACTGGCGACGGTCCTGGCAACCGCCCTGGCCTGGGTCGCTGTTCGGACCAATGCTCCTTTCAGGAGATTCATCGAGCTGACGGCGATTATCCCTAATATCCTGCCGCCGCTCATGCTGGCAGTTTCCTGGGTGCTTCTGCTCAACCCTCGCGTGGGCCTGCTTAACCTGGCGCTGATGCAATTATTCGGATTGGAATCGGCGCCTTTCAACATATATTCGATGGGGGGAATGATCTTCGTCGAGGCGTTGATAACCACGCCCTTGGCGTTTTTAATTATTTCCGCCGGTCTTTACTCTATGGACCCTTCTCTCGAAGAGTCCGCCAAGGTATCAGGCTCCGGCAACCTTCAAGTCGTTTGCCGGATCACCTTTCCGATCATTAGGCCGGCATTGCTTGCTGCCGCAATCCTGAATTTTGTGCGTGCGATCGAGAGCTTTGACACTCCGGCGGTTATCGCGTTGCCGGCCCGTATCGAGGTCTTCACCACAAAGCTATACCGCGAGACGCTCGGTGCGTTTCCGCCGAATTATAATCTAGCGGCTACCTATGCGGTGTCTTTGCTTCTCATCACAATGACATTCGTTTATATTTACCGTCGTTTGACGGCACATTCGGAGCGATATGTTACGGTAACCGGACGGGGCTATCGCCCGAACGTCATCGATCTCGGGAAATGGCGCTATCTCGCGTTCGCTTTCGCCGCTCTGATTCTGATCCTCGTATTTGTTCTGCCATTTAGCGTTCTGCTTTACACGTCGCTCGTGAGTTACGTTCATATACCCGGACCCAAGACATGGGATTTGCTGACCTTTGATCATTACACTTATAACCTTACTGACAGTCGGACGTACCAAGCCATTCAGCACAGTGTGTTTCTGGCCGTGGTAGGAGCAACATTATGCATGCTGTTGGCGGGACTTACTTCCTATATCACGACAAAAACAAAGGTAGCGGGCCGCGGAATCATCGAAGCATTGACGTTCATACCTTGGGCATTTCCAGGCTCCGCTTTGGCGATCGGGTTAGTCTGGACTTACGTTTATGTACCGCTACCGATCTACGGCACTCTGTGGATTTTGATGATCGGTTATATCACGCGTTTTTTGCCGTACGGCTTGCGTTCTATGACCAGCACGATAGTTCAAATTCATGATGACATGGAGGACGCCTCCAAGGCCTGCGGGGCCGGGTTTCTTGCGACCTTTCGTCGCATCCTTCTGCCGTTAATGAGTCCCGGCTTCATTGCGGGTTGGATCATATTGGCGACTATCTATCTTCGCGAGTTTAGTACTTCAGTATTCCTTTACTCGCCCGGAGCCGAACCTATTGGCCCCTTGCTCTATAATTTCTACACCGACGGGTATTTCGGGCCGATGTGTTCGCTGGCCATGATCGTCAGCATGATCTGTATCCTTCTCATTGTTATCGCCCGTCGAGTTGGCAGAAGCCGTGCTCACTACGAGGGCGCATGAGGCGGAGTGGCAGGGCCGATTATGGACGCTCAAACCGCCCAAAAGGTCATCGACAGAAACATCAAGTACGATGACGTCAAGCGCCTCGCTGTAAAGCTGGTACAACACGCCAGTCCGCAAACCGCGCTTCTCGAGGCCGAGCCCCAGGTCCTTGCCCTGATCCGCGACGTCGTAAAGCCGGAGCTGGAGCAGGCGGGATTGCGGCCGGTCATCGACAGCATGGGCAATCTCATTCTGCACATCAAGGGCAGGACTCAAAGCGACCGGCTCATGCTGGTGGGTTACGCGATGAACGCCGCGCCGAGTACCATGCAAAACCCTTATTCCGGTGAGATCGTCGACGGCGCGCCGTACAAACTGCACGGCGAATGCGTCTGGGGCAGAGGCGCCTGTGAACAGAAGGGCAGCCTGGCAGCGATGCTCGCCGCGATCCGCTTGATCGGCACCGGTAAAATTCAGCTGCCTGCCGATCTCTATTTTGTCGTCAGTACCGCCGGCG
>CAYZXN010000383.1:0-3998 GCA_964482425.1 uncultured Syntrophobacteraceae bacterium | reverse complement strand
CCTGGTGTTGCTTACCACGCTGCTCATGCCGCTGGCGATCCTCGCTTCCTGGCCGGTGCAGGAAAAAATCAAGGAATATCTCTTCTTTATGCTGGTGCTGGAGACCGGCATGCTGGGAGCTTTCGTCGCGCTGGATCTTTTCCTATTTTACGTCTTCTGGGAAGTGATGCTGGTGCCGATGTATTTTCTCATCGGCGTGTGGGGCGGCAGCCGACGGGTTTACGCGGCCCTGAAGTTTGTCGTCTACACCATGGCCGGCAGCCTGCCCATGCTGGTGGCGATCATTTACCTGGCGACGCGCTACGCGCACGTGAACCAGGCGCTGACTTTCGATTTGCTACAACTCTATAATCTGCACCTGCCGTTGAACGAGCAAACCTGGCTGTTTCTGGCGTTTGGGCTTTCCTTCGCCATCAAAGTGCCGCTTTTTCCGTTCCACACCTGGCTTCCCGATGCGCACGTCGAGGCGCCGACGGCCGGCTCGGTGATCCTCGCCGGGATCTTGCTCAAGATGGGCACTTACGGCTTTCTGCGCTTCGCCATTCCGCTATTTCCCGATGCAGCGGTTGCGATGGCGCCGGTGATTATAGCCCTGGCGGTGATCGGGATCATATACGGCGCGGCTGTGGCGATGATGCAGGCAGACATCAAGAAATTGGTCGCTTATTCATCGGTGAGCCATTTGGGATTTGTCATGCTGGGACTGTTCGCCCTGAACGTTCAGGGAATTCAGGGCGGTATCTATCAAATGATCAGCCACGGCCTTTCGACCGGAGCGTTGTTCCTCCTAGTCGGCATGATTTACGACCGGCGGCATACCCGTATGATCGCCGACTTCGGCGGCCTGTGGCAGCAGATTCCGGTGTTTTCGGTGCTCCTGTTGATTGTCACTTTTGCTTCCATCGGTTTGCCCGGCCTGAACGGTTTCATCGGCGAATTCCTGATATTGCTGGGCGCCTTCAGGGTGACACCGCTTTGGACGGCGGCGGCCGCCAGCGGCGTCATTCTCAGTGCGATTTACATGCTGTGGATGTTCCGGCGGGTGATTTTCGGGCCGCTTACCAATCCGGAAAACCGCAAGCTCGTTGATCTGAACCGGCGCGAGCTGCTGATTCTCGCGCCCATCGTTGCCTTGATCGTGATCATGGGGGTTTATCCGCAGCCGTTTTTAAGCCGCATGGAGGCGTCGGTTGACCTGACCCTCAAGAAATTTCTCGCATTGCAAGCCGCGCCGGTTGCCGCAAACCACGACAGCGGCGCACAGACGAAGAGCGATGGACGTTAACCTCATAGCGCTATTACCGGCGGCGCAAGTCTTGTTGACCGCCCTGGTGGTCATGCTGCTGGACTTGTTCGTCAAGGAGCATGAGAAGCGCCTTCTGGCATGGATCAGTCTCCTGGGTCTGGTACTGTGCAGCGTGGAATCGGTGCTGCTCTGGGGCAGCCGCGAAGGAGTCTTCGGCGATACGTTTTTACTCGATAGCTTTAGTCTTTTCTTTACTCAACTGTTCGTCGCTATTGCGGCTTTGACCATTTTGTCGTCGGTTCAATACCTCAGGGACACCGGAATCTACGAAGGCGAATTTTACTCGCTGATTCTTTTTGCCACCACCGGTATGATCGTGATGGCTTCGGCCAACGATTTGATTGTGTTCTTTCTCGGTTTGGAGACCATGTCGATCGCGGTTTACGTGCTGACGGGCATGTGGCGCAGCAGCGCCCGTTCCAGTGAAGCGGCGATGAAGTATTTTCTGATGGGCGCCTTCGCCACCGGATTCCTGCTTTACGGCATCGCGCTGATCTATGGCGCTACCGGCTCCACCAACCTGAGTCAAATCTCGGCTTTTTTGGCCGAGCCGCAAGGGCAGTGGCCGCTTTATCTTTTTGCCGGCGCTCTGCTCCTGCTGGTCGGCTTCGCCTTCAAAGTCGGCGCGGTGCCGTTTCACTTCTGGGTTCCGGATGCTTACGAGGGCGCGCCGACTCCGGTTACTGGATTTATGGCGGTGGCCGTGAAAGCCGCCGCTTTTGCCGCCTGGGCGCGCATCCTCATGCACGGTTTGGCGCCGCTCGACAGCGAATGGGCTTCGCCCTTGCGCGTGCTCGCGATTGCGACGATGACGGTCGGCAATCTGCTTGCGATCTCGCAGACCAGCGTCAAGCGCATGCTGGCTTACTCGAGTATCGCCCACGCCGGTTACATACTGATTGGAATTGTTGCCGGCGAAGAGTGGGGCGGCACATCCATGCTGTTTTACCTTGCGACCTATGCGTCGATGACCTTCGGCGCCTTCGCGGTGATCACCTGCTTGACGGAAAAAAACATTGTGCGGGAGGACTACAGCCATTTTTCCGGATTAGGCTTTAGACGGCCTTTCCTGGCGATGGCGATGTCGCTGTTCATGCTGTCGCTGGCCGGGTTCCCGCCGCTCGCGGGTTTTACCGGTAAGTTTCACATTTTTCGTTCCGCGATTGCCGCCGGCTACACGGATCTGGCGATTATCGGTGTGCTCAACAGCGTGCTGTCGGTGATCTACTATTTGCGCGTAATCGTCATGATGTACATGAGCGAGGGTGGTGTGAGGGGAAAGTCTTTTCGCGAATCACCCTACCTTTACGCGGCTGTCGGCATAAGCGCAGCGGCTACGGTTTATCTCGGGATCATGCCGACGCGGGCTTTCGAGTGGAGCCGGCTCGCGTTCTCTGCGCTTTTCTAATTGGCCTTCTTGAAAAAGCCGATCATGACCGGCACCTCGGAGGTGCCGCTGACAAACTCTTCGAGCGCGCGCGTCTTGAGGTAGAGCTGTGCCGAGCCGCCGCCGTCCAGGTTCAACAGATCCGTTGTCTCCAATTGCCACTGCGGGCTGGAAAACAAGTCCTGGAGTTCGGTAAAGCTCAGGCCGCCCAAAATGATATCAGTGACGCCGATGATGACCCGTTGCTGTTTGTCGACGCCGATGACGGCGCGCCGGCTGTAGCGTCCCGGGCCCGGCATCTTTTGCACAACAGCACCGTGGTTTAACAGAAGCGGGCCGGATTGCAGCGCTTCCTGCGCCTGCGCCGATTGGAAGTCATCGCGATGCGTGATGAACGGCATGGAGTCGCGCACGGCGAACACCCCCGTATACAGTGCATGCCTGGATACCGAGCGATTGATCTCCCGGCCGGCGGTCTTGAGCAATGCCAGAGGCTTTCCCTTCTCGTCGAAATAGTTCGCATTGATCGTGGCGATGGCACCGCTTCGCTGCGCCAGGGTTTTGGCATCACCGCTTTTTAGTTGATAGTCGCTGCTGCTGATGATCCGGGGCGTTATTCGACGCGGGTCGAAGCGGATGAGCTTGAGCTCCAGAGAGTAAGCAGGTTCGGACCGCTCGAGAGCGATCGTGCGGTATTCGACGCCCGACTCCACCGGCTTCCAACTGCCGGCGCTTCGGACCGTGAGAGTGGGGCTAACCTTGGCTGCGCGGCTCGGCGCTTGCGCGTAGATTGCGCCGGCACCGGCGGCGAGCCAGGAAAGCAGTACGAGCAATGAGGGTCGCCGCAACATCAAGGCCCGAGTCTAGCAGAAGATTTCCGCAGGTCAAAGCCGCTTTTGGCACCGTCTCCGATGAGCAAGTTGCGGCTTCGTCGCCTTTGCTGTTAAGTAACCCTCGACGGCAAACAGCGCGACCAGGAGAAGAAAATCATGCGAAACATTCTAACGGCAGCGTTTATTTTTATGCTTTTTATCGGCTTGTCGGCGTGCGGTAAGGACGACGCGAGCAGGGCGGAGCGCGACGCGGAGGTTCAAAAGAAAATTCAGGAAGGAATGCAAAGAGAAAAACAGCTGTATGAGGGAATGCAGAAGGGCAGTGAAAACATACAGAGACAAATGCAAGAGCAAAAGGAACAAACCAAGAACTAACGCGCGTTATTTAAGCCAGTGACACCGCAATCCGGTCGCTGCCCTCTCGCGAATCGCTCTCAACGCTGACTTTTGAATATGGCCGCGGACCTCCAAA
>CAYZXN010000382.1:0-11727 GCA_964482425.1 uncultured Syntrophobacteraceae bacterium | reverse complement strand
AGCCTCGGTCTCCTGGGCGCATAAGGCTCCTTTACAATTTGGCTCACGGGATCCCTCCTGCACGCGATTTGGCAAAGCGTCAAAACGCTGGCAGACACTCCGAGAAGGTGGAACCGACGGCGATGTCTGCTTTAGTTTATGCGGAGGAAGAACGGCAAGGACGGTGCCAGGACGCCCGTCGTCATGATTTGTCGGTACAGTAATGATGTGGGAGTAATGTTGGACTATCGCGCCAGTCGGAAATGCCCGTATTTAACGCGATGGCGGTTTGATAGGGCGCGGTGCTTGCCATGCTTGCCCCGGCGATTGCAGCGTGAGGGGTGTCTGGGCTTTTGCCGGATAGAAGTTGATGACGAAGCTGGCTGGTTTTTGGGTGGTGCCGGAGGTGGGACTTGAACCCACACAGGGTTTCCCCTACCGGATTTTGAGTCCGGCGCGTCTGCCATTCCACCACTCCGGCACAGTAATGAATTCAATAACTAATAAAGCGGCTTCTTTCAAGGACAGTTCTGACAAACCGAAGCAGCTGTTGTCTACATCTATTAGAGCTGTAAAGCCGGAGGAGCATAGGTCCAATGACGTTGCTGTTAATAACGTTTACAGCGGCGCAATCGACGGTCTGCCGCGGTCAAGGCTCTTATGCAGACAATAACTCAATCAGCTCCCTGAGAGATTATTCTGGTGCGCTTCTATAGAGGTTAGTAGCCCTAGCCGCGTCATCTGATAATTCATCACTCTCCACGCGCTGCCACAATGTCGTTCTGCAAGCTTCAACAGGCCTGGAGCGGTTTGATCGTCGCAGGTTAGGACTACTAGCGCCGGTTGATTGTTATCAGGCCGAGCGCTCGTAAGAACACGATGGGCGGGCGAGTTCTCGGGCGCAACTTGTAGCAACCGTTCCTTTTCGTCGTACTTTAAAATTATTTCTGCTGTCATGAGCTAAACGTGTTGCCGCTACCATGTGCGGTGAAATCGTTCCTACGATGCGGGCCGTACTCGCGTCGTCCGTTTCTTCGGATGGCGCCGGGGACGAAGAACATTCCATGATGTAATAACAAGCTGCGCTTCTTCGCCCCGGCTCAGACTAGATGAGCAAGCATTGTGCCCTCATGCTCGACCGAGCGGCTATAACTTTCAAGAGTTTCGAAGCGCCTGCGGGAGTCGTGTCACTGTAGGCTCCGTGACATCCGTGCCTGCTAGCTCACAGCTGTTTACTGATCGGGCGTAATTGTCAGCGCTTACAGAGACTAAGACGGAGGCAGCGTAGACAAGCATTGCCAGCAATCATGGGCATGCACTGTGCTTTAATGAATGGCTTAAATACATCGTGCTCGATCCTTCTGAGGATCTGCATAGGCAAGTAAGAAATGAGATTGACGGTGCGAGAAATACTGAGACGCTCGGGCTCGATTCGAACTAATCGCGACGGGTTCGTGACGCTGCGATGGCTGTGGCTAAAGAAGCTTTATAATTGGACTCTCAAATCCTGAGATCGCTTAACGCTTCTGGGCGCCGACTGCTAACGTATAAAAAGATGCGCTACCGGCGGATCGCATCGATAAAACGGAGCGCTTGAAGACTGTTAGTATCATGGACCACTCTCCGGCAGCCGCGATTGCTTCATACTTCGAAAACCACAGATTACCGGTTGCTAAGCGCTCAAGCCGGCCCGTGTTTCAGTTGAGTCATTCGGAGCTTTAAAAGATAACGCAACTGAGTTTCGGGCACTTCTTACCCATTCGTTTTGTCTCCGTCACTACCGCACCTTCATCAAGTAGCCAAATCGGTACGTTCTTTCCTGTGGCATTCGCATTGCGCTAAATGTTTACGGAGAGCGCGTAATTCATGACAACCTTTTACCGAAGATCACGGCAAGCGAACACATGGCACTTCTGCAGGAATTGCGACGGTTGGCCGGTAAGCGATTACGAAGAAAAAAACAATGATGATCCACCCGTCAGTGGTTTTTGTCTGAACTGTATAGAGAGGCATCGCGAGAAGACATGTGAGTGGGCACAAATGGAAGCGTCGCCTGCGTGGCTGAAGAAATCCAAATGATCATGATCCGCGATCGGCTATTCGCACCCGTCAAAATCCTCCCCAAGAAATAACCTGGAATGTAGCTCGTCCTGACTGGAATCCAGATTGTCTGCAGACGAGCAAGCCTGCGATTTTTAATGAATTCGGCAATCGCCGCAACTCACGACCTAATTGTTTTCACTACGGGATCATCCAATCCGCCTTGCATTGCGCGCCCTCTTGGCCCTAACCACTGTTACTGATTAGATGAATTTTCGATAAATCTACACGCGAAAAGCAAGGCATCTCGTGCTCGTATGACCGTTTTGCCCCCATCAAGCGAGCCAAGGTTTTAAATCACCGAAGTTTAATCGGTTGGTCGTAATTTGATTCTTTTGTGGGCATTTCGCCGCCTTATGAAATCAACCCGCATTGTCGTTTTGTAGCAGATATTAGGATCCTGCAGCGCCATTGCTGAGCTCGCCTTGAAACCTCTGAAGGAACTTTTTCCGGCTGACTGTCTAATTCTTGAACATGATTTTCCAACATTCGGCAAGCGAGCTGATGCCGGCAAGCTTCGGATGTCCTATGTGTTTCAGTTGGCCGCTGTTGGCGACGGGCAGAACGCAGCGCTCGAAGCCGAGTTTACCGGATTCCTTGACGCGAGCTTCGGCTTGCGAGACGCCGCGGATTTCTCCCGCCAGACCGACTTCGCCGAAGAAAACCGTTTTCGGATCGAGAACGCTTTCTCGGCTGCTAGACGCGATGGCGGCAATGATGCCGAGGTCTACCGCCGGCTCGTCGACGTGGACGCCGCCGGCGACGTTGACGAAAATATCCTGATCGAAAAGCTTGGCGCCCATTTTCTTTTCCAGAACCGCCACCAGAAGCGCGACGCGATTGTGATCGACGCCGATAGTAGTGCGACGGGGGACGGCCAAAAAGGATCGGCTCACCAGAGCCTGAAGCTCTACCAGAATCGGCCGGGTCCCTTCCATGCTGCAAACGACGGCGGACCCGGGAACTTCGAGGGGTCGCTCCATCAGGAAAATTTCCGATGGGTTACTCACTTCCTTGAGTCCGGCTTCTTTCATTTCAAAGACGCCGATCTCGTTCGTCGAGCCGAAGCGATTTTTGACGGCGCGCAGGATGCGAAACGAATGACCTCGTTCGCCTTCGAAATAGAGCACCGTGTCGACCATGTGCTCGAGTAGCCGCGGTCCTGCGATGGCACCGTCCTTGGTCACATGGCCGATCAAAAAAGTAGTCAGACCTGTCTTCTTTGTCAGAACGATGATCGACCCTGAGCTTTCCCTTACCTGGGCAATGCTGCCTGGAGCGGAGGGAATGTTGGAGCTGAAGATGGTCTGGATCGAATCGATGACGAGGAGCCCCGGTTTGATTTGCTTTACATGCCCGATGATTCTTTCCAATGAGGTTTCGCTGAGCACGAGCAGGTTGGGCGCGGCTATTCCCAGGCGCTCGGCGCGCATTTTGATTTGCCTCGGCGATTCTTCGCCGGAAACGTATAGGCAGATCAGCCCTTTGGAGCTGATCGCCGCGAATGCTTGCAATAGCAGTGTCGATTTGCCGATGCCGGGATCGCCGCCGATCAGGATGACCGATCCTGGAACCAGTCCGCCGCCCAGCACGCGATCGAATTCACCGATACCGCATTGCACGCGACCTTCGTCGGCCGTGTTGATCTCGTGGATGGGCGCGGGGTCTTCTTTGGTCCCCAGGCTGAGCTCGCCACGGGTGCTGGCGGCTCGTTCCAGACGCTCTTCAGCGAAACTGTTCCACTGGCCGCAGTCGGGGCATTTGCCCAGCCACTTGGGTGCGTGGTAGCCGCAAGTTTGACATGCGTAAACCGTCTTAGCTTTAGCCATCGATGATTTTTAGTCGCCCCTCTGGCGTTTGGTTTCCGGTACCTTAAACCAGTCCAGCTGAAAGTAGCAACCCGATCGCGCGACTCCTGAAGCACAGCCGCGCAACGCCAATCTAACCATCTGGACTGGTTCCATGCAGATGATACGATTCTAGAATGGCTGACAAAGGCGTTGAAAGCACATCGGCGCGCGATTTTGTGCCGAAAACACGATCGCTTGATTCGCTCCGGCAGGCGCCCAAGATCTGCCAAGGTTGCGACCTTTATCTCAACGCCACCCAAACCGTTTTCGGCGAGGGGCCTGGTCATGCCCATGTCATGATGATTGGCGAGCAGCCCGGTGACCTGGAAGATCGCAAAGGTGCTCCGTTCGTAGGTCCGGCCGGCCGGCTGCTCGACAAAGCACTGGTTGAAGCGCACATACCGCGCGGTGATGTGTATGTGACGAATGCGGTAAAGCACTTTAAATGGATCTGGCGCGGCAAGCGTCGCTTGCACCAGAAGCCGTCCATACGCCAGGTCGGCGCCTGCAGGCCGTGGCTCGAGGCGGAACTGCAACTCGTACAGCCCAAGATTGTCGTCTGCATGGGGGCTACCGCCACGCAAGCCGTTATAGGCAAACCCGTGCCGATTACCGAAGAGCGCGGCAAATTCATGGATTCAGACTTCGCTAAACTTACGTTTGTCACCATCCATCCTTCCGCCATTCTGCGCCAGCGTGACAAAGACGAGCAAGAACAGGAGTTCGGGCGCTTTGCTGCCGAGATGAAACTTGTGCAGCGTAAACTGCAGAGCCTCGCCGGCGGCTAACCCGCAGTGCTTGTTGGTGATTTAGCGCCGGTTGCGGTGACGCTTATCCTATAATAAAAAATACCACTCCATGTCGACAGAATTTCTTCAGACCGAGCTGGCCCACCTGAGGGAAAGCGGACTGCATCGATCGCTGCGCCGTGTCGATGGCGAGCAAGGCCCAACGTTAATTGTCGATGGCAGGGAAGTTATCAATTTTTCTTCCAACAACTATCTTGGATTGGCCAGTCATCCGGCGCTCCGGGAAGCGGCAAAAGCCGCCATCGATCTATATGGCTGCGGAGCCGGCGCTTCCCGACTCATCTCGGGCAACATGGCGCTCCATGAAGAGCTGGAGGACAAGCTCGCACGGTTGAAGGGAGCCGAGGCGGCGTTGATTTTCAATTCGGGCTTCCAGGCCAACACCGGAATCATTTCGGCGCTTACCGGCGCGGGCGATGTGGTTTTCAGCGACGCGCTCAACCATGCCAGCATTATCGATGGCTGCCGCTTGTCGCGCGCCAAGAGCGTCGTCTATGGCCATTGCGATCTGAACGAACTGGAGGAAGGTCTCAAGAAAGCGCCGCACGCATCGCGGAAGCTAATCGTCACCGAATCGCTCTTCAGCATGGATGGCGATGAAGCGCGATTGAGCGACATTGTCGAGCTTGCCGAAGCATACGGTGCCATGGTGATGGTGGACGAGGCTCATGCCACCGGCGTTTACGAACCTGACGGCGCCGGCCTGGTCGGGCAATTAGGGTTAGCCGACCGCGTGCTGGTGCAGATGGGAACGTTGGGTAAAGCTCTGGGAGGGTTCGGCGCGTACGTGGCGGGAAGCGCAACGCTGCGCGATCTGCTGATCAACCGATGCCGCAGTTTTATCTTCACAACTTCGCTGCCACCTGCGGTCGTGGCGATGGGAATTGCCGCCCTAGAGTTAATCGAGCGCGAGCCGCAACGCCGGCGCGCCTTACGCGATAACTGTGCGCGGATGCGCAAAGGGTTAGAGAACTGCGGTTATAAGTTGGGCAACAGCCGGAGCCAGATCTTGCCGGTGATGATCGGCAGCGCAAGCGAATGTATGGGGGTATCGGCGCGTTTGCTCGAACGCGGCGTATTCGCTCAGGGCATTCGGCCGCCGACGGTGCCGCCCGGGACGTCGCGCTTGCGCGTGACGCTTATGGCAACGCACACGTCCGAGCAGATCGACAGGGCGGTGGAGATTTTCAGGGAATGCCAGTCTCTCGCGCCTGCCAAATGATACCGACGAAAATAAACCATGACTTTATACTACGAGAAGCTCAAGCAACTGGACCATAGTTATCTGTGGCATCCCTTCACGCAGATGCAGGAATGGATGGCCGAGGAGCCGTGCATTATCAGCCAGGCGGACGGTCACTATCTCATCGACGTCAATGGCAGGAAATACCTGGACGGAGTCTCTTCGCTTTGGTGCAATGTCCATGGCCATCGCAAGAAACAGCTCGACGACGCCATCCGTGCCCAGCTCGATCGACTATCCCACTCGACGTTTCTCGGCCTGACTCACGTTCCCGGGATTCAGCTGGCGCAAGATCTGATCAAGGCGGCTCCCGATGGATTGCAACGGGTGTTCTACTCCGATAGCGGCGCTACGGCTGTGGAAATCGCCGTGAAAATGGCGGTTCAGTACTGGCAGCTCAAAGGAGAGGGAAGGCGTACTCTAATTGCCACGCTGGAAGAGGCGTATCATGGAGATACCGTCGGATCCATGAGCCTGGGGTATTCCGAAATTTTCCATCGTTACCACAAAACCCTTCTGTTTCCGGTCTTGCGCATAACCCCGCCGCATGTGTTTCGCTACTACAAGGGCATGACCGTAGAGCAGGCGCTTGATGCCGCGGTGCAAGAGGCCGGTGCAAAACTCAGCGAGGAGAAGGACTCACTGGCGGCTGTGGTGATGGAGCCGCTTATGCAGGGAGCGGCGGGAATGTGGGCGCATCCCCCGGAGTATCTTCGAGCCGTGAAACGAATTTGCCGGCGTCATGGAATTCTCCTGATACTCGACGAAGTGGCCACGGGCTTCGGCCGCACCGGAAAAATGTTCGCCTGTGGACACGCCGACGTAACGCCGGATATCCTCTGTCTGGCGAAGGGGATTACCGGCGGCTACCTGCCGCTGGCGGCGACGCTCACCAGCGAAGAAGTCTTTGCGGCGTTCCTCGGCGAATACAAGGAATACAAGACGTTTTTTCATGGCCACACCTACACCGGTAATCCGCTCGGTTGCGCGGCGGCGATCGCCAATCTTGAGTTGTTTGCGCGAGACAACATCCTCGAAAAGATGCAGCCAAAGATCGCCTATCTGCAGAATCGGCTAAGTGGAGAATTCTTGCCGCTGAACCATGTCGGCGACGTGCGCCAGTGGGGGTTTATGGTCGGTATCGAGCTTGTGCAAGACAAGGCTGGTCGCAAACGCTATCCGCCCGAACAACGAATGGGTCATAAGGTGACTGTCGCGGCGCGCGAGCGCAGCGTCGTGATCCGGCCGCTGGGCGATGTGATTATACTGATGCCGCCTTTGTCGATTTCACTAGAAGAGCTCGCCTTGCTTCTCGATATCGTTTACGACTGCATTCTCGCCGTGACGGAAAAATGATGCCAAAGGGAATTTTCATCACCGGTACGGATACAGGCGTCGGCAAGACCTTTGTCGCCTGCGGCCTGGCGGCACTGCTGCGCGGCTCCGGGTATCGCGTCGGCGTTATGAAGCCAGCCGAAAGCGGTTGTGGCGAGCGCGCGGGTAAGCTGTTTCCGCAAGATGCCGCGCTTTTGAAAGAGGCCTCCGGCTGTGAAGTTCCGCTGGACCAGATCTGCGCATATCCATTGCGTGAGCCGTTAGCGCCCAGCATTGCGGCGGAACGGCAAAACATCACCATCGATGTCGGCAAACTGATGGACATCTACGGAGAGATCAGTTCCGGCCACGACATTACGCTGGTGGAAGGCGCCGGCGGGCTGATGGTGCCGCTATTGCCCAGCTACACCTACGCCGACTTTGCCAGAGTGCTCAGGCTGCCGCTGATCGTGGTTGCGGCCAATCGACTGGGTGCGATCAATCATACACTGCTTACCCTCGAACATGCGCGCTGCAAAGGATTGCATGTGCTCGGCTATGTGCTCAATCAGCTCGAAGCCTCCGGCTCACCGGCAGCCGAAACCAACCGGGAGTCGCTTCTGGCGCTGAATTGCGCGCCGTGCCTAGGAGAAATCCCTTACATGGACGGCGCCACTCAGAAAGCCGGTCTCGCAGAATTGTTTGACGAGTACATCGATGATCGTCTTTTAGCGGCCGTGTTAGGATGAGGCTTGCGTTCTGACTACGCCTTATTGGTTTGCATCTTGTGAAAATCGACGAAACACGCTGCTCGCGCCAAATCGCTGCCCGGACGAAACAGTTTATGGGCAGCTTAACAGACTGACTGCGAACGTATGGTAGAGTCTGAGCCAATAACACCGGCACATTTGCCGGGAGCGCACACGCCTGTGAACAGCGTTTTTCTGCTTCAGTGGTCGATCTCCACGTCGCTCGGCTGGATACTCGTTCATCCCTTGCTGCAGCGCTATGTTCTCGAAGCCGGCTGGATCTTCCTGACCACCGTGGTTCCGCTGGTGGCGCTGTCAAGCCTTGGGGCAGTGCTGGTGCGGTGGCGTCGCCGCCGCGAACCTCGTTGGCGCACCGTCGTTGACAACACCTTGTGGGCGTTGGTAATTCTCTTGGCGATGCTCATCGGGCAAGCTGGTTCTCCGGCCGGGGTGTTCCAATGGTTGGTGCTGCGGCCATACGTCCCGCGCGGCATCCACTGGGTACTGGCGAGTGCAGCGGGGGCTCTGCTGGCCCTGCAGATCAGCAATGTTCTAATCGCCAGCACTCTTGTTTATCTAGCTCTGGAAGGCGCGTTGCTTGGAACCATGCAGTGGCTGGTTTTACGGCGCCAGATTTACGGCGCCGGATGGTGGATATCGGCAAGCACCTTGGGATGGCTCATTGGCGCTCTGGTGATCTTTCCAGGCTGGACCCTAGGGGACGGCGTCGGCAATAAGCTCAGCGAGCACATGGCCTTGATCGTATTTCACATTATTCCTCCGGCTCTGGGCGGATTGATGTGCGGCCTTGTGACAGGGGTTGCGTTGTTAATGCTTTTAAAGAGAACCAGGGTTGCCGCGTGATGGGCCTAGTCAGCTCGCCTCACGTGTGATGGGGAACTGCGGAAAGGTTCAACGGCTCCCTCCGAACGAAACTGTTTCAAGCCGGGCCATAAAGTCCAGCATCCTAATGTCAGTATCGTCCCTATGGCAGAGCCGAACAGCAATGAACCAGGCGCTCCGACCAGCGCGGCCATGAAACCGACCTCTGCGCCGCCGACCGAATTAGCGCCTTGGGAAAACATGTTGAAAACAGAAAATGCCCTGCCGCGCAGATGATCCGGCGTCAGCAGATGAAAGACTGTCTGGCGCATGACGGCTTGGAGGGAGTTGGCTAGCCCTAAGACTCCCAGTAGCAAGAGCGACAGCCAGAAATGCGTCGATACGGCGAAAACGCCGAGTGCCACGGCATAAGCAAGAAAAGAGCAGAGGACCATCAGTCCTTTATTTTTAACGTCGCCGAACAGAAGCAGGGCGAGAGTGCCGAGAATTCCGCCGATGGCAGGGGCGGATGACAACATGCCGAATCCGGCCGGGCCGACGGACAGCATGTCTTTGGCGAAGACCGGCAGGAGCGGGCGGTAATATCCGACGCCGATGATGACAAAGTCGAGCATCACCATGGCGAAAATGATGGGTTGCGAAAACAGAAAGCGCAGGCCGCTCAAAATGCTTCCCATGGAAAATTGCCCGCGCGCTTTTTTATCGCTGGGCGGTACTTGCAGCAGGAAGATGGCAAAGGCCGCCGGAATGTAAAAAAAGGCGTTGCATGCATAGGCGTTGCCTATGCTCATCCAGGCCAGGCTAAACCCGGCCAGCATGGGGCCGATGAAATGCGCCGCCTGCGATAAGCTCGAGTTGAGGGAAACCGCATTGGTCAGGTATGAACGAGGCACGAGATTGGAGATCAAGGCCATGCGTGTGGGATTTAGCACGATGTTGAGTGCCGAGGTGAGCGCCGTGGCCAAAAGAATATGCCACACCTGAATTGAATCGGTGAGCGTTAGGATCGCCAAGGCGACGGCCACCAGGAAGTTGCCGAAGGTGGTAATAAGCAGCAGTTTCTTGCGATCTACGAAATCGGTCAGTGTTCCGCCAAACAGCCCCAGCGCGAATATCGGAATTCCCTGAGCTAGGCCGGTCAGGCCCAACTGAAAGGCCGATCCCGACAACTCATAAACCTGATAGAAGTTTTGTGTCTGCCGCATCTGCTGAGCAATCGTGGCAAACAACGACAAGGAAAACAGCAGGCTATAGTTGCGGTAGCGAAGAGAGACCCAGGGCGGTAGCGATATACCGTGGTCGTCGTTCTCGCGGTGATCGTCGGACATTATGAGCGACGGTGTCTAGATCAATGACGAAAGTTTTTGACGACTTCGTCACGCAGGACTTTGATTGGAATGTTCTTGGCGGTGGCGATCCGTTTGAGCTCGTCGTACTCAGGGCTGATTCGTTTTTTCCCGTCAGGCTCTTCTAAGATCTTGGCTTTGACGTTGCCGAACCGTGTCTTTACGGTGATTGCGGTTCTCTTCAGGATCATGCGTCCTACCGGATGATAACGAATACCGATTGTGGTGGTCTCCTCAAAAATAATCCGTGCGAGTCTTTCCTTATCGGCGGGCTCGGCAATAACCCGCACCAGCACGGCAGGGCGGTTTTTCTTCATCTGAATCGACGAGAAAAACACATCGCGCGCGCCGGCACTGAATAGCCGAGTCATGACGTGATCGTAGAACTGCGGATTCATATCGTCGATGTTGGTTTCCAGCACCAGCATTTCTTCCTGTTGCCAGCCTGAGTTGGCGCTTCCCAGGACGAGCCGAAATAAGTTCGGTCGATCCGGCCATTCTTTTTGTCCCGCCCCATAGCCGATGCTTTCAACTGTCATGCGCGGTTCTCTGCCGAAATCTGTGCCCAAGGCCGAGATGATGGCCGCGCCTGTGGGTGTTACGGTTTCACCCCCAAGGTGGGTCCATTGCACGGGAATATTCTTCAGAAGTTCCAAAGCCGCCGGCCCAGGGATTGGCAAGGGCCCGTGGCTGCTGCGTGTGACGCCGCGCCCTAGCGGCACCTCGGAGAAATGCAACGCGCCAATCTCGAGCGTGCAGCAGCCGACGGCCACGGCCATGATGTCGACGATGGAGTCGGTGGCGCCGACTTCATGGAAATGAACTTTCTCGGTGGGGACATTGTGGATCTTGCCCTCGACTTCGGCGAGCCTGGAAAAAACATTAATGCCGATTGTTTTGACGCCGTCGGTCAGCTTGCTGGTCTCGATGAGCCGGCGAATCTGCTGCCAGGAGCGGGGCGCTTCCTGCTGGGCGCAAACAACCTGAAACTGCGTCGCCGTGATCGAATGGACACTCTTTTTTGAGGCGTGGAGCTTGAACTCAAGTTTTGGGATCTTCCGCAGCTCGGAGTCTAGAGCGCGCAGCGGCATTCCGACATCGAGAAGCGCGGCTACGAACATATCGCCGCTGACTCCGCCGATCAGATCGCCGTAAGCAGTTCGCATAAATTACCTGGAAACCAGGATTTCCTGCCATTCGAGCGCGGCGAACCGAGTGTTACCCGCGTCACTCACGAATAGACCCTACCATTCCGAATGGATTTCCTTGCCGCTGATTTCGACCAGGATTTTCTCGGATTTGAACGGTTTATCGAGAAGCCGGTCGATCAGCCAGTTAATCACCAATGATCGGGCGCGCGGATTGCGGATCGAGTGCCGCTCGCCTTCAAAAACATAGAGAAGTTTTGGGCCCGGGATTTCACTCATGAGCTCGTAGACAAACTTCATGTCGCAGTGCTCATCGTCCTCCCCTGCCACTACCATATAGGGACAC
>CAYZXN010000381.1:0-4799 GCA_964482425.1 uncultured Syntrophobacteraceae bacterium | reverse complement strand
GCGTCAAGTGCTTGCAGCAGTTGCGACAGGTTTTCCCGGCTCGGCATGACGCCATCGAGTTCGACGGAGAAAGCGTAAAGAGACTTCTCCGCGTCGGCGCAGGCGCGGAAATGTTGCACCGTCACGCCGGCGGCGCCCTGCGCCCGCGCCATCGCCTGAATGACCTGGTTGACGTGCAGTTTCTCGCCTGTGATGCTGGTGACGTCGCGGCCCTTGCGGACGAACTCGATGAGCGGTGTCTGCTTGTAAAATCCGGCGACCCGAACCACATCGTTGATATCGTAGCGGTACAATCCGCCGGCTGTGGTAAGAATGACATAGTAAAGTTGCCCCTCCTCGAGCTCCGAGCATGTCAAAACCGTCGGCGCTGCCGCAGTGATTTCGGACTCCGGGATGAACTCGTAGAAGTTCTTATCGATCGCGAGAATGCCCGCCGATCCCGCATCGAACACCGGCAAGGTCATCTGCGCCTCGCTGGCCATGTAGCCGAGATCGCGCACCGGCGTCGTTTTGCCGAACCAGCCGGCGAACTCTTTCAGTCGAACACCGACGCTTCCACCCTTCCAACAACCGATCAGTTGCAGCCGCGGCCAGTATTCTTTGGGTCTGAGCGCTCCGTCGTGCTTGATCAAAGATTCCAGTCGCCGCGCGCGCGTGGGGTTCTTTCCGAGTCGGCGCAGGAGCGACGCACGCAATTCGGCCGGCAAGTCGAAACGCGACGCGATGGTGCCGTCGGCAATGTCTTTGATGATGTCGTCTTTGTTGCGGCTGGCGCTTTCGACGAGCTTGAGAATCGTGCTCGGATTGGGCGTGCCGAAAAACGAGATATCCTGTTCGAGCGCCAGACGCATGATGAGATAGTATTTCGCTTCGAAGTCTCTAACATCGGAGACCTCGTAGGGCACGGCGTAGGCGTTCTGTATCCAACTCGGGGTGCTCTGGTAAATCAAACCCGAAGCGGCGCCGAACGGAATGCCGCCGGGCGTTCGTCCCTCAACGGCGGGACTGACGACGCCAAGCAGCTTGCCGTTGAAGAGATCGGGATGGTCGACGAGCGCGCGGTAATACCACAGCCGCGTCAGCTGCCGGTGATTCTCTCGCGTGGTTGCCGTGACCGGAATCAGCGTGGGCTCGCCGGTGCTGCCGCTGGTCATGGTGAACATCTCAACCCGCTCCGCGGTAAGCGCATCGGTCTCGCCGTTTTTGACAAGCTCGATGTATGGGCGCAGCCGCTCGTAGTCGGCGATCGCCACCTGATTACGAAAGTCGCTCAGAGAGCCGATCGATTTGAAATTGTGAGCGCGGCCGAAGCGCGTGGCGCGATTGCGCCCAACGATGCCGAGAAGCAAACGGTCCTGTGTCTCCTGCGGCTTGGATGTGAGCTTGTGCCAGCGTCGCCACTGGCGGCGCGTTACGAACGCCGCGGCTTTGATGAGCAGTCGCATGATGGTTACCGGCGCAGATCGATTTTGGCAATGGCGAGTCGTTCAAGCACGTCTTCCCTGACTGTAACGCTGAGACCGCGGCTTTTCAAAAGCGGCGCGCGGCCGCCCAAGCCGAAGGCGACGTTTTCAAACGTGACATCCTCGGCGAGCAGCCAGGTGCCGAAGGAGCCTTCGGCAAAGGCCAGAGCCGGCAAATGCGCGGCGAAGGTTCGTGCCGCGGCGGACAAAATGCCGGTTTCGCCGACCTGGGCGCCGACTTGAATTTTGACGCCGGCTTGCTGCGCCAGTTTGGCGATCGCCAGGCTGCCGGCGATGCCGCCGTTCTTGGAGAGTCTGACGTTGAAATAATCGCAAGCTCCGGCCTCGATCAGGCGCCGTGCCTGATCCACGGTTACCAGCGACTCGTCCGCCATCACCGCTACTCCGCTCTGCTCACGGACTCGTTTCATCCCCGTCAGATCGGCTGACGCCACCGGCTGCTCGATCGCCCGCAGCTTGAACTTTGCCAACCGTTGTAGTTGTTCGATCGCCTCGCCAGCTTGCCACGCGCCATGGGCATCGGCGCGCAGCTCGACCTCTTCGCCGGCGGCTTTGCGCACCGCCTCGAGCCTTGCGGCGTCATCCGGCGTGCCGACCTTTACTTTGATCTGGCGTATGCCAAGCCGAGCCATTCTCTTGGCGAGTGCGGCGGCGTCGCCGGGGGCATCCGCCGAGATCACGCCACTGTAGACAACTTCGTAGCGCGCCGGCGGCAGCAAGTCGGCCAGCGCGCAATGATCCGCCCGCAGGCTCCAGTCGAGCAATGCCAGCTCGACAGCGCAGAAGGCGGCGTTCCAGGCGAGCGGACTGCTTGCTTCGTTGTCAGTCTTGGTCCACTCGGGCATGACGGATTGAAGATACTCCAAAGTCTCCCAGCCGGGCGCGAATGACTGCGAGAACACGCGCGGCGCCAGGTGCTCGCAAATGCGCGCGATCATGGATTCGATTGTCTCGCCGGTGACGTAGGAGCGCGGCAGGCTCTCACCGAAACCGCTGCGGCCGTCGCTGTCGGTGACTTTAACGATGATCGCGTCGCTCTCTTCCCGGCTTTGCAGCGCATGACGAAACGTTTGATGGAACGGGATGCGCAGCCGGTAAATGGTCACGGCCTCGATGCGCCGCGCGCTGGCCGGCGCCGATCGGCTGCCGGTGCGCTGTCTCGAAGTCGCTGGAAAATAGTGACGAGCAAAAAGGTTGTCGCCGAGCGTAAGACTCGCGATCTGCTTGAAGAGGTCGTCGGATGCCTGATGAAAGCTCAGATAGTCCTGGATGACCGTCACGCCTTCTTCGGCGTGACGCACGTCGACCTCCGAGTGGAGCGCGAACCACTGCAACGCCGGTTGGGCGAAGCCATAGCGGTCGATCAAGGCGGCGGCGATCTCGCTCGAACAGCGCGACAGCATAAACTCAAAGCTCATGGTTTCGAGCAGCACCGCCAGGCAGAGCTCGCGCAGGGTCGCCGCCGGCACGCGGGTGGCGCAGAAGAGCGCGACCCGCTGGCGCGCATCGGCGATCAGCCCGTCGATCTCATCCTGGCTAAAGCCAACACCACGCGCCAGCTCCAGAAGCAGCGCCGAATGAGGCTTTTCGGTGTCGGAGCGTCCCATTTCCTCCATAAGATTCTCTCTGAGCAGCTCAGCCGCGCTCGACGGCAAGGACGCGAAGCACAGGGCAACGATATGCGAGGAGAGAAAGTGGGTGCGAAACACGTTGCGCAAAAACTCGCGGGTGCTCTCAAGGCCGGCGCGACCCGAAACAAGCTCTCGGTACTCATCGGACTCGCGAAACTGCCGGGTTGCGCTGTCAAAGGCGTCGACGATTTGTTCGGTGGAGATCATCTTTCCTCCAGGTGCGGCAGTTGCTATCGAGCGTGAAGACTCTCACCGTTCACAACTTTACGGGGAAAAGTGCGTCAAAGCTCTAAAATCGATTTTAAATTTGCTTTAGGGTAGAACATTTGCCGAGCCTCTGACAAGGAATAAGCGGCGTTGGTGTCTCCATGTCACACCTTTTGGAGCAGCGGGATCAAAAAAGGCGCCGGCGCGAATCGACAGCACTCTCCGCATGTCCGGGACCAAACGCGTGCAGGATTGATTCACTACAGCGCAGCGTCTGGCGCTCGAAATTCGCTTGACAGCTTCTATGCGCTGGAGGATATTCCGCGCAGTCAGCAGGCCGAGCAAGGAACGCAAATCGCGGTGGGAGCCGCGCGGCTGAAATGATGGGAGGCCAACCATGAAGAAAATAACCTTCTACGTCATCCTGATCGGAATTGTCCTCGCATCGATGTGGAGTTCGCGGCACGTTTCCTATGCTCAGGATTTCTATGCCGGAAAAACCATCCGAATTCTGGTTGGGTTTCCGGCGGGCGGCGGCTTCGATACCTATTCCCGTTTGATTGGCCGGCATATCGTCAAGTACATACCCGGCAATCCGGCGGTCGTTGTCGATAACGTCACGGGGGCAGGCAGTCTGGTGGCCGCCAACTCGGTTTACAAGGCCGCCAAACCCGACGGCCTCATCATCGGAAACTTTATCGGCAATCTGATTTCGCAACAGCTCTTCGGTGGCCAGGGGATCGAATTCGATGCGCGAAAATTCCAATGGATCGGCGTGCCGGTCAAAGACAATGTCGTCTGCGCGCTGACGAAGGCAAGCGGCATCACCGGCATCGATGCCTGGATGAACGCAAAGACGCCGGTCAAGCTCGGCGGCAGCGCACCGGGCACAACCAACGACGACAGCGCAAAATTAATCAAGGCCGCCCTCGGGCTGCCGATCCAACTGGTGACCGGCTATAAAGGCACCGCTCCGATCAAGCTGGCCGCAGAGAGCGGTGAAATCGACGGCGGGTGCTGGGCTTGGGAGTCTATCAAAGTCATGTGGCGTCAGGGTCTCGATGCCGGCAACGTGAATATCGTTTTGCAGGCGGTGCCCAAAGCACACCCGGACTTGCCCAAAGTTCCAGTGGCCATCGAACTGGCAAAGACCGACGAGGCGCGAAAGCTGATTCAGGCCGGCATCCATGACACCGCGGCGATTACCCGCCCGTACGCGTTGCCGCCGGGCACGCCCAGGGACCGCGTTCAGACCTTGCGCAGGGCATTTCGCGACACTATGAAGGATAAAGATTTTTTAACCGAGGCGGCCAAGTCCAAACTGGATGTCGATCCGGTGAGCGGCGAAGAAGTAGAAAAGATCGTTGCCGGGCTTTTCAAGCTCGACTCCGCCACCGTCGCGAGAATGTCCGAGATTCTCAAGTGATCCAAGGGCGGCCACCCGGCGTGCAGGATGCATGCTCGAGCAGATCAGGCG
>CAYZXN010000380.1:0-8123 GCA_964482425.1 uncultured Syntrophobacteraceae bacterium | reverse complement strand
GATGGCCACGGCGGCGATGATCGTCGAGCGCCAGCTGCGCATGAACGCCAGCACGACCAGACATGCCAGAATGCTGCCCAGGATCAAATGAAAGTTGATTTCGTGCAGCGCCGCGTAGATGTAACGGGATTGATCGCGAATAACCTCGACCCTTAGATCAGCCGGCAGTTGCCGCGTGACCCGCTCGAGATTCTCCTTTACCGCTTCGATGACCGCCACGGTATTGGCGCCGGATTGGCGCCGGATTTGAAGTTGCACCGTGGGCACGCCGTTGAGCCGCGCCAGCGATCGTTGTTCCTTCGTACCGTCTTCGGCCGAGCCGATATCGCGAATGCGGATGGGCGCGCCGTTGAGCGTCGTCACGACCAGATCGTTGAAGGCCTGCGGATCGACAATACGCCCCATCGTTCGTAAGACTTCCTCACGCGCGCCACCGGTGACGTTGCCGCCGGGAATGTCGGCGTTCTGCCGCTGGATCGCGTCGCGCACCGCAGTAATGGGAATCTGGTACGCTGCAATGCGGTCGGCATCGATCCAGATATTGATGGCTCGTTCCAGGCCGCCGACCAGCCGCACTTCTCCGACACCCGCCGAGCGCTCCAGTTGTACTTTGATGACCTTGTCGGCAAATTCAGTCAGTTCACGAAGCGAGCGGTCGCCGGAAACCGCGATGGTCAGAATCGGTGAATTTTCGTTATCGAATTTCGAGATGACGGGAGCATCGACGTCGGAGGGCAGCCTGTTAAGAACCGTGGCGATGCGGTCGCGCACGTCCTGCGCCGCGACATCGATATCGCGGTCCAGGTTGAACGTCGCCATAACGAAAGAGGTTCCCCGTCCCGATATCGAGCGCAGCTCCTCGATGCCTTCGACAGTATTGACAACCTCTTCGATGGGCCGGGAAATAACGGTTTCGACTTCCTCCGGTGAAGCGCCCGGGAGGGTTGTGCGCACCGAAATGTTGGGAAGATCCACCGACGGGAAGCGGTCTACGCCCAGCCGGAAATAGCTGGTGGCGCCAACAACCACCAGCGCGAGCACGATCATCGAAGCGAATACCGGCTTCCGGATGCTGATTTCCGCCAGTTTCTGCATTAGTTGATTACCTGTACCGGCTGTCCTGCGACGAGGTTACCGGGATCGAGCACGACTTGATTGCCGGCCGAGAGGCCTTCGGTGATTTCGATTTGCTCACCCAATCGGCGTCCGGTACGGACGCGTTTCTCGACAGCCTTGCCGTCCGCGACCATCAAAACCTTATCGATTCCCGCAAAGGTGACGATAGCATCACGCGGCACGGTGATGATCTCCTGACCGGCTTCCACCACTATATCCGCCTTGGCGAACGAGCCGGGCCGCAGTACACCCTTGGCATTGGGCACCTCGGCTTCGATCAACAAAGTACGGCTGATCTCGGCGATAGCCGGGGAAAGCCGCGCCACCCGGGCCGGATACTTGTTGGGATCGCCCTCGACAGTAAGCTCCACGGTTTGCCCGACGCGCACAGCGCCGGCCTGGCGTTCGGGAACCGCAAGTCGCAGGCGCAAGGGATCGATTCGAACCAGCGTTACCACCGGTGCGCCGGCGACCAGATACTGGCCGACGGAGACCTGCCGCTCGCTGACAGCGCCATCGAGCGGCGAAACGATAGTGGTATCGGCAAGCTGCTGGCGGGCGATTTCAAGTTCCGAGCGGCGCTGAACGAGTAGTCCCTGGCGATTGCGCACCTCCTCGAGCGCTGCCTGATACTGCCCCTCCGCAACTGCGAGCCGGGATACAGCCGTATCGAGCTCGGCGCGCGCGATATATTGCCCCTCCCACAACTCCACCATACGATCGTGCGTCAAGCGCGCTTCTCTGAGTACGGCAGCGGCCTGCCGCACCAGCGACGTTTGCTCAGGATCGATCCGATCGCTGGTCCCTTCGGGAGGGAGGCCGAGCCGTACGCGCGCTTGCTGCAGAGCGGCTTCCGCTTGATTCACCCGAAGCCGGTAGTCGCTGGGGTCAATGCGCGCGATGGTCTGCCCCGTCCGCACGCGGCTGCCGAGATCGACGGCGATGTCGCTGATGCGGCCGATAACCTTGGTGCCCAACACCACTTGATCTTCGGCGGCGAGCGTTCCGGTGGCGCTGACTGTGCGCGCTACTTTGGATTCCACGGCGTTGGCGAGTCTTACCTGCCGCGCTGGATCGGCGCTCTCGGTGACTGCTGTCGCCGACGGATCGCCGTCACACGCCGCCAGAGCCAGCGCCACTAAAGCCGCCATGAGCAAATGGCCGGCCGCGCCACTCATGCGCCGCCAAGCGGTCGCTGCGATTTTCTCAGTCGTCCCTTTACCTTGCAGGCGCGCAGGCGCGCCGGGTGCAACGGGGTCTCGTCTTCTCAACATCCGGCGCTCTTGCAGATTCATCGCGCCGGGCCTCCGTTTCCTTTAGTAAGATTCTTTAAAGCGCCAATGGAAAAGTCGGTGATATGTCGGGCCAGCCGAACTACGTCTTGGGGAGCGTATTTCTGTTCCGGATAAAGCCGGCTGAGGACTGAGCGGGCATGATGATAATACACACACTGGCTTAGAATACTAAGAGTGCACAAGCGCACGGTGTCGTCATTCGCTTTGGTGCCGAGCAGTTCCCGGATAATCGAAGCCAATTCGCGGTGCAGCGGCCGTGCAATTTCTTCGACCAGCGAGTCCAGCGCGCGCGTGGGCTCGAGCATTTCACGGGCCATGATTTTGGTGTGCCAGCCCGGCCGCCCCTCGTCGAATACACGATGCAGCAATGACTGGATGTAAGCCGCGAGCTTCTCCCGGGCGGTCGCACCGGGCGTCAAACCGTGATCGGCGGGGTATTTCTCCGCGTGCGCGTCCGGCACGGAGCGGAGCACCGCCATGTAAAGACCTTCCTTATCGCCGAAGTGATAGTTGACGGCGGCTATGTTGGCGCCTGCTTTTTCGCAGATCTGCCTAACCGTCGCAGCGCGATAACCGTATTCAGCGAAGATCTCGCCCGCGGCTTCAAGCAGACGCTTTTCCGTTCCTATGGGTGGCTCGGCATTATGTGCGTGTGATGCGTTAAACATATGTTTCAAGCAAGTGTATCAAACAACTGTCCTAGGCTCAACGCTGACTCGCAGTTGGAGCCCCGCGGAATCTTAAAACTGTTGCCGCTCAACCCGACTATATCTAGCAGGCTGCTAAAAATGATGACGGCACGAAAGCGATCCTATCCCGCCGCGTTATGTGTAAACTTACACAGTGGCTCGCCGCAATTGAAGCTTTGGCGTGCGCATCGGTGAGTCCAGTAGCGCTGCGAGCAATCTTGGGATAGAAAAAGATGCAAACCCTGATGCCGTCGCGTGCCTCCTATGGTAGGCCACGAACTCGCAACAGCTTCAGTTAGGACTGAGTTGATAAAGCGCCGGCGCAGATGATTAAGGAAACCTTCCCAGCAAGTGGACACCCGGCGCGTGATTCGCTAAGAGTAGGTGCCGGGAGAATACCATGCCCTACTGCTATCCGCCCGATCCGAATACAAAGAAGCCGCGCTTTACGCCGCCGGCGGACGCCTGTGATACGCATTTTCACGTCTTCGGCCCGCCGGAACGATTTCCATTTGTCTCGACGCATGAGTACACCCCGCCGGCGGCGCCATTGGAGCACTATTTAAAAATGATCGCGGTCATCGGCGTGAGACGCGCCATCGTCGTGCAACCGAGCGTGCACGGGCTGGACAACTCCGCCACACTTGACGCGATCGCCCATTCCGACGGGAAATTTCGCGGCGTCGGCCGCATCGACGACAACACGCCCAAGAGCGAGCTGCAACGGCTGCATGACGGCGGCATCCGCGGCGTGCGTTTCAATCTGCTCGACCGGCCGCGCGGCAACGTAAATCTGGAGGTCCTCGATCGCTGTGTGGAACACATTGCGGAACTCGGTTGGTCGGTGGACCTGCACATCGATACCAAGAATCTGCTCGAGCAGGAAAAGCGCATTCGCGCACTGCCTACGCCCGTGGTCATCGACCACATCGCCAGGATCAAACCGGCTGAAGGTTTGAATCAGCCGGCGTTTCAATTGCTGCTCGATCTGCTGGCTGATAGACACGTGTGGGTGAAGGTCAGTGGCGCCGACAAGATCTGCAATACTCGAGTCCACGATTATTTCGGACTGCCGTTCGTCGAAGTCATCCCCTATGGGCGGGCGGTTATTGTGGCGGCGCCGGATCGGGTGATCTGGGGCACCGACTGGCCCCATTCCAACAATTTCGCGCCGGGCCACACGCCGAATGACGGCGACCTGGTGGACCTGTTGGCGCAATTCGCTCCGGATGAGGAGAGCGTTAAAAAAGTCCTTGTCGACAACCCCGCAACGTTATATGGATTCGCATAATTCGACCCACCCAGGAGGGCACCTTCATGATCAAGATCACTGATGAGATGAAAGATCGCGTCAACAAGGCTTTCGACGAGAAAAAGTACTGCGTCTGGGCAACAACGTCGGCGGACGGCTATCCGGATCTAAGCTTTCGCGGCAGCACTTTTGTTTTCGATGACGAACATATCGCCTTCTGGGACCGCTCGTTGGGTGCCAGCAGCACCAATCTCGACAACAATCCCCATGTTTGCATGCTCTACTACGACAGCGCCGCCCGCACGGGCTGGCGCTTTTATGGCACCGCGACCGTCTATAAAGAAGGCGACATCCGCCAGCAGATCATGAAGCGGGTTGTCAAAGGCGAGATCGACAAGGATCCGGATCGAAAAGGCCACGGCGTGCTTGTCCGCGTCGATAAAATCCGCGGCTATAGCGGTTTTAACGTCGTGCAGGAACGATGAATCCGCGGATAAGGCGCGAGGACAAAGAATGAAATCACAAGCGGCTTGTGTCGCAGCTAAAATCAGGACTCTTGGCGCGGCAGTCGCGTTGCTCTTCCTCGCCGCTTCCGCCGACGCTGTCGACAAGATTCGCATCGGCGTGTCAAATCCGAACATGCCGAACCTGACCGTCGCCGTAGCGCAGCACAAGGGCTTCTTCAAGGACGAGAACATCGAAGCGGAAATCATTCGCATGAATCCGAACGTCGCCATCACCGCTCTGGCGACCGGCGATATCGACTACTGCCAGCTTTTCGGCGCGGTCGTCGGCGGCGCCATCTCCGGCTTGCCGGTCCGAATCGTCGCCGGTTTCTTGGACAACTGGCCGATGACTCTGATCGCGCAACCGGAATATAAGTCGCTCAAAGATCTCAAAGGCAAAACACTCGGCATCAGCAGTTTCGGATCGACGCCGGACATCGCCGCGCGTCTGATGCTCAAGCAAGCCGGGTTCGATCCGGACAAGGAGATCAAAGTGCTCGCGCTGGGATCGGATGCCGCAAGACTCACCGCCCTGAAGCAGCGCGTGGTCGACGTCGTCATCATGTCGCCGCCGGCGGACACGCAGATGGAAAAACACGGTTACCGAATTCTCGCACGGGCTTACGAGCTTTTCAGTTTCCCGTACCTCGGTCTCGGCACGAATCTGCGCAAGATCAAAGAGAAGCCGGACGAGGTTCGCCGCGCGATCAAAGCGACCATTCGCGCCAATCGTTTCATACGCGACAATCGCGACGAGGCCGTGCAAACGCTCGTCGCCTGGGGTAAGGTCGAACGCGAGTTTGCTTACGCCTCCTATGATGCTCTGAGAAATCTCTTCAACGCCGACGGCGGCGTGCCCGACGACGGCCTGAAGCTGGTAATCGACCAGGCGCGGCGTAGCGCCAAGGTCACCCGCGAAGTGTCGCCCGCCGAAGTTGCCGACCTGAGACTGCTGCGGGATGCGCAAGCCGAGCTCGGCATCAAAGGCCGGTAACGTCCGGCTCGTTAATCCAAACGGCTAGCCATAGCGGTAATAAGCTGCTTCTGCGCAAGCATGCGCCGTTAACTTCCCGCACCGCAAAAAAATAATTCTGGAACCAAACGGATGGATGCCCTCGGAGGAACGTCTTGCGGTTGCAAGGATTGTAACCCGAGTGCTTCGAGCGCCGTTGACACTGAGTGCGAGCGGGAATATTGTTCATAATTCATGAGCCTCTGATCTGTAATCGAAAGGAATGCGATATGGGATTGTCCTATGAAGATCTGATCGAACCCGCTATAGTCAAACAAGTATCCAAAAGCGTCGCCTATTGCCGCTGTACACGGACCAAAAATCCGCCGTTCTGCGACGGCTCACATGCCGCCACCAACATCAAGCCGCACATCTTGGAATTTGACGAGCCAACCACCGTTGCCATCTGCCGCTGCTGGAGGTCGAAAGATCATCCTTACTGCGACGGCACGCACGGGCGTTTGGTCAAGCCGAAAGAACGCCCACCCAGGCCGACCGCCAAAAAAGCAGCCGACTGAAGACCGCGTTTTTACAATTTGAACGTTTTGAACGAGTTGAACTTTGAACCAAGGAAAGAGGAGGAACGATATGGTCGAGATGAAAAACGCCATCAAAGAGGCCGATGCCAATCCGGAGATCGGTCACCTGAGCCTGTGGAGAACCGACCTGGCCTACTTCTGGGTGATCAACTGCGAACCCAATGTCCAGGACGACATGCACTACCACGAAAACGACGACCATATTTTCATGGTCCTCGAAGGCGAATGCACGGTGCGCACGCCGCGTAAGGAATTCGTGCTCAAGCAGTTCGATACCGTATTGCTAAAATCCGGCGAATCCTACCAACTCTGTAATTCAGGCACCGGCCGCATGCTCCTGTTGGGCGCGGGCAACGCCGGCGTAAACGGTCAACCGCGCACGCGCGTGCCGCCGATTCCCAGCCATATCCCGATGCGCGAACCCATCGTTGCTTAATTTTACAATGCCACCCTGATCCTCTCCTGCTCACGCGGGAGAGGATCACCGCAAGAATCCTCCTGAGAATCGCTTCCTTGTCTCCATCTTAAAAGCCCGAGTGATGTGCGGCGGATTTCTTGCCAGTGATCTGCCGTCTCTCGCGCCTGCCACCCGCGAAGCAACTACTGCGTCTGAAACACAAGTTCATGAGTGAACCCAAATGGTACCAGGAGCTGACGCCCTATCAGTGGCGTGTACTTATTTGCGCCTGTCTCGGCTGGGCGCTCGACATCATGGACGGTTACCTGTACGCGATCATTCTGTTTCCCGCCATGAGCGATTTGCTCGGCACAACCGAGAGCGCCGAGATCGGCCTTTACGGCGGCTTCGTGCTCAGCATCTTTATGATCGGCTGGGCTCTTGGCGGCTTGATCTTCGGCCCCATCGCCGATCGGTACGGACGCGTCCGAACCATGGCTATAACAATATTGATCTATGCTTCATGTACCGGTCTCTCCGCTCTCGCCGGCAGCTGGCAGGAGCTCGCTGCCTATCGGTTCTTAACCGGACTGGGCATTGGCGGCGAGTGGGCCGCCGGAGCGGCGCTCATTGCCGAGAGCTTTCCCGAAAAATCGCGCGCCAAAGCAGCCGGCATCATGCAAGCGTCGGGCGGCTTCGGCTTTTTTCTCGCCACCGGACTCTATCTGTTCATCGGGCCGTATGGATGGCGCTGGGTTTTCGCTCTCGGCGTTTTGCCCGCCTTCGTCGCCTTTTACATTCGTTACTCCCTGGAAGAGCCCGCCCGGTGGGTCAAAGCCAGGAAGACCGGCAATCCCTATTCCGCGTTGTTCGCCCCGAGAGTGCGTCGCGATGTACTTGTCGGCACGGGATTGGCCGTGGTGGCAACCTTCGGTTATCAAGGGGCTATTCAATGGGTGCCCAGTTGGATTGCCGCCATGCTTCACGCCGAGGGCACGCGGGCGGTGATTCCGCAGGTGAGCCTGGTCACGACGACACTCACGACCGGCGGGATCGCGGGCTGTTTGTGTTTGCCCTGGTTCGCTGATCGCTGGGGAAGAAAGTTCGCTCTGTTTTTGTATTTTCTTGGCGCGCTGATTTCCGTGCCGGCGACTTTTCTGTTGGCGCAAAATTTCATCCATGCGGTGGTGGCCTCGCCGGTTATGGGATTTTTTGCCGCCGGCGTAACCACCGGCTTTGCCATTTATTTTCCCGAGTTGTTTCCCACCGCCATCCGTGCCACGGCACAGGGTTTTTGCTTTAACTTCGCGCGCTTCT
>CAYZXN010000379.1:0-7051 GCA_964482425.1 uncultured Syntrophobacteraceae bacterium | reverse complement strand
TCGAAACAATGTCGGATTAGGGTTAACACTTCTAGGGGTGGCCGGCAGGGTCCCCCCTATTCTTTGCCCCTTACGGCTTCCATCCAGCAATGGTCAATTCCTGGTCCGCTCGCCGGGCGAAACTAAAGTCATAAGCGCGCTGGATCGGCACCTTGTCGAGCTCGGTGAACTTGGTCGCCGCAGCGCCGTCAATGCTACACCCTTGTCCTGTGCATCATTGGCTCCGTTGACAGAGCCACGACGCGTTGGATAGGCTCAAGTCAGATCCGGTATTATCCGGTATAAATGTGAAAGGAGCTCGAAAATGAAAGCCATCCGTATTCACAAATTCGGTCCCAGCGAAGACGTGCTCCAATTGGAAGAAGTTCCGGTGCCGCAACCCGGCGCCAACGAGCTACTCATCAAAATCGAAGCCGCCTCATTGAATCGCGCGGACCTCGGACTGCGCAGCGGCAACTATCGCATTGCGCCGGAAGACCTGCCAATCATTCCCGGTCGCGAGTTCGCGGGAGTCGTCGATAAATTGGGCGACGACGTAAAAGATTTTGTCTTGAGACAGCGCGTGGTCGCCTACACCGGCACCGGTGGATACGCGGAGTATGCAATCGCCAAAACCAACGAGGTCCGGCCGGTACCCGATGGCGTGGACGCCGCAACCGCAGCCGCCGTGCCGACAGTTTTTCTCACCGCCTGGTTCGGCCTGCTGGACGAAGGCAAGCTCAAAGCCGGCGAATGGCTGCTCGTGCAGGCCGGCAGCAGCGGCGTCGGCATGGCGGCGATTCAAATCGGCAAGGATACCGGCGCAAAAGTCATCACCACAACCAGCGGGGATGAAAAATCGCGCAGGTTGCGCGAGCTCGGCGCCGACGAGGTTATTGACTACACCCAAAAGGATTTCGTCGTGGAAATCATGCGCGCCACGGGCAACCGCGGCATCGACGTCGTGCTCGAAATGGTCGGGGGCGATGTCTATCAAATGAGCTTGCAAGCGCTGGCGCCTGCAGGCCGTCTGGTATCGATCGGCGGCGCATTCGGCAAAATTCCCGAGACGCCTCCCGAGCTTGCCGAAGGACGCAAAGCCAGCCGCTTCTCCATCACTAACTATTTAAAGGCGCACCCGGAGGGATTTCACCAGCTGGACGCAATACTGCAACGGGTCAAGGACGGCAGGTTTGACGTCGTGATAGGTCGGAGCTTTCCGCTGGCGGAAACGCGCGCGGCGCAGCGTTTTCTTGAAGGACGCGATCATTTCGGCAAGATCGTGCTGACGATGTAAATGTAGCGGGCGCTTGACAGCGCGTTTTCACAGGCGCCAATCGGAGTGACCGGTCTTGGGTTCGCTTTCAGGGGGTTGCTCAATTTCGGTTCGGCGAGGCTCCTTGGCCACCGCCGGGAGCTCTCGAATGCCTGAAATCAACAGCGTGCAAAACTTGTCCGCCTCTTCGTAGCTTCTCGGAGTGCCTCCGATGCTGGCGCCGGCAGAGGTAATCTGGATCTCATACCGTTTGAAGAACCAGAACAACACCAGCAAACCTATACCGGCTATCAGCAAACCGTATTGTATGAACGACAGTGTCGTCGTCGAGAGATTTAAAAATTGCGCAGCTCGCGAGATGAAGGAGGACACGGATATTAGATCCCTGAGCAGGAAAATCAGACACCCCAGGAGCAAAAGCACGCCCAGAACCAATGCGCCGCGGCTTCTTTGCCACGACAACCGCACTGCGGTGATCGCTTCTCGTGGGATAATCGTCCGGCTTTCGCCGAAGATGCCGCTGTCTTGTTGCTGTGAGATGTGACCGGCGCTCAGGACCAAATCGCTGTTGTCGGTCAGCTTCAACCAACCGAGTTCAACCTCTTCTTTCATCGATCTCTCCTCCTCTGGCGCATGCCGAACGATAGCATGATCGTACGCAGTCACTGAGCTGCGCCCCTCTTACGTTTATATCCAATTAAACGGCTCGTTGACAGCTCGGCTAATCCGCGCCATTGTCTGCATTCTAACTCGCATTGACGGGAACGGCGATACTGTTACCATCATTTCAGGCGCTGCCACGCTAATCTCATCCTGTTTTCCATCAGAAAACGATACTGCCTTTGGGGGCAGCGGCGCGAGTTATCCATGGGTTTACTCATCGATGGCAAATGGCATGACCAGTGGTACGATACCGAAAAGACCGGCGGCCGGTTCGTTCGTAACGAGAGCGTCGTTCGCAGACAGGTGAGCGCCGCGGCAACTTCGCAGTTTGCGGCAGAATTCGGAGGCTACCACCTCTATGTGAGCCTTGCCTGCCCATGGGCTTCCCGCAAAGTTATTTACCGAAAGCTCAAAGGACTGGAGCCCGCCATCTCTCTCTCCGTGGTCGATCCCTACATGAGAACCTTCAGCGAGAAGCACGGCTGCATTCCGGACCCAATTTTTAACGCCCGTTATCTTTACGAGATCTAATATTAAGGCCGACCCGCGATACACCGGCCGTGTGACGGTTCCGGTACTCTGGGATAAACAACGCGGCACCATCATGAATCAGCGGAGATCATCCGGATGCTCAATTCGAATTCGACGCCATAGCTAATGGCGAGATCGATTTCTATCCGCCGGAACTCAGAGGCGAGATCGATGCCATCAATGACTTCATTTATACCGACATCAATAAGGGCGTCTACCGCTGCGGCTTCGCAACCACACAGGAAGCTTATGAAGAAGCGTTCACCGTGCTCTTTGCCGCTCTCGATAGGCTCGATGGAATTCTCGAGCACGAACCGTATCTGACCGGCGGCCGCATCACCGAGGCGGATTGGCGGCTCTTTACGACCCTGGTATGCTTCGACGCGGTTACTACGGTTACTTCAAGTGCAACCTGAAGCGGATCGCCGACTATCCGAACTTGTCCCGCCTATCTGCGCGAGCTCTATCGCGTTCCCGGAATTGCCGAGACCGTCGACATGGACCACATCAAACGGCACTATTATCAAAGCCATAAGACGATCAATCCAATCGCCATCGTACCCCTCGGTCCGGTACTGGAATTCATGGGACCGGACCGATGAATCGCTTAACTCGAGCTTTAACCAAGCTCCTGCATTGCGATCAGTTATCGCAAAACGTAAGGGCAAGGTTGTGATTCGACAAGGTTGGTACGCGAAAAAGGCAGGCATGGGCCTGCCTCGCAAAACAGAAGCTTGTTACCGAGCGCGCCTAACTCAGCGCCAGCGGATACATTCTCTTGGGATTTTCCGTCATGATCTTCTGCTTGGTTTCCATCGGAAGGTCTTCACGAGCGACAAACTTCTCGACATTTTCGCGGAACTCCGAGCGCGGCTCATGCGGAAAATCTGTGGCGCAGAATAAAATATCGTCGCGCAGCAGCTCGGCTATCCTCGGAATGCCCATTTCCTCGAGCTCGCAATGAATAAAAATTCGCCCGCTCTTCAAATGCTCCGAAGGCGCTACCTTGAGTTCGGGCGCCTGGGCGCTGCGATGCTCGTACTCCAGCTCCATACGCTCCAGAAGATAAGGCACCCAGCCGCAACCGGCTTCGGCAAACGCCACCTTCAGCGTCGGGAACTTATCGAAAACGCCGCCGTACATCATGCCGGTCATCTGAATCATCTGGCCGAAGCCGTGGCTCAAAGTGCGCACTTCGATCAGCCGGTCGAACGCATCGACACCAATGCCTTGCGTCGGCGCCGCGTGCACCGCGAGGAGCGCACCGAGCTCTTGAGCCGTCTCATAAACGGGGAAATACTTTTCATCGCCGAAAGGCTGGCGCAGTCCGACCGCCGGCAAGATAGCGCCGACCATTTTTAGTTCCTTTACTGCCCGCTTCAGTTCCTTAACCGCTTCGGGTATCGATTGCAGCGGGATCAGCGCCATACCGCGCAGCCGTTTCTCGTTCTTTAAATAAACCTCGGAGAGATAATTGTTGTAGCCCTTTGCGATCGCACATGCCCAGTCCTTGTCACGAATCAAGCCGAACGTAAGCCCGGCCGTGGGATAAAGCACCGACCATTCGATTTCATCCTCATCAAGAAAATCTTTCCATTCTTGAAGCGATCCCTGTGCCACGTAACGCCCCTTGCCGTCGACCACTCTCAGCGCCTGGCGGTGAAACCCGTCCAAGGTGGGAAAAAACGGGAAAGAGAGAAGCTCTTCCCGTCCCTTAAAAGGCGCCGGCAAAAAATCCAATAGCGTCCTGTCATTCTCGACCACGTGCCCGTCCGCATCGATAAACCCCTTCACTTTAGCCATCGCTGATCCTCGCTTTCGCCTTATTTCACATAACATCACACAAAATCATTGTGACTGCTCTCAAGACTCTTAGTTATCAAGAAATACTTATGAACTGCAACGGCATCGCTATAAGTTCAAACCCAGCCAGAGAACACGTTCCAAGGGTTCCAATGGTTCCAAAATTGTTTCAGTCGTTTGAAGATAATAAGCCGAATGCATCGCTGCTTCGGATTTTTGTCTTTAACGTTGAACTTCTAAAGTATTGCTTGCGAACGAACGAACCCGTGGAACAACTGTAACCGTTCCGGGTTCAGTCGAGAATTTTCTTTTGCCTCAAGAACTCGCGCGCCACTTCCGCGGGCTGCCGCTTGTCGCCGTCAACGGCATAGTTAAGCCGGCGCATTTCTTCGACGTTCAAAATCCCCCCCAACTGATCCAGCACGTTTCGTAGGACGGGATACTTTTCCAGCGCGGCTTGCCGCACCACCGGCACGGCGTCGTAAGGCGGAAAATACCGGCGGTCGTCTTCGAGCTGTACTAAATTGTAACGGGTGATCAAGCCGTCCGTAGAATTACCGGCGATCAAGTCCACCTGTTTTTCCGCCAACGCGCGATAGGTCAACGCAAGCTCCATCTCGCGTATTTCTTTAAATGCCAAGCTGTAGGTCTTGGCAAAACCGGGATAACCATCGGCGCGTGACATAAAATCCTGACCAAACCCGGCGCGCCACTCGGCGGCCACCCGCGCGGCGTCACTGACCGTTTTAAGGTTGAGCCGCTGGGCATCCTCACGGCGTACCAGGATCGCAAAAGTGTTATTGAAGCCAAGCGGCTCGGTCCATTCACTGTCGAACCGTTCGGCGTAGGCGGTTTTGACCTGCCGGTAAACCTCTCGGGGATCCTTTAGCGGCTTGTTATCTAAAATCGCCAGGAGAGCCGTACCGGTATATTCAACATAAAGATCGATTTCGCCGGCAAGCAGGGCATGATGCGCGAGATTGCCGCCTAGATCAAAGCGGCGCTCGGCCTGCAAACCGGTCCTTGCTTCGATCGCCTGCGCCAGCAACTCACCCAGTATGATCTGCTCGGTGAAAGCCTTCGAACCGACGACGACGCGGGCCGATGCCTCGCCATAAAAAAGACGAGAGACACCAAAGCCGGCCAGAATCACGACCAGCGCCACTGCCGGCCATAGAAGCTTTCGAAGGTTTCGCCTCGCCACGTTGCCGGAACGCATGACCCGTTCGAACGCGCCGAGCAGCAGATCGGCGAGTAATGCGATCAGAGCGGCAGGAAGCGCGCCCGCCAGAATTAGCACGTTATCATTGGCGCGCAGGCCGCGGAAAATGTAGCGCCCCAGGCCGCCCGCATCGATGGCCGCCGCGATGGTTGCCGTGCCGACACAAATGACCGTGGCGACCCGCACACCGGCAATAATAACAGGCAGCGCCAATGGCAGCTCAACTTGGAAGAGCAACTGGCGATCAGTCATTCCCATGCCGCGGCCCGCCTCGCGAATCGCCGGGTCCACGCTGTTAATGCCGGTAAAAGTATTTCTAATGATCGGCAGCAGCGCGTAAAGCACCAGGGCGACAATTGCAGTGCGCGCGCCGATGCCGCCGGCGATGCGCGTATCGAAAAGAACCAGGTTGACCGGTATCAAAAACCCAAACAGCGCCAGGCTCGGTACCGTCTGCATGATGTTGGCAAATCCCAATACCGGCTTGGTCAGCGCCGGCTTACGGGTCAGAACAATGCCCAACGGCACGCCGATAAGGAGCGCCATCAGGATCGAGACCCCGACCAGAAACAGGTGCTCCAGTGTCAATGCGATCACTTCGCTTCGATGCTCGATAAAAAAGTGCAGCAAGCTCATGAAAGGCTCGGCGCCGTCGTTTCGTGATAACAGCGGGCAAAGGCTCGCGCTTCAGGATCCTCTGAGTTCAACAGATCGCCCGGCGGACCGAGCACGATCAACTCGCCGTCCTTGAGCAACCCGATACGCGATGCCAACGCCAAAGCTTCGCGCACGTCGTGGGTTACAAACACCGATGTTTTGTTCAAGGTTTTCTGCAGCGAGCGGAACTCTTCCTGAATTTCCAAGCGCGTAATCGGGTCCAGAGCGCCGAACGGTTCATCAAGAAGGATGATCGGGGGATCCGCCGCAAGCGCGCGCGCCACACCGACCCGCTGGCGCTGTCCGCCGGACAACTCTCCGGGATATCGGCGCGCGAACAGGGCGGGCTCGAGACTCACCATGGCTAAAAGCTCCCGGGCGCGACGCTCAATCTTCTGAGCAGGCCAACCCTCGAGCCGGGGAACGACGCCGACATTTTCTTCAACCGTCAAATGAGGAAACAGGCCGATCTCCTGAATAACATAGCCTATTCTACGCCGCAGGCGGATGGGGTCCCAGTCCGTAGTTGCGGTGCCTTGGACGCGCACCTCGCCCGAAGTGGGATCGAGCAGGCGGTTGATCAGTTTCATAGTGGTCGTTTTTCCGGAGCCGCTACGCCCAAGAAACACCAGCGTCTCGCCAGGCGCCACCGTCAGGCTCAGATGGGCAAGCAGTCTCCTACCGTCTCCCAGAAAAAAACTCACGTCGCGAAATTCAATGGCTGCTTGAACATCACTCATTGATCCGTGGCCTCCTGCCCGTCGCATCGTATGCCATTTTCTTATAGTCTAAACTTTGTATGAAGATAGAGACGCTGCCGTCGATCATCAATGCGCAACACAAAACGCGCTGGAAAAATGATCCGGACGGGATCTGGACACCTGAAGGCGCCATCGACGAGTCGATTCCAACCCGCTCGA
>CAYZXN010000378.1:0-10028 GCA_964482425.1 uncultured Syntrophobacteraceae bacterium | reverse complement strand
GGGAAGTCGGACAGTCCCATAGTACCTACGAAGCCGATGAACAAGGCCGTGCCTGAGGCCAAGGAGACGGTGCAGGAAAGGGGACTGGCCAAGGGGAAGACGCTTGAGCGCAACATGTCCCGGACACAGAGCCGGCAAAGCATGCCCAGCGCGCTTGAGCGGATACGTCAGGCAGCAAGGAGGGATAAGCGACAGCGGTTCACTGCGCTCCTGCACCATGGATATGGAGTTGAGAGCTTGCGAGCAGCCTACTTTGGTTTGAAGCGAGAGGCGGCCGCAGGCATTGACGGCAAGACATGGGGGCAGTACGGGGAGGAACTGGAGAGAAATCTTTTGGACCTCACCGATCGGCTTAAGCGAAGAGCGTATCGAGCACAGCCTGTGCGTAGGGTCTATATTGCCAAGGCGGGCCAGCCGCAGAAGCTTCGACCGCTGGGCGTGCTGGTGTTGGAAGATAAGATTGTCCAGCGTGCTGTGGCCGAGGTGCTTAGCGCACTTTACGAACAGGACTTTGTTGGATTCTCCTACGGGTTTCGGCCGGGAAGGAATGCGCATCAAGCTCTTGATGCACTGGCGATGGGAATCCTCAGGAGAAAAGTGAACTGGGTGCTCGACGCCGACATTCGAGGGTTCTTTGATACTCTCGACCACGGATGGCTGGTTAAGTTTATCGAGCATCGGGTAGCGGATCGGCGCGTGGTGCGGCTTATTCAGAAGTGGCTCAAGGCTGGGGTGCTGGAGGATGGCAAGCTCATGCAGAGTGAGGTGGGAACGGTTCAAGGCGGCAGTATCAGTCCGCTGTTGGCCAACATCTACCTGCATTATGTGTTCGACCTTTGGATTTGCCAATGGCGCAAGACCAAAGCCCGGGGGGATGTGGTGGTGGTCAGGTTTGCCGATGACTTTGTGGTTGGTTTCGAACACAGAGAGGATGGAGAGCGGTTTTTGAGCGAGCTTAGGGAAAGGCTGGCTCGTTTTGGGATGGAACTTCATGCCCAAAAGACGCGCCTGATTGAGTTCGGCAGACATGCGGGAAAAGACCGGCAAAGCCGAGGCGAGGGCAAGCCCGAGACCTTCAACTTCCTGGGATTTACTCACAGCTGCGCTAAGACGCGCAGGGGGAAGTTCACGGTGCTTAGACAGACGATGCGCACGAGGTGGCAGGCCAAGCTTAGGCAGATTAAGGCCGAGCTTGGTCGGCGCATGCACGAGCCCATCCCTGAGATGGGCGCCTATGTGCGCGCGGTTCTCCTTGGCCACATGCATTACTACGGGGTACCGATGAATGCAGTGCCGGTTAGCAACTTTCGCATGGCACTCGGACGGGTCTGGCGGCGAGTGCTTAAGCGCCGCAGCCAGAAAAGCCATCTGCCCTGGGTTCGGATGGCGCGCTATGTTGCCCGCTGGCTGCCGCAGACTCACATCTGTCATCCTTATCCTTGGGCGCGCTTGGGCGTTACAACCTGAGGCAAGAGCCGGATGCAGTAATCCTGCACGTCCGGATCTGTGGAGGGGGTCATGGGCAACCATGATTCCTACTCCGACAAGGTTAACAGTTCGAGGCGCCCTCCAGGACGAGTTGTCGTGACGGACCTTTGCTATCTGGAGCTGTACACGATTCGAATCACGTGGCGACCAGGACGAACGTGAAGGATTGGAAGGTGAGAATCCAGGCCCTCTTCGAGCGGATGGATAGCCTGTCCGATAACGTGAGATCGCGCATCAAGAGAGTCACCGGTTTCAGCCGCCCTTTGATGATTATTCCTCACCTGGGCTTCGGAACTTCGGACAAACTCTTCGTCGGTGGTCGCGTTTTGGAAGACAAAGGTTTTACGCCTGCCAGCGAGGCGGATACCACCTGGCGCAATCTAATCAACATGTACAAGCGATTTGCAACAGACGAGGTTCCTGGAGCCCGCCTACGCGCGCTCTTTCAGGGAGTGGAGAAGGAGGTCGTTGCCGACAATGGAGGATATTTCAAGCTGGAGATCAATCCAGCCGGGCCGCTGCATCCGCAGCTATGGCAAGAAGTTGCGCTTGAGCTTCTACAGCCGCGGATGCGAGATGGGCAACCGGTTTCCGCCACGGCGCACGCCTTGGTGCCCTCTCCAAACGCGCGATTCGGTGTGATCAGCGATATTGATGATACCATCATAAGGACGAATGTCGCTAATCGATTGAAAATGATTCTGACGGTGGTTCTCCTGAACGAGCACACCCGCAAGCCGTTCAAAGGGGTTGCGGCCTTCTACCGCGCTTTACACAAAGGGGCGAGCGGAGAGGAGAACAATCCGTTTTTCTATGTCTCGAGCAGCGCGTGGAACCTGTACACACTGCTGGTGGAATTCTTGGAATTACAAGCAATACCGCTGGGGCCGCTGTTTCTGAGGGACTTTGGCGATCACCTGATCTTTTCTTCGCGCGATCATCACGGCCACAAAATGAGCCGTATCCGGCAGATTCTCACGGCGTTTCCCGAGTTGCCGTTCGTCCTGATCGGTGATAGCGGCGAGCGGGATCCGGAGATTTATCGAGAGACGGTTAAAGAATACCCCGGTCGTATTCGCGCGATCTACATTCGAAGTGTCGTTCGCCATCCCTCCCGTTTTGCGGCCATCGATCAGCTCGTTGAAGAGGTACAGCATTCAGAAAGCCAGCTTGTGTTGGCACCGGACAGCGAGTTTGCAGCCGCTCACGCTGCCGCCGAGGGACTGATTGCGACTGGCGAGCTCTCGAACATCCGGGGCGATAAGGAAAACGACCAAGCGTGAGAGAACCTCGAAGAGGGTTTTTTTCTAGGATCCATTCATTAACTCGAAGCGGTCGAAGATGTGCATACTCAGTTACCCGAGCAGCCGATGGTGATTTCCCGGCAAAGCTGCATCAATTCAATGTCGATGAAACCGCAACGATGGCAAAGTTGAACCGGCCATGTCGTGGCCACATCCGACTCGACTCCGATAATGATAGGATTTGCGGTGGTTTCCTGACACACTTCGCAGACGAGATTTTTTAGGTTTCAATCCCAGCATACGCACGACAGAACTCCTGTGCTCGCTAAAAAACGCGGCTGGATTCGCTTCCAGCCGCGTTTGCCGACGTGATCGCGCGATTATGGCAGGATGACAGAGTCGATTACGTGGATGACTCCGTTGCTCGCCATGATATCCGTTTGAATTACCCGAGCATTGTCGATCATTACCGCGCCTTCGCGCGCGTTGATGCGAACTTCTCGGCCGTTGACCGTCGGCGCAGAGCTCAACTTAATCACTTCGCCCGCAGTGACCCGGCCCGGTACCACATGGTAGGTCAGGACCGCTTTGAGCTTTTCCTTGTTCTCCGGCTGGAGCAAATTTTCCACCGTGCCGGCAGGAAGCTTGGCAAATGCCTCATCGGTCGGGGCAAATACCGTGAGCGGCCCCTCTCCTTTCAGCGTATCCACTAACCCCGCTGCTTGTACTGCCGCAACTAACGTTTTGAAGGACCCCGCTGAAGCGGCGATTTCGACGATGTCCTTGTCGGGCATCGATTCGGCTTTTACCGAACCCGACCACCCGAATCCTACGGTTATAGCCAACGCGGCCAATGCAGTTTTGAAGACTCTCATTTTTTTCCTCCTTTTATTTATTTTTTTGAATCTTCGTATCCCTGCATGCGCAACGATGGTGCCAGACAGTTCTGAGAAGCTTTTATACAGCCTTTGCCCGTGCTTAGGTGTGCCCGGCTGCTCAGAAAAAATATTTGACCCAGCGCCTGAGACATCAAACCGTCTCAGCACCGTCTCATGGATGTTTCAGGGGAGACCGCAAAACTATCTATCGTCAGGAGTTATTTTGAGATCGGCCAAGCGGCGGTAAAGAGTAGCGCGACTGATGCCGAGAAGACGCGCCGCTTGCGCGCGGTTGCCGCGCGAGCGCTCCAGCGCTTGTAGGAATCGTGACTTTTCATCGAGTAAGGGATCGCCGGGAATAACGCGGTCCGAGTGCGCGACATCAAATATCTCCGGCGGCAAATCTTGAGGCTGGATCACTGCCCCCCTGCAGCCAATCACGGCAAACTCAATGGCGCTTCCAAGCTCGCGAACATTGCCCGGCCACGGGTAACTCGCAAGTAGCCGCACTGCGTCACGGCTTAGTTCAGTCACCGGTTTACCGCTTGCGGCGGAAAACTGCGCCAGAAACGATGCCGCTAACAGCGGAATATCTTCACGCCGCGCGCGCAACGGCGGTAAAGTGATCCGGGCCACCCGAATGCGATAAAACAGATCCGAACGGAAGGTTCCTTTCGCAATTTCGTCGGCCAGGTTACGGTGGGTTGCCGCCAATACCCGCACATCTATTTTTCTCGGGCGCGATTCTCCCAGGCGGACGATCTCTCGCTCTTGCAAAACACGCAGTAGTTGGTTCTGCACGGTCATCGGTATATCGCCGATCTCATCCAGCAACAGAGTGCCGCCGTTGGCTACCTCAAATAGCCCCTGATGATCCTCGATCGCCCCCGGTGAAAGCGCCGCGCCTGTGGCCGAATAGCTGGCTGCCGAGGAGCGATTCGGTGAGGCCGGCGCAGTTGACGGCTACGAAAGGCCGCTCTTTACGATGGCTCGAAAGATGGATGGCGCGAGCAACGAGTTCTTTTCCGCTACCAGTCTCGCCCTCGATCAGCACTGTTGAATCGACCCGCGCGACGTCACGGATCTGTTGGTAGACGAGTTGCATAGCTTTGCTCTTGCCCAGGAGATCGTGAAAGCGCGCCCGCTGGTCGAGAAGACGGCGCAAGTCATGAACTTCTGTGACGTCGTAAAAAAAGAAAATTTTACCGCGCACATCCCGGGGATCGTCTTTAACGTCCACTTCGAGCCAGACGCGACGGCCATGCCGCGGTCCAGGTGAACTGGCATTCTGGCGCGTTCCTCTGCCGGTTTATCGATGAGCAGTTGGAGCTTGACGCCGTCATCGGCATCTAGATCGAACACTTCGTTCCACGTCCCCTCGATCACGTCGGTATGCGGTTTGGCAAACAATTGTTGTGCGGTTGAGTTGAGAAATACCACCCGGTTGTGTTCGTCGGTCATAGTTGCGCCGATGCGCAGCTCATTGAGGATCGAACAGAGATCGTTGCGGCTTTTTTCGACCTGGCGGAACATTTCCTTGAGCTGGCTTTCGGCTAATTTGCGCGCTGTGACGTTTCGCTGAATCGAAAGAAAATGGCTGATTTGTCCGCCGCCGGCGCGCACCGGAGTGATATCCCATTCGACATAGTACTCACTGCCGTCTTTGCGGTAGTTGACCGTCTCACCCGAGAAAGGCTGTCCGCGGCTGAGCGCCGCGCGCAGGCGTTGCAGCATGGCGCGATCGGATTTGGGGCCTTGAAGGATGCGCGGTGTTTTGAGCAGAATCTCCCCTTGGCTGTATCCGGTCATTTCGGTGAAAGCCGGATTGACGAAAAGAATCTCCGGCCCCGGCAGATCAAGACGCGCCGAAGTGATCAGCACCGCCTCCTTTGCCTGGGCAACGGCGGTTTCTAACAATTTCAACTGCTCCGCTTCGTTCAGGCGGGTTTCCATCAACGGCTTGTCTCCTTGTCGTTTGATGCCCCATTTTATAATCCGCAACGAGGCAAAGGCTCTTCGCCCACGGTCGCGCTGTTGTCCAGTTGCATGTAGGAACCCACTCGCCGGCTAAAACTAACGTCAGATACATAGCTTTTCAATGCGCTAGAGCAGCAATCGGCCGGGGTGCTTGCCAAGCACACTGTTCACGACCTGAGGCTCCAACGTGAAGGGAGTCGATCGAGAAGTCTATGGAGGAGTGTCTTAGTGGTTGCCTCACTAAGTAAAGCTATATATTGTGTCCACGGATTGTATTACGCAGTTTTTGATCCTGGCGGCTATGCCACTCATGCAGGTTGCGGAAGCGCCTTTAGGTTGGTTTAAACGTCAGTCAAGATGGTCAATCGCGAGTAGGCAATGATGATCATCGTGCTGCTGATCAAGTGAGATAAAAATTGCTCGGGAGGACTCATGAGTGACCAAACTCGCCGCCACCGAAGATGGTTGTTAGTTCTTGTGATGAGTTTTTTGGCCGTTTCCTGGAGCGAAGTTAGATCCCAGGAGAAAATCAGGATCGCTTACAGCTCGACGGATGCTCTGAACGGGATCTGGACGATTGCGCAGGAGGCCGGGTTTTATAAAAAGAACGGCCTCGATGCCGATGTGGTTTATATCGGCAGTTCCACAGTGGCGGCCGCCGCTGTGGTATCGCAGGATGTTCAGTTGGCGAATATCGCCGGCAGCGTGGTGGCGCACAGCGGCGCTCGCGGCGGCGATCTTGTAAGCGTCGCCTGTTTCGTTAACAGCCTCGCCTATGAGCTAGTTGTCCTCGAAAACATCAAGAGTCCCGAAGATCTCAGGGGCAAATCCATCGGCATCAGCCGGTTCGGCAGTGTTTCCGACGTCGCCGCACGGGAGCTTTTAAAGGGCATCGGTTTGAGGCCGGGCGAAGACGTCACAATACTTCAGATCGGAGGTGCCTCCGAACGCGCGGCGGGGTTCAGCCGCGGGGTTATCGCCGGCTTCCCGTCGCCGCCGGGCAATGTTCATCTCATTCCCGGCGGCTTGCCGCATCGGGTTCTCGCCGATATGGCGGACTTCCAGAAACCCTACGCCCTTCCCTTCATCTGTGCGGTTACCACCAAGAGTTACCTCGCCAAAAATCGCCCGGTCGTCAAGCGCGCCGTCATGGCTTTGATTGAAGCCGGTCACTACTTCAAGACCAACAAAGAAGGCACACAGAAGATCATTGCCAAGCAACTTCGAGGAGCAAACAAGGCATACCTGGAAAGCGCCTACCAGTCCACCAGTAAGATCATCGAGCGCGTTCCGTATACGACTCGTGAGGGCATGAAGATTCAGCTGGAGGAGGTTCTGAAACAGACACCCGGCGGCAAAGCGAACGTGGACAGTCTTATCGACGACAGCATCATCCGGGAAATCGAGAAGGAAGGGTTTATCGACAAGGTCTATGGGAAAAAAAGCTGAACAGTGAGACAACGGGAATGTGTTTTAGCCGAGCATGGTCGACATGGCTCGGTATAGCATAGCTTTCCCACCACCGCTGGCCAGAGTACAAATCGTTCCTGCGCAAACAACGGCCGCCCGCGAAACTAGATCCATCGGAGCTCGCGGGCCTACTCATTCGTTCAGCATGAGTGTCGCTCGCATTCCGCGAAAACTCTCTAGTTCCAGACCTGCTGCGCGGTTTCGACAATGCGGTCGAACTTGCGCCACATGTCGCCTTCGCTCATAACTTTCGAGTCGATGCCGCCGAAGCCGCACTGCGGACTTAGCGCCAATTGCTCAAGGGGTAAGTAACGGGCGGCTCGATCGATGCGTCGCTGGAGATCATCGAGCGGTTCCAAATCGGAGCACTTGGTGGTGACGAGGCCCAGGACGACGACTTTGTTCCTGGGCACGAGTCTCAACGGTTCAAAACCGCCGGCACGTTCGCTGTCGTATTCGAGCAGCAGGCGGTGATGTTTGAGGCTATTGAAGAGCCTCTCGGCGATGGCGTCATAGGACCCTTCTCTGTGCCACTGCGGAACCAGCTTACCGGTTGTTGGATCCACTGTACGGGCATTGCCGCGGCAGATGTGAATGCCGAAGGTCACGCCGGGAAATCCGTCGATCAGCGCGTTATCGGCGTCGATGGAGCGCTGCAAATTACGCTCAGGATCTTCGCCGCGCGAGCACATGCGCTCGAGAGAGACCTTGTCGACATAGGCGGTGTAGCCGGGCGCGTCGATCTGAATATACCTGCAGCCGGCGTTTACCAATCCGGCGATCACTTGCCGTTCGATCTGCACCACGTGCTCGACGAAATTTTCAAGGTCGTTATAGACCTCTTTCGAAGCCTCCCATTTGAAGCGCTGGGCGATACGGTCTGGCCCGAGTACGGTTACCTTCGCCGGGAGTGTTGCGACGCTCTGCGCATAGCGGAACTCCTCGAGCGGCAAATTGCGCACCAGCTTGAGCCGCTCCACAGCCGGACGGCGGGTGATGATGGCCGGCCCGGCTTCATCGAAATTCTGTTCGGCTCTTTGCAGGGGAGTCAAATTTAAATCGCGCTGCTCATAATAGAGAGAAATGTTCTTTGGCACCTCGAAACCCGAGACGCATTCGGAAAAACTCTCCTGAAAGCTGTGACGGCGGAATTCGCCGTCGGTGACGACCGGCAAACCATGCGCCTCTTGTGCCGAGATGACCGTGCGGATTGCGTCGTCCTGAGCTTGCGCCAGCTCTTGGCGCGATGCTCGCCCGCGATCGAAGCGGGCGAACAGCTCCTTAAGTCGTGCCGGGCGCACCAAGCTGCCGATGTGATCGATTCGAATTTCGTTCAAGTCATGGGGCGATGACATAAGTGCCTCCGGGTTTTCCCGCGCAATCCCAAGCCGATGTTGGAGTCCAGCGAGCCCGTGATAGCGGCATCACATGAACTCGACGAAGATAGAATTGGCCAACAATAAACCCATGGGTGTCAACCGCAGATAACCACCTTGCTCTTCCATCAGACCGGCCTCGCGCCAGATTTCTATCCGCGGGTAAAGATCGACGGGAGATTGGCCGTATCTGGAGGAGAAGGCCGCGCATGAAACTCCCGCTGTCATTCTTAGACCCAGGAATAAAAATTCGCCAGCGGCTTTATGCCTGTTGATATCCTCGCTGTCGCTAACCGCGGTTCCGCTCTCTCCGATGCGGGCCATGTACCGTGCGGGATTCTTCTCATTACCCCAGCGCTTGCCCAGTACCGCGCCATCGCTTGTTCGTAGATGGCTATGGGCGCCGGCGCCAACGCCGAGGTAATCGCCGCAGTGCCAATAGTTTACATTGTGGCGGCAATGGTGCCCTGGCAAAGCATAGTTGGAAATTTCATAACGGTTTATGCCGGCTCCCTGGAGTTTGTCGTCAATCAATTCCGCCATGGCGATTTCTTCTTCCTCGCCGAGCGCCGTCATTCTGCCGCAGCGGTATTCATGATGAAACGGCGTGCCCTCTTCAAATGTAAGGTTATAAGCGGAAAGGTGAGGCGGCTGGTGATCCAGCGCGATATCTAGATCCGCTTCCAGCTCGTTCAAGGACTGCCCGGGGCTGGCAAAGATCAGATCCAAGCTGAAGTTATCAAAACCGGCCCGACGCACCACGTCGAGCGCTGCGCGGCCATCGTCAGCGCTGTGAACACGGCCGAGAAACTTGAGCAAACGCGGTTGAAACGATTGGATGCCGACGCTGATGCGATTCACGCCCGAGTCGCGATAACCCAAGAAGTTGGCGCCATCGACGGTGCCGGGATTGGCTTCCAGAGTAATTTCACATTCAGCTTTCATCGGATACAGAGCGGCCGCTTGTTCCAAGATGGCGCAGATGCTGGCCGGTCTGAAAGTAGAAGGGGTTCCGCCACCGAAAAAAATACTCTGAACGGTTCGCCCCGACCATCGCGGATCCCCGGCATACTGCTCTAGCTCGCGCAGCAACGCAGCGGTGTAGTTTTCCTCAGGAATCCGCGCGACCACATGAGAGTTGAAGTCGCAATAGGGGCATTTACTCACGCAATAAGGGATATGGACGTACAGCGAAAAAGCTTCCTGGGAATGACTCATACAGCGGCTATCTTAGTTCTCCCATAGAGTGCTCGCAACCTTTTGGAAAAACCCTAAAATATTGACAAGGCGCTTCTCCTCATATTTGACCCCTATGGGGATTCACGATAGGTGTTAAACTTAATCCGACAAAAATTGCGCACAGTCAGGAGTGAGCAACGACGGTGAGACCGGAAGCCGTGGGCACTTGAGCGCACAGGTTGCGTTAAGGCCCGACGCACGAAACGTCACCCTCAGGGGATTGCGGGGGTGGCCTTCAAGGCAGTGTCCCATTGCCCACGGCTGTAGCCTCATCGTCCGAGCGACTTCGAAACAATGTCGGATTAGGGTTAACTTAATCAACAAAAGATCGCGGGAGTTTAGCCATGTCAGTCGCC
>CAYZXN010000377.1:0-4370 GCA_964482425.1 uncultured Syntrophobacteraceae bacterium | reverse complement strand
TTTTGTGATCAGGTTGCGACGGAATTCTTAGAGCACGAGCTTCGTCTCCCAAGTCGCATCGTCGACTTACGACTTGACGATTTCCTCATAGGGCGGTTCTGGCATTCCTTTCTTCCAGGTGGGGTCGCGAATTTCGAGACGGTTGTCGCTGGGATCGTAAAAGTAGAGCTCCCGGCCCGTGAAATAGCCTTTGGCGCGGTACTCCAGTTCGACGATTGGAATATGTTTGTCATAAAGAGTTTTGCACGCCTGCACGAACCCTTCCGGGCTCACCGTGAAGGAATGATGGACGCGCTCTTCGACGATGGTTTTGTCCTGCGGCTTTTCCCGCTCGCACAGAAGGACATTGTGATCGCCGACATTGAAGCAGGACATCACGTTGTTGCTGAGGCGCCCGACCGGTTTGAGCCCGAGCAGGCCGCCGTAGAAATCTTCGGACTCCTTTAAGTTGTTGACGGGAATCGACCAGTGGGTAACACCTTCAATTTTGAACGTTCCCATAGAAGCCTCCTTTGCTTTAGTTCACGATGACACTAATGCGTGGGTCAAAGCAGCTGCGTGATTTTACAAGATCTTACCGACCTGCAAAATCGACGTGTCAATACAGCTTGCAGCTCGCCTCCGCCCGGCTCGCGGCGAAATACTCGTTATTCGCCCAGCTTCAAGGTCTTGTGCTGCAACATAGTTATCCGGGGACAATTTGCTGTAGGCTCGAGACTAGCGCAGTCCGACCCCGGAGGCCAACCGGGAAAGTTGCACGCCCGAGTTTGTCCGAACTATCGTCGCAGCGATTCCGCAAAAATCAGTACTCGTTCTTTGACCTCGTCCCAAGCGCCGCTCTCTGGGTCGATCAGGTCATGACCCGCCTCGACTTCATGATACTCCACCCGGTTGACAAAACTTTTTATGAGACGCTGCGTGTGAATCGGCGCAACGACCTTATCCCGGCTCCCTTGAATGATCAGGGTCGGCACGTCGATCTTTGCCACTCGAATAAACGCGCGCTGTCCGATCTGGCGGATTTGCTCAATCGGTTTTGACGACACAGTGAGCTGGCGCAGAGCCTGCTGGATTTGCGGATCGTCCAAATCGATGTCTTTAAACATTCGCTGCAATCCACGGCGAACCTCGTTAGCGGCGAAATCGGCATGCTTCAGCGGTTTAAGGCGAGGGAAACAAATTTTTAGCAACGGCCAGAGGAGGCTGAACCATTTGTCGCCGAAATTCCAAAAGGGCGCGAGCAGGACTATACCGTGCGGCCGCTGTTCCAGCGCGGCGTTTAACACCAGCGCCCCGCCCAAGGAATAGCCGACCAATAAGATCACCGGATGCTGGCGCTTCAACTCTTCTATCGCTTGCTGCACCGCGTTCAACCAAACCCGGGACGTGCATTGGTCCAGTTTCTCGATGTCTGCGCCCAAGCCAGGGAGCATCAGCCCACGTACGGTCCAACCCGCCTTCTTCAGTACTGTGCCGAGAGGGCGCATCTCCGCTGGCGTTCCGGGAAACCCATGAACGAGCAACACAGCGTGATTACTCTCTTGCCAAAAAAAAGATCGATGGTCGTTACCGTCGAAAGGCTTTGGAAGAATAGCTTGAGGCATGTGGCGATCTTTTGAGTTGTACTAATCTCGCGTGCCTTACAGTAAAATCATAAACAGGCAAAAAGCGTTTCTGAAGAGGCCCGGGTCGAATTTAGTTCCTGCATTGATGGCCTCAGACAACGCTCTTCCGTTTGCAGCGGCCGAACCTTGAAAGCTTTCAAATGAATTCAGATCGTTGGGTTGTAAGTTTTCGAAGACATCTTGCCGTATTTTTCTGGAGGAAAATAGCGCCGCTCTTTTGCATGAATGGATCGTGCGCACACACGTGAATAAACTGCACATTGCCTCAAAGTCATAGCCGAACGACCGTTGAAGATATCGCTGAGGCGCAACAGACGGTGGACAAGCTTATCGGCTCGCCAGGGGTCAGCTAACAACCGAAGCGCGCCGCTTCGGTGGAGAGTGGAACACTTTCTGCCGATAGTGGCTGAAGTGTCTAGTCTCGCCATCTCTGCAACCTGCTTACCGGTTCCACATCAGCGACGTGAAAGCACTACAATTGCACGTAGCCGCGGTTGTCTGCGGCTGGCAACAATCATGCGAGAGCGACAAGCCGAAAGCACGCATGACAACACGCGTCCGTCATAAACTCGATAGAACGCTCTTTTTCGGTTTGCGTTCGTTCCGATTAGAAACGTCATTCGACGCCGCGCGGCAATTGAGGTGTCGTGCAGCCGCGCTGCAATAGTTCCACACCTTGCTCCGCTTCCGGAGCGATGACCGCCGTCACTCGCATATGGGCTTCCAGGCGCGTGAACGCCGTCGGCACCCACTCGCGGCCATTGCTATAGCAGCGTACTAGAACACAACCGGCCGGCAAGCCAAGGTCGCGTACGAACAGGCCGGCAAACGGCGCATGGCGTTCTATTTCGAACTCAACAACGATCGGCTCCTCACGGATAGGACCGACGCCATCGCGCCGTAAATCGCGCTGCAGTAGGGCTTCGTAGATCGGCATATTGCGCAGGTATTCGCCCACGGAGTAGGCGCAAAAGCTGGCTGCCAACAGCGGTAGCATTTGCTCGTAGCTGCCGGTCATTTCGGTTTATCAGAAGTATGCCGGTTAGCGGCGCGCGCACGATCGCCGTGAAGTATGCCGCCATGCCGACCACGGCGAAGACGCCCGGCTCGGCCGCCAGCGCCGGAAAGAAGGCATGAACCGCATGGCCGGTTCCCAACCCGAGCAATGCTCCGAGCACCAGCAAGGGCGCGAAGATCCCCCTGCGGTGCCGGTGCCGTAGCTCGTGACGGTTAAACCAAACCGAAGCACGAAAAAAGCCGGAATCGCCATGAGGTGAATCCGGTCCCTGAGGATGGTCTCGGCAAGTTCGTGACCGCCACCCGCGGCAATCGGGTAAAACCATGCAACGAGGCCGGCAAGGGCTCCTACGGCAGCGCACCCCAGGAGACGCTGCCGGCTGCTCAACCATCCGAAAAAATCTAACGAAACAAGCAGTGAGCGATTGAAAAGAACGCCGAGAAGGCCTGCGACAATCCCGAGCAGCGCAAAAGCCGGAAGCGCAGTCAATGGCGGCATCGCATAGTTCGGTACCGCAAACACCGGCAGCTGACCCGAGACTGAGCGCGCGACTACGTCTGCGGCAGCGGCCGTGATGAATGCGGCGTCAAATACAGCTGCGCGAAAATCACGTTGGACTTCCTCCAGAACAAAAACCAAACCGGAAAGCGGCGCATTGAATGCCGCCGCGAGCCCGGCACCGGCGCCGGCGGCGGTCAACGTGAGACGATCTTGCGTCGTAACTTTCATTGCGCGGGCGACACCGTCTGCGACTGCGCCGCCCATTTGCACCGTTGGTCCTTCTCGTCCCAATGCCAAGCCGCTGCCGATCGCGAGCACGCCACTGGTGAGTTTCGTGACAAGCACACGACGCCAGGAAAGATCGCGCAGCCTGTGCAACACCGCCTTGAGATGGGGAATCCCGCTGCCGCTGGTTTCGGGCGCATAACGAAAGACCAGTGCTGCGGCGATGGATGCGCCCGCGGCGCTGAACATCATGGGGAAAATCCAACCCGCAGACAGCGAGGCGGCCCATTGAATTAGCTGATTGCGCAGCGCATCGGCTCCGGCTAGCAGCGCCCGAAACACGACCGCCACGCCGCCGGCAAAAAGTCCGACGATCGCAGCGCGCGGAAACAGCTTGTGCTGCTGGTGGCTTACCTCAAGATAATCTTTGATCTCGGATCGGGCTTCGGCAGTGTTGGTTTCTGTTGGCGGTGGGTCGGCATGATGATCGCGTTCCATCTCCAAGTTAAAGTATCCGGTGGCGGTTCGAACTTCTAGCAGATCGGAAGAACTATGCGCGTGCAGACGCGCCAGGGTTTTACAGATTCGACGAGCCGATTACGGTCGGAAGGATCTGAAGACGCGTTCCGCCTGCGCACTCAAGGGATTTTTTCTCTAGTTCCTGTATAAACTAACGGCGATGAATCGTCGCCTGCGAGGTCGTGGAAAGGGAGAGAGCCTGACAAGGGGCGCTACCCGTTCGCGTCCTCTTTGCGCCTTGTTTTAATCGATGAGCGCCCGATGATCACGGCGCAGCGGGGGCCGGTTTGTCCGGCGGATCGTCCTTTGACTTGTCCCCATACTCCTGTAACTTCTCTCCGGCACGCTCAAGAAGTCTCCCGGTCTCTTCTCCAGCCTTTTCCAGAGCCTTATCGATGGTTTTACCCGCTTGTTCGGCCGGGCCTTCACCTTGCTCATTCCTCTTGCAACCGTTCGTTGAGATGGCAAACGCCGCGATTGAA
>CAYZXN010000376.1:0-8797 GCA_964482425.1 uncultured Syntrophobacteraceae bacterium | reverse complement strand
AATGGCAGAGTGAGTGTTTTTACGAACAGACCCCAGAAAAATGCTCCCGCCACTGTCGTGAGAATAAGCGATAAAGCCCAGGATTCCCGACCTTGAAATTTCAGATAGCTGAAAACCGTGGCCGGAATGCCGATCTCGAATCCAATCAACCACACCACGAACAGGAAACCGACAAACCAGGCAAACATCGTGATGGCGCGTTTTTTCTCTGTTGCGGGATCGGTTCCCTTGGCGAATTGAAAATCGACTGGAGATCCGTCTGCGGATTTTTTCGGCTTGTATCCTCGCAGGTCCAGAATCACCTGAACGATGGCCAAAACGATCATCGGTATACCGATGGCCCATGGATAGAGTCGCGCCTGCGGTCGCCACTCCCGGGCTTCGTAGACGAATACGATAAAAAATATCAGCGCGCACAGACTGAAAACCGCGGGTCCGCTTAGCTTCAACGTCTTCAAAGGGATACTCCTTCCTGGCTGATCCACCCGTACAACTCGGCCGCATTGGCGCGCAAGATCTTGTCCTTTTGGCGGTCGGTAATGTCTTTTCGTTGTTTGAGCGTCGATGTCATGTGCGGAAAGTTGCCGTCCCAGTGCGGGTAGTCCGATGCGAAGAGAATTCGATCTTCGCCGATCCTCTCCATGACGTAAGGCAGCGTGGTCTCTTCCGGTTCAGTGGCATAGTACCAGTGGCCTTCGATTATGTATTGGCTTGGTTTCTTCTTCAGCAGCGGTGCTTCGGCTTGCCGCTTTTCCCATTCTTCATCCATGCGATCCATCCAGTATGGAACCCAGCCGCAACCGCATTCGAGAAACGCGATTTTCAGTCGCGGAAATTTTTCCGGCACTCCGCCGTACATCAGAGCAGCGCAATCTAGCAGAGTTTCAAATGGCCGTCCAATGGTGTGACGGAATAAAAATGTGTCGAAACGGATTTCGCCCGCGGGACCCTGGCGCGAGTTGTGAACCAGCAGCGGAGTATTGAGTTTTTGCAATTGTTCATAGATCGGCCAGAAGAGCGGTTGGCCGAGATGCTCTTTCAGCCCGAACGACGCCACGGCGATGCCGGCGAGGCCGAGACGAGTAATGGCACGCTCAATTTCCTGCACGGCTGCGTCGACATCTTGAAACGCCACGAGCGCCACCGCTTTCAAGCGCGGGCTCTCAGCGCAGATGCTCGCCACCCATTCATTGTAAGCGCGGCAGAACGCTGCCGCATAATCTTTTTCCGGGAGCATCGTGACCGCAAAGCCACGGGTTGGAAAGAGCACGGAGATGTCGATTCCTTCGGTGTCCATGTCACGCAATCGCGTCGGCACGTCATGGACTCTCATGCCGAGCTTGCCGTACATGCTCGAGTCCCAGGGGTCATTCGGTAACAGGCCGCCTTGCCGGCGACAGTACGGTTCTGCCATAAATTCGCGCAAGTCGGCGTCGTTATCGCGAACGTGGCCGTCGGCATCGATAATCTTCACATGCTTCAGATCGGCAGCAGCTATCATTATGATTCCGCAAAACTCTTTTGGACAAGCGCACTAGGCGGCGCTCGTAAACAAAGTCGCTACTTAACTGCAACGCTGCTGAACAGCGAGTAACCTAGACGATATCCGTACTGCTGCAGTCCCGTCCCCGCTTATCACAAGCACGATTCGCCGGTCAATGACGTAGGCCGAATTTTGTCCGTTGAGAGAACGGTTGTCGTATTGTTGGGACGAAATGGAGATGCTGTGTTTTCACATCTGCGACATAACGGTAGCCGTTCCATGTCCGCGGAGAAATCGTTCTCATCCAATCCCGCACCGAATTGGAGACTTACCGAACTTTCGGCCGCACGCGCCGGGCGGAGTATACCTGAAGTATTTTCAGAGCGCTGGCATTGCCTTTGCGGTACGCTGTTGCAAAATCGGTCCGGCCTTTCGTCTCGTTCATGACCGGACTGTCTTGCCGTCTGCCAAATTGAAACGTTTAGCGTGACTACTGAACGGAGGGTCTATGGTTGACACCCTGCTGAACCGAGCTCCTGCCGTCGAGGAAGTTCACATCGTCTGGCTCACCGCTGGTTTGAGTTGTGACGGCGACACGGTTTCCGTCACAGCGGCCGAACAGCCGAGTATCGAGGATGTGTTATTAGGCGCGATTCCAGGCCTGCCCAAAGTGCATCTACACAATCCGGTTCTGGCACCGGCTGTCGGCGACGAGTTCATGAGCTACTTCTACCAAGCCGAAGAAGGCAGGCTGGATCCTTTCGTTCTTGTGGTCGAAGGGTCAATCCCGAACGAGAAAATCAAACATGAGGGTTACTGGGCGGCCCAGGGCACCGACCCGGCAACCGGCCAGCCGATTACCACGTGCGAGTGGATCGATCGGCTGGCGCCAAAGGCATGGGCGACGGTCGCGATCGGCACCTGCGCCACCTACGGCGGGATTCACGCAATGGAGGGGAACCCCACCGGCTGCATGGGCTTGGCCGATTATCTGGGTTGGGATTACCGCTCCAAGGCGGGGGTTCCGATTGTCAATGTTCCCGGGTGCCCGGTGCAGCCGGACAACTTCATGGAAACGGTTCTCTATCTATTATACCAGGCGGCGGGATTGTCGCCGATGATCCCACTCGACAAGCAACTGCGGCCCACCTGGCTCTTCGGCAAGACCGTGCACGAGGGATGCGACAGGGCGGGTTACTATGAGCAAGGCGATTTCGCCGAGCAGTACGGTTCTCCCAAATGCATCGTAAAACTCGGCTGTTGGGGACCGGTGGTCCATTGTAACGTGCCCAAACGAGGCTGGATGCGTGGCATCGGCGGTTGTCCCAACGTTGGCGGCATCTGTATCGGTTGCACCATGCCCGGCTTTCCCGACAAGTTCATGCCTTTCATGGACGAGCCTCCGGGCGCCGGCCTTTCTTCCAAGATGGTCAGCACGACCTATGGCCCGCTGATCCGCGCTTTGCGCGGATTTACCAACACGACCGTCAATAAAGAGCCCAAGTGGCGGCATCCGGCAGACCGCCTTAATACCGGCTATCGGCCGACAACGTATTAACGATTCTAATTCATCAACAGCAGCTTATTCATCCTAAGACAAAGGAGCGACATCATGACCAGCATGGCGCAACCCAAGGTGGCAGTGTTGCCGAAGTCGGACAACCTTGTCGAGATGAACTGGGATCCCATCACCAGGATCGTCGGCAGCCTGGGAATCTTCACCAAGATCGACTTCACGAACAAGCGAGTGGCCGAGTGTTACAGCACATCTTCGATCTTTCGCGGCTACAGCGTGTTCATGAAGAACAAAGACCCGCGCGATGCGCATTTTATTACCAGCCGGATCTGCGGCATTTGCGGCGATAATCATGCCACCTGTGCCGTCTATGCCCAGAACATGGCCTTCGGCGTAAAGCCGCCGGCGTTAGGAGATTGGATTATCAATCTGGGCGAGGCTGCCGAATACATGTTCGACCACAATATTTTTCAGGACAATCTGGTGGGCGTGGATTTTTGCGAGCAGATGGTTAAAGAGACCAATCCCGGCGTGCTGGCCAAAGCCGAACAGAAAGAGGCGCCCAACGGGCGGATTCACGGCTACCGGACGATTGCCGACATCATGCGCTCGCTTAATCCCTTCACCGGTGAGTTTTACCGCGAAACCCTGCGAGTGAGCCGCGACACGCGCGAGATGTTCTGTCTCATGGAGGGACGTCACGTGCATCCGTCGACGCTTTATCCCGGCGGCGTCGGCACCGCCGGAACGGTTCAAGTCTTTACCGATTATCTAGTGCGGCTGATGAAGTACGTGGAGTTTATGAAAAAGGTCGTGCCGCTGCACGACGATTTGTTCGATTTTTTCTACGAGGCGCTGCCTGGCTACGAGAAGGTCGGCGAGCGCCGCGTGCTGTTGGGCTGCTGGGGCGCGTTCCAGGATCCCAACGTCTGCGATTACGATTATCGCACCATGACGGACTGGGGCAGGGCGATGTTCGTCACTCCCGGCGTGGTGGTCGACGGCCAGCTTGTCACCACCGACCTGGTGAAGATCAATCTTGGCATTCGCATCCTGCTCGGCAGCTCGTACTACAATGATTGGGAATCGACCGAGACCTATGTCAAAAACGATCCCCTCGGTAATCCCGTGGATCAGCGTCATCCATGGAATCAGACAACCATCCCGAAACCGCAAAAACGCGACTTCACCGACAAATACACCTGGGTGATGTCACCTCGCTGGTACGACGAACGAACCGGTGATTACCTGGCCCTCGATACCGGAGGCGGTCCGATTGCGCGCCTGTGGACGACGGCGTTGGCCGGTCTGGTCGATATCGGCTACGTCAAGGCAACCGGAAACAGCGTGAAGATCAATTTGCCCAAGACCGCTTTGTTGCCGGAGACGGAACTGGAATGGAAGATTCCCAAGTGGAGCAACACCATTGAACGCGACCGCGCCCGCACCTACTTTCAAGCGTATGCGGCGGCTGCCGCGCTTTACTTTACCGAACAGGCTTTGGCCGAGGTGCGTGCCGGCAGAACGGCCACTTGGTCGGATTTCAAGGTGCCGGATGAGGCCATCGGCTGCGGCTTTCACGAAGCGGTGCGCGGCGTGCTTTCCCATCACGTGGTGATTCGCAACGGCAAGATCGCCAACTATCATCCCTATCCGCCGACCCCATGGAACGCCAGCCCGCGTGACATTTACGGCACTCCCGGTCCCTACGAGGATGCCGTGCAGAACACGCCGATCTTCGAAGAAAACGGCCAGGAGAACTTCAAGGGCATCGACATCATGCGCACAGTGCGCAGTTTTGATCCCTGTCTGCCATGCGGCGTGCATATGTATCTGGGCAACGGCAAAACCATCGAGACACGCCACTCGCCGATGTTCGGTCTTTCGGGAAAGTAACGTGAACGAAGATTTTCACAAGCGTCTCCGGCGTCTCGAACAGCTTATCCACGCGGTTGAATCCGCCGAAGATAAAATTCCTCGGGTAGACGCTTTGGAAATCGTCCGCTCATTGCTCGAGCTGCACGGCGCCGGATTGGAGCGGGTGGTGGGGATGGTTGCGCAAGCCAACGAGACCGGCGCCGGGCTACTACGCCGGCTTGCCAGCGACGATTTGGTTTCCGGGCTGCTTTTACTTTACGACCTGCATCCCGACGACGATGAAACCCGTATCCGCCGCGCCCTCGACAAAGTCCGGCCGTATCTGCGCTCGCACGGCGGAGATGTTGAACTGATCGGCATCACAAGCGAGGGCGCAGTTCGGCTGCGGCTGGATGGCAGTTGCAAAAGTTGCCCATCGTCGGCCATGACCCTTAAGCTGGCAGTGGAAAACGCCGTTTATGAAGCGGCGCCGAATATCACGGCGATTGTTGCGGACGGCTTGGCAGCGCATGCCGTGGTAAAAGAGCTTCCTCAGCGCGGACCGACTGATGCAAGCGCCTCAGGCGACGGTATTTGGGAGAACGTGCCGGATCTGGCCGCATTATTGGATGGACGGGTACACGCGATTGAGATGAGCGGCCGTTCGATTCTGTTTTGCCGCATCGGCGATAGTTACTATGCCTACGGCAATCGCTGCCCGGGATGCCAGCATCGCCTGGAGGGAGGCCGCTTGGAGTCCGAACGACTGGTCTGTTCCAGTTGCATGCGGCAGTACGATCTCGTTCTCGCTGGGCGGAGTTCGGACGGGGCGGATCTCCAACTCGTGCCTTTTCCGCTTCTGGTCTCCGAGGGTCACGCGAGAGTCGCCTTACCGGAGCTTTCCAGCATGAGCTCAAATGAGGGAGGAATGTAAATGGCAGCAGAAAATGCCCAGGAGCGATCTCCGTCGGAACGGCGCAAAGCCGGCGGCAGAGCGAAAGGCGGCAACCAGCGCTCGGGAAGCAATCCCGAGAAGGTGGAGCGCTCGCCCAAGGACGTCACCGGTATCAATCCCCGAGACATGGAACCTATCGATCCCCGGATGCCGTACATACCGCCGGCTTAAGCCATGCGCCCGGGACAAAACCCGATAACAACGTTGCGCCGCGTCATGACCCCGGCGCGCCCTGTGGAACACTGCGACTTCTGCCACACGCCGTTGGCCGATCGTCATCCGCACGTCATGGCGCTCTCCAGCCGTCAATTGTCATGCGCTTGCGGCGCATGCGCGGTGCTCTTCAGCGGAGACGGCAGCACCAAGTACCGCCGGGTGCCGCAGCGCGCGCGCTACTTGAGCGATTTTCATATCACGGACGCACAATGGGAGAGCCTGTCGGTGCCGATTGGCCTGGCTTTCTTCGTGCATAGCTCAACGGCGAACAGAGTCGTCGCTTTCTACCCCAGCCCGGCAGGCGCCACCGAGTGTTCTCTCGATCTGGCTTCGTGGAATGATATTGCGGGCAATCATTCAGCGCTGAACGAAATGGAACCGGACGTGGAGGGCCTGCTGGTCAACCGCATGGACAGCGCGCGCGACTGCTACGTCGCGCCAATCGACGAGTGCTACAAGCTTGTCGGCCTCATCCGAACGCATTGGCGCGGTCTTTCCGGCGGCAGTGCGGTCAAAGAGCAGATCCGGCATTTTTTCGACGAGCTCAAACAAAGTGCGCGCGGAGATCGGGGCCATGCCTGAGTTGGATTTTACGGTAGAAGCCGTGGACGTTCTGGCGCACGCTGTGACGCCGTCGCTGGCTTTCAAACTGCGCCTCGACAGCCATACGGGGCAGTCGATCCATTCGGTCATGCTTCGTTGCCAGATTCAATTGGAGGTTAGCCGGCGCTCTTACACCGCAATGGAGCAAGCGCGTTTGCGCGATCTCTTCGGCCAGCCCGACATGTGGGGACGAACACTCCACAGCCTGCTCTGGACCAACACCAGCGTGATCGTGCCCGCCTTTAGCGGCAGCGCTCAAATCCAGCTGCCAGTCGCCTGCACGTTCGATTTCAATGTCGCGGCGACGAAATATTTCGCCGGCCTCGAAGCCGGCGAAGTGCCGCTGTGCCTGTTGTTTAGCGGCACGATTTTTTATTCCGGCGCAGCTGGAGCCTTGCAGGTATGCCAGATCCCCTGGGAAAAGGAGGCCAGTTACCGTCTGCCTATCGCCGTGTGGCGCGGCTTGATGGAGCACTATTATCCCGAAGGGGCGTGGTTGTGTCTGCGCCGAGACGTATTCGACCGTTTGTTTGGATATAAGGCGCGTCATGGCCTCCCTACCTGGGAGGAGGCGATCGCCAGTCTCCTGGACAGCGATGGCGACACCCGCGTCGCTACCCGGAAGGAGGCAGGGCTCCAATGAACCGCGAGCTCATCGACCGGGTTGTCAAGGCGATGCTCTATGAGGGCTATCTGCTCTACCCTTACCGGCGCTCGGCGCTGAAGAACCAACGGCGCTGGGACTTCGGCGTGTTATTTCCCGAAGGCCATGGCTCGGTCATTGCCGGAGCGGAATCGAGTAGGATGCAGACCGAATGCCTGATTGTCACGGGCACCAACGCGACGCTCCGGACCCGGGTGAGATTTCTTCATCTGCTCGACTGCGTCGAAATCCCATCCGCCACCGCGCAACCGGGCCGGTTGGATATGAGCGAGCGCCGGGGCGCTTCCTGGCAGGAGACCGAAGAGCGAGAGGTCGATTCGATGGAAGTCTCTGTGGCCGAGCTGGCGAGCCGCCCCCGCTGCGTACGCTTCGAGTTTCCAGCCCGTCATCAGGATGAAGATGTTCAGGAAGGTGGCACAGGGCCTGCCCGTGTGCGGCGCGCGCAAGAGCGCATCGAAGGCGCCGTCGATCTCTCGGTGGTGTTTGTGCGGGATGGGCTGTGCAAGCTCACCGCGCAAATAAGCAATTGTACCCGGGTGGCGGAGAGCGACGGCGAAAACCGTGAGCGCGCATTGTCGCGCTGTTTGATCTCGACTCATACGATTCTCGAGATCGCCGGCGGCGAATTCGTGTCGGTCATCGATCCTCCGGAAGGTTACCGCGACGCCACCCAAGCATGCCGCAACGCCGGCACGTGGCCGGTTCTGGTCGGCGCCCAGGACGAGCGTGACTGCATGCTCTCTTCGCCGATCATTCTTTACGATTATCCCCAGGTCGCGCCGGAGAGCGCCGGCGACTTTTTCGACGCTACCGAAATAGACGAAATGCTAACGTTGCGGGTTTTGACCCTGAGCGATGAAGAAAAACAGTCAGTGCGAGAAGGCGATGCCAGCGCGCGCGAGATTCTCGAGCGAACCGAATCCGCTTTGGCGGAGCAATTGACAAAACTGCATGGCGCATTGCGCGGCCTGCGATAGGCTGGAAAGCGAGAGCGGACATGAATCAAAAAGACTGGTTCTCCTTGGAAAGCCGCCCGCCGCTCGAGTGCGTGCGCGTGGCCGGTGTCGAGCTCAGGCCGGGTGACCGGGTGCGGCTGCGGCCGCGCGCCGGCGGTGACATTCTCGACATCGCGCTCGAAGGCAAAACCGCGGTTATCGAATCCATCGAACAGGATTACGAAAATCAGGCGCATCTGGCGGTGACAGTGGATGAAGATCCCGGCCGCGATCTGGGCGCGCTGCGTCTGCCGGCCCATCGGTTTTTCTTTGCGCCGGAAGAAATCGAGCCGATAGTTGAGTAGGATGGCAGAGAGAAATTCAAGTCATGCAAACCGCATGTGATGAATCCAAGCTCGGCAAGGGGTTGGCGGCCGGCTTTATCGCCGGGCTGGCGGGTGCCTGGGTGATGAACCAGGTTCAGGCGCTGTTGAGCGAAAAAATCGCCGGCATGGAGAGATCGCACGGCGCACAGTCATTGCGCCCAGGTTCGCCGCGACACGGCGTA
>CAYZXN010000375.1:0-5058 GCA_964482425.1 uncultured Syntrophobacteraceae bacterium | reverse complement strand
CTTTGATAGCTGCGCGCCTTTTCCGCGTCGAAACCCGCCGCCAATCCGGCTTCGCCGAATTCGTCGTACAACTTGCGTTTGGCATCATCGCTCAAGACATCGTAGGCGACCGAAATTTCTTTAAACTTGCTTTCCGCCTCTTTGTTTCCCGGATTGATATCCGGATGATACTTGCGCGCCAGTTTACGGTAAGCTTTACGAATGTCATCGTGCGAGGCGCCGCGCTCGACGCCGAGAATTTGATAATAATTAGGTTCAGCCATTGTAGATTAGAATAGCGTCGACCCAGCCAGTTGCAAGAGTGAAATGTAATGCCCTAGGGAATACGCAATACCACGATACCGAGCACCACGAGCGCAACTCCCGCGGCCGCCCGGGCGGAGATTTGTTCGCCGAACAGTAGATTTCCCAGGGCGATCGCAAGCAGGGCCTCAAGTCCCAACACCAACACGTAGCTGGTGCCCAGGTCCTCGCCGCGCATGGCTCGGGCTTGTATCAGCGCGCCGGCGCTAAACAGCGCGGTGAGACCCACGGCCGGCAAGCCCTGCGTCAATCCCTGTGAATATTTCATGAAGGCGCCGCCGGCAACGTACATCAGCGCAGCCAGCGAATAGAGAGCCAGTGTTGTCATTGTGGTTGCCGCTGCTTAGCAGCTGCCGAAGCATTTTCCGTGACCTGCTAGAGTTAGTAAACCGCCTGGCGATTAATTTCAAACTCACCGGGCCAGAGCCTGCCCAGCCGGTGATTCAGCGTTGCCGGCGTGCTGACGCCGCACGTTAGTATTTCGTTGCAGCGTGATGCTTTGCATCCTCAATATATATGAAATTTCGAACCGGCCGCACCTGTTTGCCGGACGGGCCGCAACGGACATTGTAACGAACAATCAGCGCGAAATATGTCGGCGGCCTGACCAACCTGACCGAATTTGTCAATCCTGAGTTTCAGAGAACCACCTCTTCCTCTTCAAAATTCCGTACTTTCAGGCTCCGTGGCAATGGCAGGACGATTGCGTAGTCAGCTTGTGCCTTTTGACTGAACGGAATACAACGACCTTGCCCCTTCCTGCCATTTCATCCTCTAAACCGTTATCGCGCGTGCGCTTCGCACTAAAAACGTGCCCACCGAATTTAAACGCTGCGAAGCGGCTGCATGACCGGATCGGCTCCGCTAGGTCGTCTTACCCGAAGCCGGTACTTGGTTGTCTCTTAGATATAGAATCGAGGCTCAAATGCCAATGAACCAACTTGGCCGACGCACAATCCCAGAGACGCGACCACCTGTAAAACCGAAGATCGGCGAACTATTGGCGCGCGAAGGCTTGCTGAATCAAGAACAAATCGCCCGCGGGCTTGCGGCGCAACGCAAAGAATATCAGACGGTGCCGTTCGGCAACGTGTGCGTTGCGTTAGGATTCGTATCGTCGGCGGATCTGGCCAGGGTTCTCGTCAAGCACCGCCGGCATATTCCGTTGGGGGAACTCCTGGTGCATTTGGGGCTGATCTCGATGGAACAGCTTGAGTCGGTCCTGGAACAGCAACGCAAAGAAAAACCGCGCAAGAAGGTCGGCACGCTCCTGGTGGAAAAGGGGTTGATCGACGAGGCCACGTTGATCAAGGCTCTTTATCAGCAGTCGCGCCACGCCAGTAATGGCGCTGGTTCCAAGCCCGGAAAATTCGACGCGCTGGTGGCAACGGGGCGCTTGAGCCAACGGGATCTCGATATCGTAATGGCAGAAGCGCGCAGGCGAGACTGTCCGGTCGAAACACTTTTGATCGAACAGCGCCGGCTGAGCAAAAGAGAGGTTGGCACAGCCTTGAGCGCGTTCTACCAGTGCGCTTTCATGGAATACGACGAAGCGCGGCTCCTCATGCCGGAATGCGCGCGCGGGATCAATATCAATTATCTTAAAAGCAATTTTTGGATTCCGCTACAGGTAACTGCAGAGCGCGTCGACGTGCTCATCGACGATCCCCAAGCGTTCGACAAAATCCAGGACATCAAGCGTCTGTTTCCCGGGAAAGAAATCAATTTGTCGGTAAGCTTGCGCGAGGACATCCTCAAGTATGTCAACACCATCAGCGCAAACCAGCATCAAAACAAAGCGCACGAGTCGGTCACGGCGATCCTCGGACAGCTCGATGACAAAGACGAAGAAGACGAGCAAAACGACAGCCGCGGTGAGGCTCTCATCAATGAGAATGACAGCGCTATTGTCCGCCTGGTCAACCAAATCATTTTCGATGCCTGGCAACAGCGCGTTTCCGATATCCACATCGAGCCGGAGGGGAGCCAAAGCAACACCGGCATACGCTTTCGGGTCGACGGGCGGTGCTTTGAGTATCTCAGAGTTCCGGCAGCTTATCGCCGGGCTCTCGTGTCCCGCTTGAAGATCATGGCGCACCTGGACATCGCTGAACGGCGTAAGCCTCAGGACGGCAAGATCCGCTTTCGCCTGCAGGAGCGCCAGATCGAATTACGCATGGCGACAATCCCGACGGCCGGTGTTGCAAACGAGGACGTAGTGCTGCGCTTGCTCGCGGCCGAGGAGCCCATGCCTCTCGAGCAGCTCCGCATGACACCGCGTAACCTCAAAGAGTTCCGCGAGCTGCTGAAAAAGCCTTACGGACTAATTCTGTGCGCCGGGCCTACCGGTTCCGGCAAAACCACCACCCTTCATTCCGCGCTAGGCGCGCTCAACAGTCCCGAACGAAAAATCTGGACCGCCGAGGACCCGGTCGAAATCAGCCAGCGCGGACTGCGCCAGGTCCAGGTCAGCCCTAAAATCGGTTTTACCTTTGCCGCCGCTATGCGCGCCTTCCTGCGCGCCGATCCCGACGTGATCATGGTCGGCGAGATCCGCGATCGCGAAACCGCCGAGGTTGCCATCGAGGCCTCTCTAACCGGCCACCTGGTGCTGAGCACGTTGCACACCAACAGCGCTGTCGAAACCGTGACTCGACTACTCGAGATGGGTATGGACCCGTTCAATTTCGCCGATGCGCTCCTGGGAGTGCTGGCGCAACGCTTGGCGCGAACGCTCTGTACGGAATGCAAAGAGTCCTTTCACCCAACCAAAGACGAGTTTGACGCTCTCGAGCATGGCTATGGCGAGGCCGCGTTCGCTCAATTGGGAATTTCATATGATGACAGTTTTCGTTTGTACCGTGGCAACGGCTGTGCCGCTTGCCGTCAAACGGGTTACAAAGGGCGGATTGGTTTACACGAGTTGCTGGTGGTCACCGAAGAAGTCAAAAAGCTCATCCACGTACGCGCGACGGTGGCGGAGATCGTCAAGGTAGCGCTGCCGCAGGGGATGACGACATTGGTGCAGGACGGCATTCTCAAAGTGCTCGAGGGTTGGACCGACTATGCCCAGGTCCGGGCGGCGGCTATGCGATAGAATCTCGCGTCAGAGAACTTGCAGCGGACAACCTAAAGCTTTACCTGATCACTGTAGTCCGATGTTGTGCGCAACCGGCTCAGCCCGGTTGTTGGACAAGAGGCAGGCCAGGCTCCTGCCTCTCTCCCGTGCAGGCTTACATTCTAGGCGTTGACGTTATCGATCTTCAGATCGTACAGCTTGATGACGTTTTCGCGTACGACCTTCCTCAGCACGTCCTTGGGCAAGTGACCTAACTCTTCGGCAATAACGTTGCGTGAATGCGGCCAAGTCGACGCCGCGTGGGGATAGTCGTTGGACCACATAAAAGTGTCCTGCCCGAAGTGGTCCATCAACCATCCTCCGGTCGGATCGCTGAAGAAAGTGGCGTAAACCTGCTCGGTGACGTACTCGCCGGGCAGCTTTTTCATGAACGGCAACGGCGTCTTTGTGCGAAAGCGCTTGTAGTACTTATCCCATTCGTGGACGAAGAACGGCAGCCAGGCAACCTCGTTTTCAACGTAAACGAACTTTAGATCGGGAAAGCGAGCCAGCACACCGCTGAACACCAGATCGAACAAGCTATTGGCCGCGTCGGTTAACTTTGTGTTCACGGCGGTGCGATAAGTATCCAGTCCCGTGCGCTCGAAGCGGCTGTAATTGAAGCCCGTAAGGATGTGCAGATTAACCGGCATGTTCATGTCCTGGGCGGCCTCCCAGAACGGGTCGTAGTAATCGCTCGTGAACGGCAGGTGCTCGGGCGGAACTTGCCAGATCAAGCAACCCACCAGCCCCTCTTTCTTGCAACGCTCGAGTTCCTTGATGCCGTTTTTGAGGTTGTAAAGGGATATCATCGGGATGCCGACGAGGCGTCCCGGCACAGCCTTGCAGTAATCGATAAGCCAGTCGTTGGCAATGCGAAAACATGCTTCCTGAAGCTCGGCGTCTTCGAGCGCGAACAGACGCAACCCCAAAGTCGGATAAAGCACTTCGGCAGAGACCCCGTCGACTTCCATTTCTTCAATGCGCGCCCTCGGGTCCCACCCACCGGCTTTTTCACCGGGGGAATTACGCGGTGGAAACTTTGGGTATTTTTCCTTGAGACCTGGCGTCAGATTGTTGATCCATAGATCGGCAGGCTCCATCACATGCGAGTCCGCAGAGATAATCGCCTCATCACCGAGAACCGATTGCGCCGTGTAGGCCGCTTTAGCCGTGCTCATAAGCCTTCCCTCCGCTTTCTGGTGGTGTCTTTTTCTTTAATCCATCTTAACGGGTTTGTCTATTAAACGGGACAGCCACATCACGATGCGACTCACATCTGCTCAAGCGGTGAAAAACCGCTTGCACCGGCGAAGCTTCCGGAGTGAAGCAAGCTCCTTTGATACAGGGGTTTGCAATATCGGCAAATGAGTCATTGTGATTTGCCAAGCCGGGGAATCAGTGGCATAACAATTACCGTTACAGCCGGACAACTTTCCTTGAAACCTATCATACACCCGAAGAGGCAGTGACAATTACCGAAGAGAGTCAATCAAAGGATGGCGGTTCGCGCCAGCGAATATGGCTGGGCGTTGCGATTCTGCTTGTGCTGCTCGGTATGGCCGCTGCCTGGCGCTGGACTCCGCTGGCGGATCAGATCGAGATTCGCAAAATCACCGGATGGGCGATTTCGCTGA